>DASYKE010000140.1:0-26985 GCA_035995725.1 Burkholderiaceae bacterium | reverse complement strand
TTTGCGGCTTGGCATTCGCGTGCAGCGTTACGTTTTCACACCACTTTCCCTGCCCGTCCGTGTTTTTCAGCACGTTGACCATCGGTAAATGGACATTGCGCTGTTTCCAGTAATCCTTCATTAGCGCATCGCCCAGTTCGTCGGCAAAAATTCGGCGTGACGCCTCGCGCACCCAGGCATTGAAAATCAACGGCTCGGACCGATCCGCAGCCATTGTGCCATCCCATCGCGACAGAACCGCCAGCGCTGTTCTGGCCCGATCCGAACGCGGGACCGTCTGGCGCAGCAGCGGCAGCAGTTCCTGCGCGGCAAGCGATACATCGTCTTTCTGAATTTGCGCGAAGCTGCTCATACTGTGCTTGGGTTTTGCATCGAGCAATGCGGCAATCCGGTCGGCACGGTAAGGCAAAGTCCATTCGCTGGTCAGAAAATGCGCATAATCCGGACCCACTATTTTCTGGTTGGCCGTAACGACACGTTGCGACACCGGATTGTACTGGCGCGGCAGCGCATCGAACGGAATGAATCCGGCCCAGTCGTAACTGCTGTCCCAGCCGGGTGCCGGCGCAAGGCCCTTGAGATCGTTTTCCGGCTTGCGAATCGGCACCCGTCCCGGTGCGATAAAACCGATATTGCCGTCGATATCCGCATATACGATATTTTGCTGCGGCGATCCGAAATACTTCAGGCCGTCCACGAATTGCTGCCAGTCTTTTGCCTGATTCACTCTGACGCCGGCTTGCACCGTCAGGTCGTCCGGCCGCAATGCGGTCCAGGCAAAGGCAATCACGTATTTCCTGGCGTCGATCGGCGCCTTGTCGATGATCGGCAACGCTCCTGTGATCACAGGGCCGTGGCGGGTTTCGCGCACGTCGATGGTTACATCCGGCTTGCCTTTCACCTTGATGACCTCGGTGCGTAACTTGAAGTCGGCCCAGCCGTCCGGCGTCTGGTACTGTTTTGGATTGGCCGGATTGATCCGTTCGATGTACAGGTCCTGCACGTCCGGACCGGTATCGGTAAATCCCCACGCGATGCGATCGTTGTGGCCCAGCACCACGCTCGGTATGCCCGGCAGTGTGGCGCCGATCACGTTCAATCCCGGAGCCGACATGTGGGCGAAGTACCATAACGACGGCACCGACAAGCCAAGATGGGGATCGTTCGCCAGCAGTGGTTTTCCGGTTTCGGATAATGCCCCCGACAGCACCCAGTTATTGGAGCCCATGCCTTCGACATGGGATGGCGGCGCAATTTTTTTGACCGCTGTCAGTTGTTGCGTAGTGCCTGCCAGTTTGCGGTACAGTTTCGTATAATCCTGCGTTTTGAGTACCGGATCGCCCGGGTAAGGCGGCAGGACGGCATTGATTTGCTCCAGCGACAAGCGTTGCGCCAAACCCATGCGCATCAGTTCCTGCGACCAGTTGGCGCCCAGATCCCAAGCCATCATGGTTTGCCAGCCGATCGAATCCGCCGGCTGCCAGGGCGCAGGCGCGGGTGCGCCCGTAATCAGGAATTCGGGCGGCAACGGTTCCGTGCGGTTGGCCAGATAGGCATTGACGCCCTGCGCATAGGCGTCAAGCGCGGCACGCGTATCCGGCGCAAGATTGGCCAGAATCGCTTCGGCATTGCGCCGCACCCCGATCGAGCGCAGGAACCGGTCGGTATTGACGGCATCAGGGCCGAGTATTTCCGCCATCCGCCCGGAGGCGATGCGGCGATTGAGTTCCAGTTGCCACAGCCGATCCTGCGCATGCACGAATCCCAGGGAAAAATAGGCATCCGCTGGAGACTGCGCATAAATATGCGGAATGCCTTCCGCATCGCGTACGATATCGACCGAAGCATGCAAACCGGCTATTTTGAGCCTGCCGTCGATTTCAGGCTGGCTCGCGCCGCGATACCAGGTTAGTGCGGCGATCATAGCCAATATTGCAGTCAGCAGGGTCAAGCCGATCCATTTCAGCACTTTGGTCATACTATTCCTTGTTCCATTGACTTTCTTGGTCTTGACAAGAGATTATCACGGACTCCCAACCGAGAAATTGCTCTGCGACATGCCGCCAAATCGAATATAGTTATACCAACACGATTCGTTAATAAATATCTCATGAAATTTGATGTCGCAATCATCGGCAGCGGACTGGCGGGCTTGTCCGTCGCCCTGCACCTGGCCCAGACGCGCAAAGTTGCCGTCATCTCGAAACGCGCGCTGCTCGACGGCGCCAGCAACTGGGCGCAAGGCGGTATCGCCGCGGTGCTCGACTCGGGCGACAGCTACGAGGAGCATGTCGCCGACACCCTGATTGCGGGCGCCGGACTATGCGACGAAGGGGCAACCCGCTTTATCGTCGAGCACGGCCGCGAAGCGGTCGAATGGCTGATCGAGCAAGGCGTACCGTTCACACGCGACGAAACAGCCGAACTGGGTTTCCACCTGACCCGCGAAGGCGGCCACAGCCAGCGGCGCATCATCCATGCAGCTGACGCCACCGGCCACGCGGTGCAGATTACGCTGGAACAAAAGGCACGGTCGCATCCGAACATCACTTTGCTGGAAAACCATTACGCAATCGATGTCATCACTTCCGGCAAATTGGGCACCACTGCCGTGCCGCCGCGTTGCCTCGGTCTTTACGTACAGAATGTGGACACAGGCAAGGTACTGACCCTGTCAGCCGATCACACGGTTCTGGCGACCGGCGGCGCCGGTAAAGTCTATCTTTATACCACCAACCCGGATACCGCCACCGGCGACGGCATCGCGATGGCATGGCGCGCCGGCTGCCGTGTCGCCAACATGGAATTCATCCAGTTCCATCCGACCTGCCTGTATCACCCATATGCGAAGTCGTTCCTGATCAGCGAAGCGATACGCGGTGAAGGCGGCATACTGAAGTTGCCGCCTCAGGTGGGCGCCGCGGCCGGGACGCGTTTTATGCCCGCGCACGACGAGCGGGCCGAACTCGCGCCGCGCGATGTGGTTGCACGAGCAATCGACTTCGAAATGAAAAAGCGCGGCCTCGATTATGTCGATCTCGACATCAGTCACAAGTCGCCGGAATTCCTGAAGGAACATTTCCCGACGATTTATGCGCGCTGCCTGGAATTCGGAATCGACATGACGAAGCAACCGATTCCGGTTGTGCCCGCTGCGCATTACACCTGCGGAGGCATCGTCACCGATATGTCCGGACGAACCGACCTGCCGGGACTCTATGCAGTCGGTGAAACCGCGTATACAGGGCTGCACGGCGCCAACCGGCTGGCAAGCAACTCGCTGCTGGAATGCCTGGTGCTCGGCCGCGCCGCTGCGCAGCATATCGAGCAGCAGCCCAGGCCGAAAGCCATACCGCTGCCGGCCTGGGATGAAAGCCGCGTCACCGATGCGGATGAAGAAGTCGTCATCGCGCACAATTGGGACGAATTGCGCCGTTTCATGTGGAATTACGTCAGCATCGTGCGCACTACCAAGCGTCTGGAGCGTGCGCAGCACCGGATCCGGCTGCTGAAAGAAGAGATAGACGAGTACTACACACACTTCCGCATCACCCGCGACCTGCTGGAATTGCGCAACCTGGTCGAAGTCGCGTCGCTGATCGTCAACAGCGCATTGTCGCGCCGCGAAAGCCGCGGGCTGCACTTCAGCCAGGATTATCCGGAGACCTTGCCGAAGGCGCTGCCAACGGTATTGGCGCCTGCTCGACGGTGATATTGTAGTTGCAGCATTGGGCGAAATGTTTGATTCCTGAAATACAGGGGCTTCCCAGCTGCTGTTCGCCATCCAGCCGCCACGCTAGCTAAATAGGAATAGCATGCGGCGAAAGGCGCTGCGCGACCAATGAGAGTACATGCATGCCGTGCGTGCCGCCTCTCAAATTATCGCATTGGGCGCAATGGTGCTCTGTACTCGGTGAGACTCCAACCGACGTTTCTGCGTACCAGCCGGCCTAAGCCTATGCCGGGCCGACGCCCGAAAACAGCTTCTGTTCCTTCGCCAGATCGCCCGAAGGACGCACATTGGCTTTCTGCTGCGCGGCAAAGGCGAGCATACGGTCGATGCAGCCGTATGCCTTGCGGCCGATCTCGGCATCCACCAGAATCTCGTTGCTGCCGGACTCCAGTACATCGGCCAGATTCTGCAAGCCGTTCATTGCCATCCACGGGCAATGCGCACAGCTCTTGCAGGTTGCGCTATTGCCGGCAGTCGGCGCCTCGATGAAGCGCTTGCCCGGCGCCGCCATTTTCATCTTGTGAAGAATGCCGTTGTCGGTTGCGACGATGAATTCCTCGGCATCGAGCGATTGTGCCGCTGCAATCAGCTGGGAGGTCGAGCCGACGACATCGGCCAGCGCCACCACCGCTTCCGGCGACTCCGGGTGGACCAGTACCTTCGCGCGCGGATGCTCCTGCTTCAGCAACTCCAGCTCGATCCCCTTGAACTCGTCGTGGACCAGGCAGGAGCCCTGCCACAGCAACATGTCGGCGCCGGTTTTTTTCTGAATATAAGCACCCAGATGCTTGTCCGGCGCCCACAGGACTTTCTTGCCCTGCGCATGCAGGTGCGCAACGATTTGCAATCCGATCGAGGACGTCACCATCCAGTCGGCGCGCGCCTTGACCGCCGCGCTGGTGTTCGCATATACAACGACCGTGCGGTCCGGGTGCGCATCGCAGAACGCGGCGAATTCATCAGCTGGGCAACCCAGGTCGAGCGAACAAGTCGCGTCGAGATCGGGCATCAATATCCGCTTGTCGGGACTTAATATTTTTGCCGTTTCGCCCATGAATCTGACACCGGCAACCACCAGCGTTTTCGCCGGATGATCGCGTCCGAAGCGTGCCATTTCCAGCGAATCGGAGACGCAGCCGCCTGTTTCTTCGGCCAAGTCCTGCAAATCGGAATCCACGTAATAGTGCGCAACCAGCACTGCCTGCTTTTGCTTCAGCAGGCGCTTGATGCGCTCCTTGAGCGCCGTTTTTTCGGCTGGCGACAATGCCGCCGGCACGCGCGCCCATGCAGCGGAAGTGCAGCTGGTACCACTGTTCATTTGCGGGCGCTCGAATTCGACGGTCTTGATGGTTTGAATTTGCATGGCTGTTCGGCGTGGCGGCTAGTGGCAAAAAATCGACAGGTTACGTATCTATGAAGGCAAGTCTTATATAAGACTCTACACTCGTTTTTCAAGTTTCGCTTACGCAACAGCAACGAGGATTGCAGTTGCTTTCCCGTCGATCCTTATTCGATACCCTGACTGGTCAGATAATCTTCATAGCTGCCCTGGAAATCGGTGATTTCATTTTCCTTCACTTCCAGGATCCGGGTCGCCAGCGACGACACGAACTCCCGGTCGTGCGATACGAAAATCAGCGTGCCGGCATACTTTTCGAGCGCGATGTTGAGCGATTCGATCGATTCCATGTCCATGTGATTGGTCGGTTCATCCATCAGCAACACATTGTGCCGGCCCAGCATCAGCTTGCCGTACATCATGCGGCCCTTCTCGCCGCCGGATAATACCTTCACCGGCTTTTTCACATCGTCGCCACTGAACAGCAGGCGTCCCAGGATAGAACGCACGGCCTGATCGTCGTCGCCTTCCCGGGTCCATTGATCGATCCACTCGGTCAGGGTTTTATCGGTCGCGAAATCTTCGGTCGGGTCCTGCGGCATGTAACCGACATTGGCATTCTCGGCCCACTTCACGCGCCCGCCGTCGGGCCGCAGGCCGCAGACATCTGCGCCGCCTACGGACCGAAGCAGTGTCGTCTTGCCGGCTCCGTTGGCGCCGATGATCGCGATCTTTTCACCGGCTTCGACCATCAGGTTGAAGCTCTTGAAAATGGTGCGATCGTAAGTTTTGGATATGCCTTCGACTTCCACCGCGAGGCGATGCAGTTTCTTCTCGCCATCGAAGCGGATGAACGGATTGGCGCGGCTGGACGGCTTGACATCCTCGACCTTGATTTTTTCAATCTGCTTGGCGCGCGACGTGGCTTGGCGCGCCTTCGATTTGTTGGCCGAGAAGCGGCGCACGAAATCCTGCAGTTCCGCAACCTTGTCCTTCGCCTTCGCATTGGCCGATAGCTGCTGCGCGCGCGCCTGCGAAGAAGCGAGCATATAGTCGTCGTAATTGCCCGGATAGACTTTCAGCGTCCCGTAATCCATGTCGGCCATATGGGTGCAGACCTGATTCAGGAAGTGACGGTCATGCGAAATGATGATCATGGTCGAGTTGCGCTGGTTCAACACGTCTTCAAGCCAGCGGATCGTGTTGATATCGAGGTTGTTGGTCGGCTCGTCGAGCAGCAAAATGTCCGGATTGGAAAACAGCGCCTGCGCCAGCAGTACGCGCAGTTTCCAGCCGGGCGCCACGTTGCTCATCGGGCCTTGATGCTGTTCGATCGCCACGCCGACACCGAGCAGCAATTCACCGGCACGCGCTTCCGCAGTGTAGCCGTCATATTCGGCGAATTTCGCTTCCAGGTCGGCGGCCTTCATGTAATCGTCGTCGGTGGCGTCCGGATTGGCGTAAATCGCATCGCGCTCGGCCATCGCCGCCCACATTTCGGTGTGGCCCATCATCACCACATCCAGCACGCGCATTTCCTCGAATGCAAACTGGTCCTGGCGCAGTTTGCCCAGACGCTCGTTTTGATCGAGCATCACGTTGCCGGCCGACGGCTCCAGATCGCCGCCCAGGATTTTCATGAAGGTGGACTTGCCGCAACCGTTGGCGCCGATCAAGCCGTAACGGTTGCCTTCGCCGAATTTGACGGAAATATTTTCGAACAGCGGCTTGGGGCCGAACTGCATTGTGATGTTAGCTGTGGAAAGCACTGACAAAAGCCTTTAAGGTCGTGAATCGATTAACCTTGTATTTTACCATTTCATGCTGCAGCAAATCACGCAGCGGATAGCGGCCATCCACCGCCGCCCTGTGCGCCAAGTGAGTAATCCGTCCACGGGTGGGCTGCCCGGCAAAACCTAGCGCTGCTGAAGAATCGCCTCACGTGCCTGCATGAACGCGGCGGCGGCGCGCTTTAGCGCCACTTGATCGATACCCGGCTGGTAGAGCTGGCTGCCAATCCCGAAGCCGTCGGCACCCGCCGCAACATAGGAACCCATGCTATCCGGATGGATTCCGCCAACCGGAAGCAGGTACGTTTTCGCGGGCAGCACCGAGCGCAGTGCCTTGACGACGGCGGGTGCAATCATTTCGGCGGGAAACAGCTTCAGCCCATGCGCACCTGCCGCCAGCGCTGCAAAGGCTTCGGTAGGCGTTGCGACCCCGGGCAGCGCGAGCAATCCTTTTTTGACCGCATGCCTGATCACTTCCGGATCGCAGTTGGGAGACACCATCATCTGGCCGCCGGCTTCGCCGACGGCATCCACGTCGCTCGGAGTCAGCATGGTGCCGCCGCCTATCAGCGCATCGGGCGGCGCGATCCGGCGCAATACCTGGATCGCTTCGATCGCTCCGGGACGGTTCAGCGGCACTTCCAGCAAACGGAAGCCGGCATCGAACAGCACCTGTCCCACGACAGGCGCTTCGGATGGTGTGAGCCCGCGCAGGATCGCAATCAGCGGACAAGGGTAATCGTCGAGCAAAGCCATGATATTTCCTTTATTTATTGATACCCGCCAGAACATGCAACGCCGCGACATATACTTCGTCGGGTAGCCATACCTGTGCGGACATCCCAAAAAATTCCAGCGCCTGGACATAGCGCGCGGCAAGCGCCGGCGAACCGATAAGTTGCACCGGCAATCGTGCCTGATCGGTAGTTCTTTGCCGGATTTCCTGAAGCTCGGCCCCGATCAGGAGTCCCGACAGGTAGGACCAGGCATGCGCGGCGGGCATCGCATCGGTCACTACCAGCGCGCGGCAGCCGAATGCCGCGTGGGTAAAACTGCCATGCCGGCCCGCCGTCAAACCGGCCTCGAACGCCGCGGGGACCGGTTGCTGTTCCTGCATCAAATTTGCGAGCGTGCCGTGATGGGATAGCAATGCGAACAGCTCTCCGGTCATGAAGGTCATGATTTCGGCAATAGTTTCATTTTCAATCCGCACCCATTTGCTATGCGTGCCGGGCAGCAGGAACCAGCCGCTCGATGCGCTGAGCGACAATGCGCCAAGTACCTGGGTTTCTTCGCCGCGCATCACGTCCGGCGTACCATGCGAGTCGACGAACCGATAACCCGGCACGATACGGCAGCGTACATTCGGCAGCGCCGTGTCCACTTCGAGCATTGCATCCGCGAGTGCCGATATCGGTTGATCGACCGACAGATAAGGCACTTGCCGCCAGCCGTTGCGGCTGCCCACCATACCCGACATCACGACATCCGCGCGCTCCAGCTCCAGCCGTTTCAGCAAATCCGCCAGCGCATGCTCGAAGTTTCCCGCTACCGCCAGAATACCGAATTCATCGCTGTACTGCCGGACCAGCTTGCCCTGCGCATCCAGCATGTAAGCGCGGCGATTGGTTGTGCCCCAGTCAATGCCCAGCAGCGGCGCGCCCGGTTCGGTCGGCTCTGCACTCCCTGCGATTGTGGGTCCTGTCATCGTGTCGATGGGTAAAATTGATCGATCATGTTTGAACAGGGAAAGCAGTTACTGTTCCCTTTATTAAAATAAATATTACTTCATTAAAACAAAAATAAAGTTTTTTTATTCAATAAACATCAGCTTACACCCACCCGCCATCGACGATAAATTCCTGCGCTGTACACATCGCACTGTCATCCGATGCCAGGAATAGCACCATCCGTGCAATATGCCAGGGCAACACGCGGCCCGGCAAACATTGGCTTCGGTCAATTAACCGTTCTCCTTCTTCGTCCAGCCACAATTTGATCTGGCGTTCGGTCATCACCCAGCCCGGCGTGACAGTATTGACACGAATATTGTAGGGACCCAAATCCCGCGCCAGTCCGCGCGTCAATCCGCTGACCGCAGCCTTGGCCGTCGTATAAACCGGGTAGCCGCCGCTAGCCATGTGCCAACTGATCGAACCAAGATTGATGATCGAGCCGCCGCCGCGTTTCTTCATGCCGGCAATGACCGCCTGGCAGGTGAAAAACATGGGCCGCTGGTTGATTGCGATGCGGTCATCCCAATATTCGGGCGTCACGTCCTCGATCTTGTGCCGCTCGTCGTTGGCGGCATTGTTGACCAATACATCGAATTCGCCTATGTGCTGCGCCAGTTCCCGCATCGCCGCTTGCAGCGCTGGGATATCGCGGATGTCGCAATGCCGGAACAGCGGTTTGTGATGACCGGCCGCAGCCAGCCGTTCGCACAGTGCGAGGCTGGGTTCGGTCGCGATATCGACGAATGCCACTTTCGCGCCCTGCTCCGCAAATGCGCTGACCAACCCTTCTCCGATACCCGAACCGCCGCCGGTGATGAATACGCGCTTGTCCCTGAGACTCCCGTATTTCGCCAAATCGTTCTGTGATGACATTTTTTCTCCTGAACTTTCGATGGGTTGGCCACTCAATATCCGCAAGCAAAGACATTTTTCGCCTGCTGCAAGTTTCCCTGAACAGGTTATGACTACAAAAAACCCAAAACGTCACAATCAGGAGTGGTTCGGCAATCCGATCGATGACGTGGCGCTGACGATGGGCACTGGCGGTGGCGTTGGCCTTGCATTCCCTGCGGTCACATTCCCTGCGAGCTGTGCACTCTCGTTGGTCGCCGAAGGGAGTGCACCGACGACCGACGGGAGTGCAGCGCCGAGAGGATCGTCCGGCGGTGCGATGCTCAACGGCAATTTCCATGGTGCAAACCAGATTGAAAAGGCAACCCATTGAAAACCCCACAATGCATATGGAATGCCCATGCGGCCCTTGGCGAAGGGCCGGTCTGGTCCGTCAGGGAACAGGCTCTGTACTGGGTGGATATCCTGAATCATCGCCTGCATCGCTACGGACCGCAGCAAAAGCAAACCAGCTGGCAATTCGACCAGGAAATCAGCGCCGTGGCTGAACGTGCCGACCGTGCGGGATTGATCGTGACGTTGCGTCATGGCTTCGCGTTTTTCGACCCTGCAACGGAAAAGCTGGAGCGTCTGGCGCAACCGGAGGCTCACCTGCCGGGCAATCGCTTCAATGACGGCAAGTGCGACCGGCATGGATATTTCTGGGCCGGCACCATGGATTTCGGCTGCCGGCAACCGAGCGGTTCGCTATATCGGCTGGCACCGGATATGAGCGTTGTGAAAATGGATTCGGGCTATCCGGTCACCAACGGCCCCGCTTGGTCATTGGACCGGAAGACCATGTATCACAACGATAGCGAGAATGGCCGCGTCTATGCATTCGATGTCGATCCGGAGAGCGGCGACATTTCCAACAAGCGGCTATTTCTTCAGTTCGCCAGCGAGGACGGATCGCCCGACGGCATGACCACCGATGCGGAAGGCGGCTTGTGGATTGCGCACTGGGGCGCGGGCAAATTGACGCGGCGCGATAGCGATGGCAAGGTGCTGCAAACCGTTCAGCTGCCATGCAGCCAGATAACCAGTTGCGCATTCGGCGGACCGAATTTGACCACCTTATATATCACCACGGCAGCCACCGGATTATCAAAAGAGCAGTTGGAGCGTGAGCCGATGGCCGGCGGCCTATTTGCTGTCGAAATGAAATTTGCCGGTCTCGCAGCGGACGTATTCCGCGGCTGACGCAACAAGCCGGCAACTAATGCAGTCACTGGAAATGCGTTGATGGCAACCGAAATCCTGACGCTGGAATACGGCAAGCACCGCTTGCAGCTGGTGCCGTCGCTGGGCGGCGGACTCGCCGGCTGGGACTGGAAATTGCGGAACGAATGGACTCCGCTGCTGCGCCCATGGGATGGCGTATCGGAAGACCGTTATACGCTCGCCTGCTTCCCTCTGGTCCCGTGGTCCAATCGCATCACGCACGGCGGCTTCGAGCATGACGCGGTTTTCCATCCGATCCGGCCGAATCGCACCGGGGAACCCTACCCGATCCATGGCGATGGCTGGCTGCAGCCGTGGCAGATTGCCGAGCATGCGGAAGACCGCATACGGCTATCCCTGGAATCGCATGGATTCGACGGCAACCCTTATGATTACGTCAGCACGCAAAGCTTCAGACTGCTGCCTGACGGTCTGTCCATCGAATTGAAGGTGACCCACCTGGGCCAGGGGTCGTTGCCTTACGGTCTCGGGCTGCATCCGTATTTCACATGCAATGACGCCACCCTTCTGCGCTCGAAAGCTTCCGGTGTCTGGCTGTCCGGACCGGATGCGATTCCGGTTGCGCATTCGGACACGTTGCCGCCGACCTGGGATTATAATCGGCCGGCGCCGCTGCAAGGACCGCTGATCGATAACTGCTTCACCGGTTGGGATGGCCAATCCGTGATCGAATATCCGGATCGCGGATTGTCGATCATAATGTCGATGGCCGACTGCAATGGCTACAGCTTGTTGTATCGGCCACCCGGTCTTGATTATTTTTGCCTGGAGCCGATCACGCATCCGATCGATGCTTTTCACATGCCGGACCAGCCCGGACTGATACCATTGTCGACCGGCCAAAGCCTGTCGCTGAAGACTACTTTGCTGATCCGCTAGCGAGATAGGGATAAGCTTTCATGCCGAGCCGGAAGCCGGTCGCATCGGAAACCAGTTCAGCCCGGCACCCGACCGCCAGCGTCGCCTTGTCGCGGATATGCCCGAAAGGCAGCCCGGTCAATACCGGTGCCGGCAGACGCTGTCTCAGGTAGGCAAGCATCGTATCGAAGTCATACCCGTTGTCGTAATCGCTCAAACGGTAATTCGAAAAATCGCCGAGCAGCACTGCTTGTTGGCGCGCCAGCACACCGGCATGCAGCAACTGCAGCAGCATCCGTTCGACGCGATACGGATGCTCGTTGATATCTTCGAGAAACAGAATGCCGCCCTCGATCTGCGGCATGTATGGCGTACCGACCAGGTGCGTCAGCATTGTCAGGTTTCCGCCCCACAGCGTGCCGGATGCGCTTACCAGCGGATTGCCCTGTGCGTGGGCTCGGACTACATGCGTCGCATTGGAAAGACATTGCCAGAAATGCTGCATGGTAAAGTCGCTGACCTCTTCGCGCGCGAAATCGTCGCAGATCATCGGCCCGGCAAAACTGACCGCACCCGTCTGCGCGAGAAGCGCCATCTGCAAAGCGGTAAAATCGCTGTGCCCGACAAAAATTTTTCCGCTCGCCGCCAGCATCTTCAAGTCCAGCAAGGGCAACAAGCGCGTCATGCCATACCCGCCGCGCAACGCCAGCACAATCTGCACGTCGGGGTCCTGTGCGGCGGCATGCAGCTGCGCAATGCGCGCATCGTCCGTCCCGCCAAAACGCTGGTACTTGGCCGCAGGATCGTAATAATTACTCACGCGGCAGCCCAGTGCCTGCAATCGCGTGATCGCGCGTGCTAGCGCCGTCTCGTCCGGCGCATACCCGCCCGGGGCGACGATCGCTACGCCGACATTTTCAAGTTTGCTGGTTGCCATGGTGCGCTTTCAGACCGGATCCGTTTCCAAACCTTGCGCAACCCCGCGTTGCGCATCGAGACGCCGGGAAGCAAAGAATTCCTTGAGCAGTTCCCCGCATTCCTGCGCCATCACGCCGCCGGTCAGCTCGGTATGGTGATTGAGTTTTTTCTGCTCGAAAAGATTGACGATGGAACCGCACGCCCCGGTCTTGGGGTCGGCCGCGCCGAATACCACACGCGCCAGCCGTGCATGCATCATCGCGCCGGCGCACATCGCACAGGGTTCCAGTGTCACATATAGCTCGCAGCCCGGCAACCGGTAATTGCCGAGTATGCTGGCCGCCGCCCGCAGCGCCATGATCTCCGCATGCGCGGTTGGATCATGCGTACCGATCGGCTGATTGAAGCCGGTTGCAATGATCTCGCCATCCTTGACCACCAGTGCGCCGACCGGCACCTCGCCCAGCGCCCACGCATTATGGGCTTGCGACAGTGCTTGCTGCATGTAGATGGCGTCGTTCATCAGATCCGGTCAATCCGCCGCGGTAATTTCGGCCCAGCAGTTCGGCGTTTCGTGCAAGACCACCTTATGCAGATGCAAGCCGGTGCCATAACGGTCCCGGTACGCGTCCTTCAAGATATTGAAAGCGGTTCGCGCAAGATTTTCGACTGTCGGAATCCGATCGATGACGACTGTTTTATGTCCCGGAATACTATCGAGAAATTCGCGGACGACACTATCTTTTTCATACGCCAGGAAAGCGTGATCCCAGACATCGACCAGATGTTTCTTGGCCAGCGCCTTGACGTCGGAAAAATCCATGATCATGCCGTTGTCGGAACTGCCCTCTTCTTCGATCACCGCGCCCACCAGCGTGATTTCGAGCGTATAGCGGTGCCCATGCAGATTGCGGCATTGGCTTTTGTGGTCCGGAATCCGGTGGCCGGCATCGAATTCCAGCTTGCGGGTGATGGTCAACATAATGTGCCTGTTTTACGGTATCTGTAGAAGTTTATGTGTCTGCAAACTGAGTTTCCACTTCGGATTGCGCTTGCAGACATCGATCGCCAGCCGGGTATTTTTTTCCAGAGCGGGACCGTCCATCGGTTGCACGAAAAAGTGATCGAATTCGAGCGACTCGTAATGTTCCAGCGTCTGCCCAAGCTGCGGAATGACCACTTTCAGTTCGTTTCCTTTGCGAACGACCAGCCCGGAACCGATTTTGGGACTTACGCATATCCAGTCGACGCCGGCCGGCACCGGCAACGTGCCATTGGTTTCAATCGCTATTTGAAAGCCGCATTCATGCATGCTGTCGATCAACGCCGTATCCAGTTGCAGCAGCGGCTCGCCGCCGGTAAACACGACATATTTGCTCGCGGTGTAAGCAGTGGGCCATAGGCCGTTTATGGTCCGGGCGATGCTTGCGCTATCGGCATACTTCGCGCCTAATTCACCATCCGTTCCGACGAAATCGGTATCGCAGAATTTGCAGACGGCACTCATGCGATCGCTCTCCCTGCCGGACCACAGATTGCAACCAGAAAAGCGGCAAAACACCGCGGGACGCCCCACATGCGCGCCCTCGCCTTGAAGCGTATAAAAAATTTCTTTTATGCTGTAAGCCAAAACAATTTCCTGCCCGGCGCTCTGCCGGATCCAATGCCAGATATCTTAAATTAATCGACTTGATAAAGCGAGAAATCCACCAACTGCTTCCACCATCTATTTATCATCGGCACACCGCATGAATGCCAGGCCGGAGCAACGACAGGAGTTTTTGGTAGTTGTGCTTTTGCCTACACGAACTCGGTGGTAGACAGCGTCGGGCACGCTATTGCCGAGGATATGCCGGAGAGTCTGAGCCCGTATTTTACGCCATTGGGCCGCCAGGCAGGCGCGCCCGGCTTTATGGATCGATGCGCGATTTTGCGCACGCTGGCCGCATCAATCGAGCGATTGGCTGCACGCCTCGGCCAAGTTGGCCGGCGCAACGGTTTTTTGCTGCCTGTAAAAAAAATTGGGCGCCCGCCAAGCTTGGCGGGCGCCGCAACGGGCGAAGAATCAATTCGCCTTGATACCCGCAGTCTTTACGATCGCGCCAAGTGTTGTCACTTCGGACTTGATGAATGCATCGAACTGCGCCGCGCTGGTCGGCTGCGGTTCGGCGCCCAAGCTGACGAAACGCTCCCTGACCTCGGGCAGCTGCAGTACTTTCTGTACCTCCTGGTTCAGGCGTGCGATGACGTCCTTGGGTGTATTGGCGGGTGCGAGCATGCCGATCCAGAAATTGAATTCCGAGTTCGGCACGCCGGCCTCGACGGTGGTCGGCACATCGGGCAACAACGATGAGCGCTTGGCCGAACCGACCGCCAGCGCGGTGAGTCTGTTGTCCTTAATCAGCGGCAATGCGGACACCAGCGGGGCGAAGAAAAAATCGATGCGCCCTGCCATGGTCTCGGTCAACGCTTCCGGCGTACCCTTGTACGGAACATGTACGGCATCGAACTGGGCACTGGCACGGAATTTCTCGGCGTTCATGTGCGTTGCACTGCCGGCGCCGGCAGAACCATAGTTCAGCTTACCGGGCTTTGCCTTCGCGGCAGCAATCACGTCGCGCACATTCTTGTAGCGTCCATCGGGCGGCGTGACCATCACGTTGGGCAATGTGGCCAACAGGCTGATGCCGGCAAAGTCATTGACGGTGTCGTAGTTGAGATTCGGATAGATCGCGGCATTGGCGGCATGGCCGGCGGAGTGCACCAGCAGCGTGTAGCCGTCGGCAGGCGATTTTGCCACCTGTGAAGCGCCGATAGTGCCACCGGCGCCCGGTTTGTTCTCGATGATGAAGGGCTGGCCGAGCGCAGCCGAAAGTTTTTCACCGACCGAACGCGCGATGATGTCCGTTCCGCTTCCCGGGGTGAACGGCACAATGATCCTGACCGGCTTGCTGGGCCATGCCTGTGCCCATGCTGCGGGCGCTGTTGCCGACGCCAGCAAAACCAGTCCGGCCAGAACGGCAAGACGCCTTCCGATTGAACTGCCGTCTGCTGCCTGCTTCTGCGTGTTCAGCTGCGTTTTAATGAATCGATACATCATAGTCTCCTTTTTTAATTTTCAGCACAAATTTGAATGGAAGTGCATCCTCCCTCAGGTCAGCGGCATCGCCAGCAGAACCAGTGCGGGCAGGTTGGTATGGTTGAACAACTGGCGCTTTTCACCGGGAGCGATCCGGCATGAATCGAGCCGCCCCAGGCGCTGTTCGGACAGTACGCCGTCAAGCTCGGTACGGACGGTCAATTCGCCCTCCACCACCACGTAATGCTTTTCGACCGCCGAACCTTCGAGGGTAGTGCCGCCGCCCGGAAGCAATTGCGACATGCCCAGCCATAACGCATCGCTCGGCCCCGCTTCCTTGCCCTGCAGGCGCAAGCAACGCATATCGTTGTGATTGGGCGGAAAATAAGCCGGCGCTTCCTGTATTTTCGTCAGATTCATAATGCAAGCATCACTCTTTCGCGGCTGCCCGACATCACCTTTTTATAGCCTTTGACGGCGTCGGCCAGTGAATAAACGTTATCGCTCTCAACATCGAATGCCTGTAGCGTACCGTCCGAAAAGCCGGCATGCAGCTGGTCCAGGATCGATGCGCAATGAGTGGCGTCCAGCGCCAGCGTGTCGACCCCGACGTAGGTGTGCTGTCCACGGTAAAAAGACAGTATGTCGAACGGCACTGCGCGGTCGATGGTGGCGATGAAAATCTGCGTGGCGCCGATCGCCATGGCGGCATTGGCTTGCGCGAAATAAGGGCTGCCGACGGTGTTGTAGACCAGCGATGCGCCTCGTCCTCCGGTATGGTCGCGCACGAAATCGACGACGTTGGTAACGCTCGAATCAATCAGGTGGATCGGGCCGCTGGCATGCCCGAGATAAGGCTGCCCCGACCGCTCGACCGCGAACACGGTTGCACCTGCGCGGGTAGCCAGTTGAATTGCGGCCTGGCCGACTTTGCCGTTAGCGCCGAATACCAGGACCGCGTCACCTTTTTCCGGCAGTCCGCTGCGCCGAAATCCTTCGAACGCGGTAATGAAAGGAACCCCGACCGCACCGGCAGCCAGCAGCGATATTCCTGCGGGCTTGGCTCGTACCGCGCTTTTCGGCAGCACCAGATGTTTTGCATGGCTGCCGTCGCGCCGGATGCCGAGATCGCCTCCGGTGCCCCACACTTCCTTGCCGATCAGCTCGGTCGGACCGGCAACGACGACGCCCGCATAGTCGCGGCCGGGAGTGCGGGGCCATACCGCATGAGGCATCATTCCGAGCATCGCCTTCACGTCGCTTGGATTGATGCCGGCGCTTTTTATTTCAATCACCGCTTCATCGGCGCCCGGCGACGGAATCGCGGTTTCGATCAGGCTGACTTGAAGCGCATCGATGGACGATGCTTTTTCGGATATACGAATTGCGTAAGACGACATATTGCTATTTCTTTCCTTGTGAGAGAGCCGAGACCGGGCGGCTCTTGTCAGCCAGACCGAGAATGGCGCGCGTTTCGCGCGGGTCCGCTATCTCGCCGCCCATGCAACGAATGATTTCTTTCGCGCGCTGCACCAGCTCCGCGTTGCTCTTTGCCAGTACGCCGCGTTCGAGATAAATGTTGTCTTCCATGCCGACCCGCAGATGGCCGCCCATCAGCCATGATTGCGCCACGATCGGGAATTCCATGCGGCCGATGCCAAAAGCCGACCATATTGCGCCGGGCGGCAGCATGTTGCGCGCATACAGCACGGTTTCCGGCGTCGCCGCGAATCCGTATTTCACGCCGAGTACAAAGGTATACAAACCGGGACCGCTGAGCGTGCCGTCGCGAATCAGATCGAGCGCCAGGTTGAGATCGCCGGAATCGAAAATCTCCAGTTCAGGCTTGACCCCGGCCGCGCGCATGGCAGCTGCCATCTTGCGTACGTTCTTAGGCGTGTTGATCACCACATCCGGGCCGCTGTTCATGGTATTGAGATCGAGCGAGCAGATATCCGGCTTGAGCAACTCTATATGTTTCACACGTTCGAGCGGCGGCAGCAAGGTGGTTCCCGCTCCGTAAATCTTGGGATCGTCCTCGCCTGGAACAAACCGCCCTCCCGGTCCGGTGGTGAGATTGATGATCAACTCGCGCGAGCTGGAGCGAATGCGCTCGACCACGTCCCGATATATATCCACGTCCATCGACGGCTTGCCGGTTTGCGGATCGCGGACATGGATATGGACCACCGCGGCGCCGGCTGCTTCCGCCGCCAGACATTCGGTGGCGATTTGCTCGGGTGTGATGGGCAGATGCGGTGTCTGGTCCGGCTTGACCAGGTTTCCCGTGACCGCGCAGGTGATGAAAGTCTTGTGCTGGTTCAAAGCGACCGTCCTCCGTCGACAACAATAATATTCCCGGTTGAAAAGCGCAACGTCGTTGCGCAGGCTTCAATTGCCGCTGCGACATCTTCCGGTGTGCCGATCCGCTTGAGCGGCATGGTGGCGGAGGTTTTCTGATTGAAATCCGGCCCGCGTCCCGGAACGAAGGAGGAATCGACCACCCCGGGAGATACAGTCAATACCCGGACGGCCGGAGCGAGACTTCGGGCCAGTGAACGTCCCAGCACGTCGATGCCGGCCTTCGCCGCAGCGTATGCCAGATTGCTGCCGACGCCGGTAAAACCGGCGATCGATGAAACATTGACCACCAGTCCGTCGTTCGACTCCCGCAGCATCGGGTGAAACGCCCGGATGGTTGCAAACACCCCGCGCCAGTTGGCTGCAAAAATTTCGTCGATCAATTCGTCGGTCAGTGCATCGAGGTCGGCCGCCGGCACAGGCTTGGTAAAGCCGGCGCTGTTTACCAGGATATCGGTCCTTCCGAACCGCGCACGCACACTTTCCGCCGCGCTTTTCAATTGAGCGCTGTCCGTGATGGATGCAATCACCTGATCGTGGCTGCCCGGCAAAGTGGCAAGGAAATCGCGCGCAGCCGCTTCCTTTCCCCTGTGCAGCAGAACCACGTGGGCTCCCAGCGCCGCGAAGCGTTTCGCGCTGGCGCGTCCGATTGCGCCGGTACCGCCGGCGATCACGGCTACCTGCCCGTCGAGCCGCGCTCGCGGCGCGCGTTCCAAATCAGTCTGTTCCTGCATAAAAATCCTACGGTATGGGGGGTAAGGGAAATTTCTGTTCGCCCGGTTCAAGCACGAAATCGTACTCGAGCGTGGCCTTGTGCTTGCCGTTTTTGTCGACCGATTGTTCAAAGTGTCCGACCAGCGGTTTAAGCACCGCATATACGACGTCGGAATTCAGGTGTTCCGCATCATCGGCAAAAACCTGGGTAATCAACGTACGGTATCCCGGCGCGGAAACCATGAAGTGCAGATGGGCGGGCCGATAGGGATGTCGCTGCTGTGCACGCAGCAGCTCGCCGCATGGACCGTCCGTCGGCACCGGATACCCTGCCGGCCGCACCGACAGAAAATGGTAACGCCCTTCGGAATCGGTGGAAAAACATCCGCGCAAATTCATCGGCGGCTGGCTTGGATCCTGATTTTCGTAATAGCCGACCGGCGATGCCTGCCAGACGTCGATATCGACGCCGCCAATCGGCTTTCCACGAACGTCCGTGACACGACCGCTTACCTGGAGCGGTATACCGGTTGTATCGCCGCGCGCAATGTTCTCGCCAAGCTTGCAGCGCGGCGAGTTTTCGCGCCAAAAGGGTCCAAGCAAGGCGGACGCCGTAACAGAAGGATCGCGCTTGTTATTGAGCAGCGATACCAGCGTTGAGATGCCCAATATATCGGCCAGCAAGACCGCTTCGTTTTTGGTGGGGCCGGTTGCCTGACCAACCGCAGCGAGAAAAGCCAGGCCGCGCTCGAATTCTTCTTCCGTCAGCTTTGTTTCACGAACGAAGGCATGAGCGTGGCGAACCAGCGCAGTAACAATTTCGAGCAGCCGAGGGTCGGTAGTTCCGGCCATCGACCTAAGTACGATCCCCGTCAACGATGAGTCGTCGGTAACGATTCCGTCCGAACGCGCACCAGCGGTATTGGAAGAACTATTGTTCATGATTTGATATTTTATGCAAACGTATGCATACTATGCGATAAGCGCTACGCTTTGTCAATTAGTGCACTCTCGGGAAGATATGCTTTATTTTGGGAAAAATCAGCAATCGTTTGCACGAATAGCGATATGAATTTGCCAACTTTGCAGCGCCGCCGGCCCACCATCCGCGATGTCGCGCAGCATGCGGCTGTCAATCCTTCGACCGTGTCGCGTGCTCTCAATCCCGCCACCCGCCACTTGCTCGGCACTGCAGTGGTAGAACGCGTTCTGGCTTCCGCCAAGCATCTCGGCTATCGCCCGAATAATGCAGCTTCCGCATTGCGCGGCGGCCGCTCGCAGCTAATCGGCATGTTGCTGCCGGATATCACGAACCCGGTTTTTCCTCCGATTGTGCGCGGCCTGGAAGAAGAACTGAGCAAGGCCGGCTTCGCGGTACTGGTGGCCAATACGGGAGGAGCCCCCGCCGAGCAAAACCGCTTGCTCGAGCGCATGCTGGGAAGCATGGTCGACGGTTTGATCATTGCAACGGCGTCGCGGCAAGACTTTCTCGTGCAACGCTGTCTTGCGGAAAACATGCCGGCAGTGCTTGTCAATCGGGGGGAAGACGATCGCCATATACCGGAAGTCGTCAATGATGATTTCCTGTCGATGAGGCTGGCAGTGGATCATCTGGCCGGCCTGGGGCACACGCGTATCGGTCATCTTGCCGGTCCCAGCCGTTTGGCGACAGGCGCCAGTCGGGCGCAGGGATTTGCGCTCGCGATGGAAAGTCGCGCGCTTGCCTCTGCTGCCGTCGTCGAATGCGATGATTTCACGCGCGCCGCAGGCGCCAAAGCCTGTTGCGCACTGCTTGATGCCTGCCCGGATGTGACCGCAATTGTCGCGGCCAACGATTTGATCGCGCTCGGCTGTTACGATGCGCTGGCCGCCCGCGGCCTGTCCTGTCCGGGCGATGTATCCATCGTCGGGCACAACGACATGCCGCTGGTCGATATGCTCAATCCGCCACTGACATCGCTGCGCATCCAGCATGTGGAGATGGGCCGCCAGGCGGCGCGCCTGCTGCTCGATCATATCCGTGACCCCGCTTCGGCGCCGGTACGCATCACATTGACACCCCAACTCATGGTGCGAGACTCGACCGCCGCACCGCCGGATTTACCCACAAAAAGGAGACTCTCATGAAGTTGCGTTTATTTGCCGCAGTGTTCCTCGCCACGCTTTGCCAGTTGGCTGCGCACGCCCAAAGCGCGCCCGGCGACAAACCGGTCACGGTCAAAGTGATCGCCTTCGACGGCGGTTGGAACCTTCCGATCTGGGCCGCGCAGCGACAAGGGTTTTTCGCCAATAACAAGCTGGCGGTGGAGCTCAGTTTTACGCCCAATTCCGGCTTCCTGGTCACGAATCTGCTATCGGGCAAATTCGATCTCGGCTTCGCCAGTATCGACAACGTCATCGCCTATCAGGAAGGACAAGGCGAGGCACCGGTCGAAAAACCCGATCTGTTCGCTTTCATGGGCGGCGACAACGGCTTGCTGTCGGTAGTCACTGCGGCACCGATCAAGAGCTTTGCCGATCTCAAGGGAAAATCGCTGGGAGTCGATGCGATGACCACCGGATTTGCCTTCGTGCTGCGCGAAGCCGTGACACGCAACGGCCTGAGCGAAAACGACGTCAAGTTTGTGCGCGCAGGCGGCACGGCGAACCGCTATAACGAACTGATCGCCGGAAAGAACGACGGCACGCTGCTGCGCACACCGTTCGATCTGCTGGCGAGCGAGCGTGGCTTCAATGTGCTGGCCAGCGGAGAAAAGCTCGGCGGCTACCAGGGCACGGTGGGCGTGGCAACGCGCCGCTGGAGCGAAAAAAATGAGGAAACGCTGGTCAATTTTATACGTGCCTATAGGGCCGGGCTGAACTGGATCTACGATCCCAAAAACCGCCCGGTCGCGGAAGCGCTGCTGGTGGCGAATATCCGCGACATGACGCCGGCGCTGGCCAAAAGCGCGCTGACTCAATTGCTGGACCATGGTCTGCAGCGCGACGGGGCAATCGACGCGGAAGGAATCCGCAATGTGCTGGCATTGCGCAGCAAATACGGCCAGCCGCAGAAACAGTTGACGGACGCCGGCAAATATTTCGACCGCCGTTACTATGATCGCGCTGCCGCCCGGTAATTCCCGTGGGTTATTCTGCTTGCAACAGGCAGTGAATGCTTGATGCAAGCAGTGACTAGTTGAGAAAGGATCCAAACGATGAGCATCACTCTCAAGATTAACGGACGCAATCGTATGTCGCCGGCCGCACCGGAAACGCCGCTTCTATACATTCTCCGCAACGATTTCGAACTCAACGCCGCCAAATTCGGTTGCGGGCTTGCGCAATGCGGCGCCTGCACCGTGATGCTCGATGGAAATCCGGTACGCTCGTGCGTGACGCCAGCTTCCGCAGTCGGCAAGCGCAACGTCACCACGCTGGAAGGACTGGGCTCGGCATCGAAACTGCATGCGCTTCAACAGGCATTTATCGACGAGCAGGCAGCGCAATGCGGCTATTGTTCGTCCGGCATGATCATGTCGGCAAAGGCGCTGCTCGACAGCAATCCATCTCCGACCGAGGACCAGATTCGTACCGCACTTGCCGGCAATCTTTGCCGCTGCGGCACGCATACCCGCATCATTCGCGCGGTACAACGCGCAGCAAAGGAGCTGGCATGAAAACCTCATCGCGCCATTCTCCGGCACGCCGCATTTTCCTCATACAGGGCGCCGCGCTGACGATCGGATTCTCGGTGGCGCCTGCGCTGGAATCGTACGCGCAGCAACCGCCGGCTGCGAAGCCCCTGCCGATCAGCCTCAAGACCAACCGCATGCTCGACGGCTGGCTGCGTATCAACCCGGACGGCACGCTGACGGTATTCACCGGCAAGGTCGAATTGGGACAAGGCATACTTACCGCGCTGTCCCAGATCGTCGCGGATGAAATGGATGTGGAACTGCCGCGCATCAGGATCGTTTCCGGCGACACTTCGCGCACGCCCAATGAGGGCGTCACGGCAGGCAGCCTGTCGATCGAGCAAAGCGGCACCGCATTGCGCTACGCGTCCGCGCAGGCGCGCCAGATCCTGTTGCAGGCCGCGGCGCAGAAACTTGCGGTGCCGGCCGGCGAACTGCAAGTGGCCGATGGCACCATCAGCGCACCGGGTGGCGCCAAGGCGACTTACTGGGAACTGACGACCGACGAATTGCTCAAGCGGGAAGCGGATGCGCAAATGGCGCCCAAGCCGCCGATGCTGCATCGGCTGATCGGCAAGGATATCGCGCGGCGCGACATACCGGCCAAAGTCACGGGCGGAGCTGCATATGTGCAGGACATGCGGTTGCCCGACATGCTGTTTGGACGAGTAGTGCGGCCGCCTTCCCCGCGTGCGCGCCTGCTGTCGGTGAATGACGGCGCGGTACGCCGGTTGCCCGGCGTCGTTGCAGTTGTCGTGGACGGCAGTTTCCTGGCGGTCGCGGCGAAGCGGGAGGAACAGGCGATCGCCGCGATGAACCTGTTACGGAAAAACGCGAAGTGGGACGAACCGGCCGACCTGCCGCCGGCGGGCGCGCAACTTTTCGCGCACATGAAAACCATGCGCGTACAGACTTCCATTGCCAGCGAAAAGATCGACGTTACCCCTTTGCCGCAAGGCATCAAGACAATCGAGGCCGACTACACGCGCCAGTATCAGGCGCATGCTTCCATCGGGCCGTCCTGCGCCGTCGCGCATCTGAAGGATGGCAAGATGTACGTGTGGAGCCACACGCAAGGCGTGTTCGGGCTGCGCACCGATCTGGCAAAGGTATTGGGCATGGCACTGGCCGACGTGGTTGTCGCGCACCGCGAGGGCTCGGGCTGCTACGGCCATAACGGCGCCGACGATGTAGCGCTGGATGTCGCATTACTGGCACGCCGGACGCAGGGGCGGCCGGTCAAGCTGCAATGGATGCGCGACGATGAATTCGCGTGGGAGCCGTACGGTTCCGCGATGGCATTTCACATGCGCGGGAGCGTGGATGCCAATGGCCGCATCGTCGACTGGCAGCATGAGCTGTGGAGCCATTCGCACAATATGCGTCCGGGCGATAGCGAGGGTACCAACCTGCTGGCAAGCTGGCATCTGAAGCAACCGTTCAAATCCGCACCGGGAAAAAATCTGCCGCTGCCGGCCGGCGGCGGCGACCGCAATTCGATACCGCTTTACAATTTTCCGCGCCAGAAAATCATCAACCACCTGTTGCCCGACATGCCGATACGCGTGTCGGCCTTGCGTACCCTCGGAGCCTACGGCAATGTGTTCGCGCTGGAATCGTTCATGGATGAAATGGCGCAGGCCGCAGGGGCCGACCCGCTCGAATTTCGTTTGCGGCATCTGGACGATCCGCGTGCACGCGCGGTGGTTGAAACGGTGGCCGACAAGGCCGGCTGGCGCAATAAGCGCCCGCGGGACGGCAGACACGGCCGAGGCATCGCTTTCGCGAAGTACAAGAATCATGCGGCGTATGTCGCGGTCGTCGCCGATATCGAGGTCGATCCGGAAACCGGGATCGTTCGGGTCGCGCACCTGTTCGCGGCTGCCGACGCGGGTCTGATCATCAATCCCGATGGATTCCGCAATCAGATCGAAGGCGGACTGATCCAGTCGGCAAGCTGGACCCTGCGCGAGTCCGTGGCATTCGATAAAACGCACATGCTGACCAGGTCGTGGGCGGATTATCCGATTTTGCGATTCCCGGATATTCCAAAGGTAAATGTGACCCTGATCAATCGACCGGAAGCCCCATCGGTCGGCGTCGGTGAAGGAGCGCAAGGCCCCACGGTGGCGGCGATTTCTAATGCGATTGCCGATGCGCTGGGCAGGCGTCTGCGCGATGTGCCATTTACACCGGAACGGGTAAAACAGGTGGCCGTCTGACAGATATTGGCGCCGCGTCAAGGACTGCGCGGAATTTAAGCTTGCATCCCGGCATGAAATCAATTTTCAAATGAAAATTGATTTCATGCGCCCGGCGATTGTCTTGCGATCCAATAGATGTATGAAGCAAGATCCGACCCCGGCTTCGGTGATCCCGTTCCGGTCTCGCGTTCAGCAAAAACCGGGAATTCCCGGTTAGTGCGTCACTAATCCACTTTGAAGATGCGGTCCAGGTGCTCCATGTCGTTCACCACTTTCCAGTCCGACGCGCCGGCGCTGCGGGCACGCTTTTCCCACCATCCCAGCCGGTCGAGGTAGCGGCGCGGATCGACGTTGTCGGTGGAGAGCTTGGTGACGTTGACTGCGACCAGGCGAATGCCGTCAAGCTTGATCGGAATGCTTCGCACCGTCTTGTCGTCCAGTTCCTCCTGCATATCGGAGAAAATCACGATGGTCTTTCTCCCCGCCTGCGTCTCGTTCAGGTATTCTGCCGCCTGGATGATGCCGCCGGTGATGTCGGTGTAGCGGCTGCCCTTGGCGAACTCCGTCGTCTTCGCAAAGTCGGCGAACTGCTGGCTGAACGCCCGCTTCTGGGTATTGGCCGCGAGCGGATCCTTGCCTATACTAACCTTGGCGACAATGTTCTTTTCGCTGAAGCTGCGGCTTTTCACCTGCCCAATCGCCAGCGAATCGCCGGGATTGATCGTGCCCAGCAGGTAATTCACCATGGCCTGCCCCTTGCTCAGCTCCTTTGCGTAGGTGCCGGAGGTGTCGAGCAACACAAATACCGCTTGCTGGTGGTTGACCTGCGGTCCGCAGGCAGCGATGAACAGCAACGCTCCCAGTACTGCCAATCTCGATGCGGTTCTCATTTGCTCTTCTCCGATCCGGATGCGGACTTGAACGGCGGCACCGGCTGGCGCTGCACTTCCGCTGGTCGCAGCTTGCCGACGCGCGCGCCGCCTTCGCGATGATTCGCCACCCAGTGTTCGATCGCGAGCGGAGCAAAGATCAGCACGTCGTAGAGCATGATCATGAACCGGCCGATTTCCCTGGCTGCGCTGGAAGCGAAGCGCAGCAGGAACGCGAGCCCGTGCAGCGCCATGTCCAGCCCCGCGCCAAGTACCGTGCGACCGGCGCTGACGAAGGTCTCGAGCGGGATCGCCACGAACGCCAGTGCAAACGGCAGCGTGAAACCCAGAATCATCTGGCCGAATGTCGGTATGCGTGTCACCCAGCCGGCCTCGGCAGCCACTGGACTTGCGCCCGCGCCTGCGGCCACGCTAAGCTGCTGTTTAAGCGCCATGCCGGCGGAAATGATCTCGTCGCGCATCACCGCCAGCGCCACTTCAAACCCGGCCAGCACCAGCAGCACGGTAAGCGACGCCCACATCAGGCGGCGGCGCATGTTCTGGGTAAGGTTGCCGAGCGGCAGCAAGTTAGTGAAGTGCAGCATTTCCATCAGGAACAGGCCCATCAGCGCTTCGAACAGGATGATCACCAGCGCCGCCAACTCGGAGGCCTGCAGGTTTCCCGTGACGTAGTCACCACCGCCGACCATCGCCGCCATCGGCAGCGCGATCAGCCTGAAGTTGACGAAGGCGCCGCCGACAGCAATCATCATTACCAAGGCGGCGACGAAGAACTGCGTGGATGCCGATGTCGTCAGCGCGTGCGCGGCGTCGTTGCCGCGGGCACTGATCTTGTCGAGCTTCAGCACGTTGGCGTCGATCCTTGCCGCGCTGTCCTTCAGGCTCGTGATGTTGCGGTCCACCTGCGTCAACGTCTGGCTCACCGAACGCCAGAACGGCAGGAAACCCTTCAGAATGCGGTGCCGTTGCTGGGAGGCGCCGCGGTACTCGGATAGCACCTTCTTGTAAATATCATCGAGCGCCGTGCGGATTTCCCCAAGAATGCGCTGCACCATTCCGTCTGCGGACGGCTTGATCTTGGCGATTGCCTCGATTGCCTGGACCCACTCCGGCGGAGGCGGTGGCACTTCGCCGCTCTTCTTGTAGTCCTCTTCGATGCGGGTGATCTCGTCCATCAGCTTGCGCTGCAGCGCCGGATAGCCTTCGAGGTCACGTTGCACCAGGGTGGAGACGCGTTCGAAATCGCGCTCGATGGTCTGCTTGACTTCATGGTTGCCGTGCGAAAACAGCACTTGGCGATTGCGGTTGCGCAGCCGGCTGGCGGCGCTGGTCAGCCAATGCGAGCCAAGCCGCAACGGATTCGAGACTGCGCGGCTGGTGCCCTTGATCAGCGCATGCATGGTCCTGCGCGCCAGGTACAGGAACGGCATTGCGATCAAAAGCAGAATCAGCAGGGACGGCAATAACCGATCCGGCCAAATCAAAAAGGATTCTAGGTGCGACATATCTCCCCCTTCGGAGTCTGGTTTGTGCGTCGGAAAGAAAACAGC
>DASYKE010000139.1:0-15864 GCA_035995725.1 Burkholderiaceae bacterium | reverse complement strand
AGCCAGCTCAAGCGTTTTCCGATCAACACGATCAAGATCGACCGTTCCTTCATCAAGGATCTGATGCAGAACAAGGAAGATGCGGCCATTACCGGGGCGATCATTGCCATGGGTACGACCCTGAATCTGAATGTGATTGCCGAAGGGGTGGAAACCGATGCGCAGATTGGTTTTTTGCAGGAGCATCAGTGCAACGAGATGCAGGGTTATTATTTCAGCAAGCCGATTGCGGCAGACGAGTTTGCCCAATTGCTGCGTACTAAAAAAGCATTGATGCGTGAAAATATGCCTGAATGACACAATGAAAAAAAATTGGCGGCAATCATCTGCCGTTTGGCAATGTAATGGAGTATGGTGGCGGTAGGGAGAATTAGAATCACCCTCGCACTTGCATGTGAAATAAGGGGCCAAAATGATTAAATTGATTTTTGCGACAGCATTTTTAGTTATCGGCTTCGAAGCACAAGCTGCAGGATTAGGGGACATCTTTGGCGCGAATATCTTTGGCGCATTAATAGGCCGCTCGGGCTCGCTAGGGCATGAGGCCAGCGTAGATGATGCGCTTGCCAAGGTAAGTGCGCAAATGAACAAGAAAATGCCGATTGCCGTCGATCAAGATACTCGTCTGGATAGAGTTAGTGCGGAGCCCGGCCAGCATTTCACATATCACTACACATTGGTTTCTGTACCCAGCAGCAATGTCGACCAGGCCAATTTCAACAACCTGATCAAGCCACAATTGAAAACTCGGTTGTGCGAGAGTGTCGAAATGAAAAATTTTTTAAAGAACGGCGTTACAATTTCTTATCTATATCGGGGTAACGACGGACATCTTATTGGCGGGGCTGAATTTTCGCCCAGCGACTGTGGTTACAAGAGCTGATTGAAGAGCGCCCATAACCGGATCGACCGCCGGAACACGCATAAGTACAATACGCTCCAGCATTGCGATATTTGTTTGATCAAAGCCTGCCCGAACCAATTTCAGGGCATACGGCTGTGATCCTGGATCGGAGGCACTTGCAACTACAGGCATGCCAGCAATACGCAAAACCTTGCCGGCTATTCATTGTGTGATTACGACTGCAATCAGCACAATGTAACCAATTGAAAAAATAAACCTTGGTATGCGTACGGCCGCTATACTTGTTTTGACCTTAACGGTTAACCACGATGGATTTGCACCCTGACAAAGTGGTGCTTTTTTTATGTCCTGCCGAGGCCTATATGTGCGGTAACCGACAGACTTTGTCATGCAATCTGTATAGTCTGACTAGTCTGACGAGTACGATTCCCAGAATTCAACTATTGAAAATATGCAGAAAATCATTGTGGTATTGATTGCCTTAAGCGGAATATTATCCGCATGCGCCGGGTATGATTTCCCATCGTATCGCCACTATGGCGAACATCGCAGCGTATTCGGCAATTTTTGCCCTCCTGCGCAAGCAATGAAGGGATATTGTTGATAGCTGTGAAGAGTGGGTGCGTTGTATCCTGCCCTGTCATTCAAGGCTGTCCCGCCAGGTTCAGGCCTCACCCATTACCAAACCTTCATTAGTCGATTGCAAATTTCCGCGAAGTACTGCTAAAACTTCACATCCAGGCAAGGCCAATTTCGCAGACCAACAGATATGTTGATGACCTGCTAAAAATTGTATAGCCACCCGTTGAGTGAGTCTTCATGTTAATTTTGGCATGGGACTGCAGAGAATGGAGCATTTTAGCGGACGTCGGATCTTGGGATGTGGCCAAGCTGGCGGCGTGATCACAGCATATGCGCTACCGCGCATCGGAGTTTAACGTATCGCTGCGAGCTTGGCGACATGCTAATCCACCGGCAAGCCCAAGTTGGTTCTCATTTCATTTTTAGCAGTCAGCAATTCTTTTCCGAGAGTGACGATATCCGCCCCGGACAAAAGAACTTTAGGAAACATGCTCTGTTCTTCTTCCTGCACATGGTGGTTGACCTGTTCTGCGAGCACTGTCATCTTGGCATGGAAAATCGGATCGTCCGGTTTAATATCCCCGAGCTGACGAATTATTTCTTTAGCGCCTTCATGCTCGACTTCGGCCTGATTCACCAAATCATCATCCCTGACGTACTGTCGAACTGCCGGATAAAAAATTGCCTCTTCAATAGCCATGTGGATAAGGACTTCTCCGCATACTGTTTTCGCAATTTCAAATTTCTCTTCGGGGCTGCCGCTGCTTCTCTCATATTCGTCAAACAGAGCTTGGACCTTGCGATGATCTGCGGTAAGAAGGCCAATTGCGTCATGACCGATTGCCGGTTCTGTAGTCAGACCTTGTTCTTTATTCATTCTGAAATCTCCTCACATCCAAACACATAACGATAATTGCCTGTCATTAAAATGACCTTATGCGAAGCAGTGGCGCCGCACTTTGCGATTGCTCAGGAAGAAGACGATTCGATGCGAATCTGCGCGTCGTTTTCATAATGCATCAACTATGTTGCATTCAATAAATTTCTATAAAGAAACTATTTTAATATCCTGTCAAAAACATTCTTGTAAGGCATCGTTTATTGCGCTAACGCAAAGTCATGTCATGTTACCTATTTAATATAAACAGAATCTTCTTTTCTTGAGAAGAGGAATGACCTGCTCGATGCAATCCGGGTGGGACTTTTTCTCACGCTGCTTATATCGGCATGAGTTTTTGGCTAATTAAATAAGGCTGTACATTTTTCTGGATGGTGCCCATGCAAACGAAGCGTCGATCTCCCCTTGTCCGTTTACGTAACTATTATTTCATTTTCCGAGCGCAATCAGGGCGTATCAAATCGCTGTATTTCGCTTTGGGCCTGACTTTGTGACGCAAAACCAGGATTTGTTCCACTAATCATATGATTGTGAAACGACTCCTGGCATAGAGCCTTTTATTTTCGACAGTTTTATTACTTCGCAGTAACTTTTACCGACTTTTCTTTGCCGACATGATGGCGTACAGTATCTTCGTCGCTTAGGGCAATAGCACGCCGACCAATCCCGTTTAACTCAGCTTTCCTCTAGCTTCCGCAGCTCTTCGAGCGTATTGATATTTTGAAACGCGTCTTCATTCGCAAAATGCGTTTCAGCCATCGCCAATGACGCATACCATGCATCGATCTTGCGTCCGCCATCCTGCAGGAATAGTGTCAAATGCGGCAATAATGAGCTTTTCATCAGGCAAAACACCGGATGAGCTTGTCGGGCGTCGCCTTCGCCTGTTACCGCAACAGCCAGGTCGGCATTCTGCGTTACCAATGCCTTGCCCAAGCGCGCCACCAGATCGCTCGGCAAAAAGGGCGAATCGCATGGTGCGGTCACCAGATATTCCGTCTCGCAATGATTTAACGCAGTCTGCAATCCCGCCAGCGGTCCTGCAAAGCCCTGCAATTCGTCGGGCCATACGGGTATCCCAAAAGCTTCATACGGGGCGAGGTTTTGGTTGGCATTGATCATCAATGCACTTACCTGAGGCTGCAACCGCATCATCACATGCAGCGCCATCGGTGCGCCGCGAAATGGCTGCAATCCCTTGTCCACCCCGCCCATCCGGGAGCCGCGGCCGCCAGCCAGAATGACGCCGGTAATTTGATCGATTTCCATTTTTTGCAAGAAAGCCCAAAGTTGGATGCAAGTTAAAACCCCGATTCACCAGTCGGGACTGATGTCCTGTGTATTGTATATGTCGTTCGGACAGCCTGTTGACGCTTTCGGCATACTCGCCTGAAACTATTGCACCGCTTGGCCGCTGCCAGCGCCCAGTCGGCCGATTTGACCAGTCCGCAGTCCTGCAGGCCCAGGCAGCAGCCGGTTTGTCATAAATTTGTAAGCGAAAGTGTCTTGATTTGGTTTAGACTTACTAATGGACCATTCAGGAGAAGTAATGAGTATTACGATTGAAACCGTGAAAGCGGCGTTGTCTCAAGTCATTGATCCGAACACAGGCAAGGATTTAAATACCAGTAAATCCGTCAAGAATATTAAACTGGACGGCGCCGACGTGATGTTCGACGTCGAACTCGGTTATCCGGCAAAGAGCCAGATTGATTCCATTCGCAAGGCAGCCATTGCCAGGGTACGCAGTGTGGCCGGTGTTGGAAATGTCAGCGTCAACGTGTATTCAAAAATCGTGGCTCATTCGGCGCAGCGCGGCGTCAAGCTGTTGTCGAACGTGAAAAACATTATTGCCGTGGCCTCGGGCAAGGGCGGCGTGGGAAAATCGACCACCGCAGTCAATCTGGCGCTGGCGCTGGCCGCCGAAGGCGCGCAGGTCGGCATTCTGGATGCCGACATTTATGGCCCGTCGCAGCCGATGATGATGGGCATCTCGGGTCGCCCCGAGACAGTCGACGGCAAGACAATGGAACCGATGGAAAATTACGGTCTGCAAGTCTCGAGCATCGGTTTCATGATCGATCCGGATGAACCGATGGTATGGCGCGGCCCGATCGTGACCCAGGCATTGCAGCAGTTGCTGGATCAGACCAACTGGCGCGATCTCGATTATCTGATCGTTGACATGCCGCCGGGAACCGGTGACATCCAACTGACGCTATCGCAAAAAGTTCCGGTCACCGGCGCCGTCATCGTCACCACGCCGCAGGATATCGCGTTGCTGGATGCGCGCAAGGGCTTGAAGATGTTCGAAAAAGTCGGGATTCCGATCCTCGGCGTCGTCGAAAACATGAGCGTTCACATCTGTTCCAGCTGCGGCCATGCAGAGCCCATCTTCGGCGAAGGCGGCGGTGAAAAAATGTGTGGCGAGTATGGCGTGGATTTTCTGGGTGCATTGCCGCTGACGATGTCGATTCGCGAGCAAACCGACTCCGGCAAACCGACCGTGGTCGCCGATCCGGATGGGGCGGTGGCAAAGATTTACAAGGACATCGCGCGCAAGATCGCCGTCAAGGTGGCCGAGAAGGCCAAGGATATGTCGAGCAAGTTTCCGAGCATCGTCATCAAGAACGATTGATGCCTGCATCTTTGCGGGATGAAAAATCCTGCAAGGCAGTCAGCCTGTCAGTTTGACGCGCAGCCATCATTGCTATAGTGACAAGCGCAACGTGCTGGATGTGAAAATTATGGAAACAGAAGCAATCAGGATCGGCGTTGTGATGCAGCGTACGCCGCTTAACAACCGTTGGCAGCCTTATCAGTGGAAGCCGATGGAAATCGTCGACAACACGGTCCTGGCGGACGGCGGGCCGCGCTGTCTCCGCAGCGATGCATCCGACATGCGCTGGCTGATCACCGGCTTCGACATCAAGCTGTTCAGCGATGAAGCGGAAGGGTATTTTCTGAACGTCACATCACCGACGCCGTGCTGGTTCGTCATGTGGCGCAGCGAAGAGGTGGACGGAGTCGAGATCGCAATGCCGAAGTCGGTAACCCTGTCCTATAACGAGGCGGCCCGGCTGATGGATGGCGGCGAAAAAGTCGACACATTGCCCGTTTCGGCCGATATCATCGAGCATCTAGCGGCATTCACGCAGCAGCATTACCGGCCCGAGCCGAAGCAAAAGCGCAGGAAGCCGTCTTTCGAGGGTGGGGCAGGGGTCGACAAGATGGCGCGGGCGGAAGGAGAGTTCCATGGCCGCTGATGAATTTTTTGCGCGCTGGGCCAGGCGCAAATCCGATGCCCCGCGCGATCCCGCGCCGGCATCGGACGCTGATGCCTCGACTCCCGTAACTCGGACGGTTGCCGATGCGAGTCAGATTGACGATTCGAAAGCCAGGCCGCTGCCGTCGCTCGAGGACGTGGCCAACCTGGGCCACGATTCGGATTATTCCGTTTTCATGGCGAGCGGGGTGGATGAAGCGGTAAAGCGCTCGGCAATGAAAAAGCTATTCACCAATCCGCATTTCAACATCATGGACGGGCTGGATATCTATATTGACGACTACAATAAATTCGAACCGATTACCCCCGAGATACTTGCTGCGCTCAATCACGCGAAAGCGCTGCTGAATCCGCTTGCTCAATTTGAGGCGCCGCTGATGGGCCTGCTTGATAACCTGGCAGAAGAACCGTCGGAGAATCGGATGGAGCAGGAAAAAACAGCTCCGGAAAGCGGTGAGCAAATAGCGGAAATAGCGGATCAGGCGCAGCTGCCGAAACACACACTCTCTCAGACCGCTTCAAAAGAAATTCCTCCCGTAGAACAAGATGCCGGTGCTGAAGCCGGCGTCAAAAGCGATCAAGAAGATTCGTCGCAGGCCAGCTAATGACCACTCAATTCAAAGTATGTAATTGCAATCGTACGATGCCGCTGGATGCCGCGGCGGGCGCCAAACTTGGAACGGCTTTGGGCAGCGGGCCCCTCCCGGTCGCCACCGAATTGTGCCGTCGTGAAGTCGGTTCCTATGTCAACGCGTTGCAGGGCGTCGACGATGTGGTCGTAGCCTGTACGCAAGAACGCGGATTGTTTTCAGAACTGGCGCAACAAAAGCAATCGGTCGCGCCGATTCGGTTTGTCAATATTCGCGAGACCGGCGGCTGGGGGGCACAGGCGAAGGGTTCCTTGCCGAAGATGGCCGCATTGCTGGCCGCTGCGGCATTGCCCGATCCGGAACCGGTGCCGACCGTGGATTACGACTCCGCCGGGCATGTATTGATCGTAGGTCCTGCCGATCGTGCGCTGCCGTGGGCAAAACGCATCGGTGCGCAACTCGACGTGAGCGTGTTGCTGACCGCCGGCGGCTCCGGTGAAATGCTGCAGGATCGCCTGTTCCCGACTTTCTCCGGCGATCGGGTCGAGATCGCGGGCTGGCTTGGCGCGTTCAAGGTTACATGGCAGCAGGCCAATCCGATTGATCTGGAAACGTGCACCCGCTGCAATGCCTGCGTCGACGTCTGTCCTGAAAACGCAATCGATCTGACCTATCAAATCGATATGTCCAAATGCAAATCGCACCGTGATTGCATCAAGGCTTGCGGATCGATCGGGGCGATCGATTTCATGCGAGAAGCGACCGAACGCAGCAGTGAATTCGATCTGATTTTCGATTTGTCGGATCGGCCGCTGATCGCGTTGCACCAGCCGCCGCAAGGCTATTTTGCTCCTGGAGCAGATGCGATTCAGCAGGTGGACGATGCATTGAAATTAACGCAAATGGTTGGCCAGTTCGAGAAGCCAAAATTTTTCATCTACAAGGAAAAATTATGCGCGCATGGCCGCAACGGTAAGATCGGCTGCACTGCCTGCATAGAGGTTTGCTCGGCCGAGGCGATCGGCCACAACGGCAATCAGATCAAGGTCAATCCGAACCTGTGCGTCGGATGCGGCGCTTGCACCACGGTCTGTCCGTCCGGCGCGCTCGGCTATGCGTATCCGCGCGCCACCGACATCGGTTTGCGGCTCAAGACAATGTTATCGACGTATGTCAATGCAGGTGGAACGCAACCGGCACTATTGATGCATAGCGAGGAGCAGGGCGCTGCGCTGATTAGCCGGCTGGGGCGGCTGGCTAGGGCGAGGGGCAAGCTGAAAGGTGTTCCGGCCCGCGTGATGCCGGTTGATTTGCACCATAGTGCATCCACCGGCATCGATGTCTGGCTGGCGGCAATTGCGTACGGCGCAGCCAATGTTGCGATTCTGGTCACTAGCCAGGACGCACCGCAATATGTCACGGCACTGACGCAGCAGATCGAAGTCGCGCAGACCATTTTGACAGGGCTGGGTTATCAGGGAACCCATCTCTCGTTGATTCATGCCGACACGCCGGAACAGCTCGATGCGGCGTTGCACGCATTGCAGCCGGCCCAGGTGGCGCAGCAGCGGGCGCTCTTTCACATCGCGGTCGACAAGCGCAGCACGCTTGATTTTGCGATCGAACATTTGCTCAAATTTGCGCCGGCCAGGAGCGAACAGATCGCGTTGCCCGCCGGGGCCTTGTACGGATCCGTCAACGTCAACAAGCAATCCTGCACGCTGTGCATGTCCTGTGTCGGCGCATGTCCGGAATCGGCGTTGATGGACAATTCGAATTTGCCGCAACTTCGTTTTGTCGAAAAAAATTGCGTGCAATGCGGATTGTGCGAAAAGACCTGCCCGGAAAACGCGATTACCCTGACACCCCGATTGTTGTTGACCGATGCGGTCAAACAACCGCGGGTGCTGAATGAAGCCCAACCCTACCATTGCATTCGCTGCAACAAGCCGTTTGGCACATTGCAAATGATCGACAATATGCTTGCGAAGCTATCGCTGCACAGCGCATTTGCGGGCAATATTGACCGCATTAAAATGTGTGCCGATTGCCGGGTGGTCGACATGATGGAAAATAAACATGAGACTTCGATCACGGATTTAAAGCGGCCGCGCTAATTCCGCACAGCGTCGGCTGCTTCATTCAGTAATCAATAAAGGCTCCAGGACTTTCATGACCATCACTCAACCGTTGAAGTTCGAGACTCCCGATCAGGGTGAAGAAACTGCACGTGCCGATTTGTACGGATTGCTGGCGACCTTGTTCTGCGCACCGCCATCGCAAGCTTTGCTGGACACGATCGGGTCGGCGCAAACGCAGGGTGAAGGTGTTCTCGAACTCGCCTGGGCAGAACTGGTAGCCGCCGCCAGGCAGGCGCAGGCGGAAACTGTTCGGGACGAATACGAACAACTTTTCATTGGTGTCGGCAAGCCGGAGGTGATGCTGTATGGATCATATTACCTGTCCGGCTTTTTGATGGAAAAGCCATTGGCTGCTCTGCGTACCGATCTGGCAAAACTCGGATTGCAGCGTGCAGACTCCGTGGTCGAGAGCGAAGATCATATTGCAGCGCTGTGCGAGGTGATGCGTTATCTGATTGCGTCGGACGACGTGACGCAGGGCAGTCTCGCAATGCAAAAAAAATTCTTCGCGGATCACATACAGGCCTGGGTCAACGATTTGTGTATTGCCCTTGCGGCTCATCCGCATGCCAAATTTTATGTTCCGGTAGCGCAGGTTGCACGCAGTTTTTTCGAAGTCGAAATGCAGGCATTCGACATGGTGGAATAGGCAAGTGCGTCCGTATCATGTTGCCGACCGTAAGCTGGTAACAAGGCGCCGACGGTACGGTCGTACATATTGCCATAGGCCACTAATGACAGGATTGAACATTTAGAATTCCAGCTTAACCAGCAAAAAATTAATGTAATTTAATGTATTAAAAGCACAACCCGCGCACTATTATGGTACTTTTATGGAATAATATTGAAAGTAGTCAAAAAATTACTTCACCAATATGAGTCAGGAGACTGCCATGGCAGAGCAAAATAAAGTCGCAAGACGAAGCTTCTTTGCGGGATTAGGTTTGATTGCTGCTGCGGGTATCGCTGCCAAACTGGCTCCTCAAACTGTCACACCAACTGTGGCCACGCCTGCAGAACCGGAGGGCGATAGCTATCGCTTGACGGAGCACGTCAAAAAATACTACCGCACCACCACAATTTAATTCCGAGGTGACAACCATGCTGTTGACTCGCAAAGGCCATGCCGGCCAGCGTGCGCAAGCCCGTTCGCATACCCATTTCTCGTCCAGTCTTGCCGACAGCATGTCGCGCGCGTTGCCGACAATGGATCGCCGAATGTTTTTGAAACGTTCGGGAATCGGCATCGGTGCGGGGATCGCCGCGTCCCAATTGGGCATGATACAGAAGGCCAAGGCTGCAGAGGGTGGCAAGGCCGCGGAAGGCGCGAAGATTGAAGTCAAGCGCACCGTCTGCAGTCACTGCTCCGTCGGTTGTGCAGTCGATGCAGTGGTGGAAAACGGTGTCTGGGTAAGGCAGGAACCGGTGTTCGATTCACCGATCAATCTGGGTGCGCATTGCGCCAAGGGTGCCGCATTGCGCGAGCACGGGCACGGCGAATATCGATTGAAGTATCCGATGAAGCTGGTCAACGGCAAGTACCAGCGCATCAGCTGGGATCAGGCCCTGAATGAAATCTCCGCCAAATTACTGGATCTCAAAAAGACCAGCGGTCCGGATTCCGTTTTCTGGGTTGGGTCATCGAAACACAACAACGAACAGGCTGCGCTGCTGCGCAAGTTCGTCTCGTTCTTCGGCACCAATAATTGCGATCACCAGGCGCGCATCTGTCACTCGACCACCGTGGCCGGCGTAGCGAATACCTGGGGCTATGGTGCGATGACCAACAGCTACAACGATATGCAGAATGCGAAGGCCGTGATGTATATCGGCTCGAATGCCGCGGAAGCGCATCCTGTGTCGATGCTGCACATGCTGCACGCGAAGGAGACCGGCACCAAGATGATTGTGGTCGATCCGCGCTACACCCGTACGGCGGCCAAAGCCGATCAATATGTGCGCATCCGGTCCGGGTCCGACATACCTTACCTGTACGGCATGCTGTATCACATCTTCAAGAATGGCTGGGAAGACAAGAAGTACATTCACGATCGCGTCTACGGCATGGACAAGGTCAGGGAAGAGGTCATGAAATGGACGCCGGCCAAGGTGGAGGAAGCCTGCGGCGTGCCGGAAGCCGAAGTGTATAAAGCTGCCGAGACAATGGCCAGGAATCGTCCTTCCTCGGTGGTCTGGTGCATGGGGCAAACCCAGCACACGATCGGCAATGCGGTGGTGCGCGCTTCCTGCATTCTGCAGCTGGCGCTTGGCAACGTTGGCGTGTCGGGCGGCGGCACCAATATTTTCCGCGGCCATGACAATGTGCAGGGGGCGACCGACGTCGGCCCCAATCCGGATTCGCTGCCGGGCTACTATGGTCTGGCCACCGGCTCGTGGAAACATTGGGCCGCAGTCTGGGGTGTCGATTACGAGTGGATCAAGAAACAGTATCCTTCTCAGGCGATGATGGAAAAATCGGGCACCACGGTGTCGCGCTGGGTCGATGCGGTACTCGAGAAAAACGAGTTGATCGATCAAGACAGCAACGTCAAGGGGATGGTGTTCTGGGGCCATGCGCCGAACTCGCAAACGCGCGGCCTGGACATGAAAAAAGCGTTGGATAAGCTTGACCTGCTGGTGGTGATCGATCCATATCCTTCAGCGACCGCCGCCATGGCCGCGATGAAAGTCGATGGCCAGCAACTCAATCCGAATCGTGCCACCTATTTGCTGCCGGCAGCGACCCAGTTCGAGACGTCCGGTTCTGTAACTGCATCGAACCGCTCACTGCAATGGCGCGAGAAAGTGATCGATCCGCTGTTCGAGTCGCGCACCGACCAGATGATCATGTATCAGCTGGCGGAAAAGCTCGGTTTCAGCAAGGAGCTGGTCGCAAAGATAAAACTGGTGCCGGGCAAGGGCGGCATGATGGAGCCGGAAGCGGAAAGCATGCTCGAAGAAATCAACCGCGGTGCATGGACTATCGGCTACACAGGCCAGTCGCCGACGCGGTTGAAGGCGCATATGCGCAACATGCACCTGTTCGACGTGAAGACCTTGAAGTGCAAGGGCGGCAAGGATGCCGTGACGGGTTACGACATGACAGGCGATTATTTCGGTTTGCCTTGGCCATGCTACGGCACGCCGGAAATGAAGCATCCGGGTTCCCCCAATCTGTACGATACGACCAAACATGTGATGGATGGCGGTGGCAATTTCCGCGCCAACTTCGGTGTTGAAAAAGACGGCGTGAATCTGCTGGCGGAAGACGGTTCCCATTCCCTCGGTGCGGATATCACCACCGGCTATCCGGAATTCGACCATTTGCTGCTGAAGAAGCTTGGCTGGTGGAACGATTTGACCGAAGCCGAGAAAAAGGCGGCCGAGGGCAAGAACTGGAAGACCGATCTGTCCGGCGGTATTCAGCGAGTGACGATCAAGGTCCATGGCGTCCATCCGTTCGGCAATGCAAAAGCGCGCGCGGTAGTCTGGAACTTTCCCGATCCGGTGCCGCTGCATCGCGAGCCGCTGTACGGCACGCGTCCCGACCTGGTCGCCAAGTATCCGACGCACGCTGATAAAAACGCATTCTGGCGTCTGCCGACGCTGTATAAATCGGTGCAGGACAAGAACGTCGAGGCTAAGCTTTATGAGAAGTTCCCGATCATCCTGACATCCGGCCGGCTGGTCGAATATGAAGGCGGCGGTGAAGAGACGCGTTCCAATCCATGGCTGGCGGAACTGCAGCAGGATAACTTCGTCGAGATCAATCCGAAAGCAGCAGCCGATCGCGGCATCCGAAACGGCGAGTACGTGATTGTCTCTACACCGACTGGCGCCCGCATCAAGGTCAAAGCAATGGTGACGCCACGGGTCGGCCCTGATACAGCCTTTATTCCGTTCCATTTCTCGGGTTGGTGGCAGGGCAAGGACATGAAAGATTCCTACCCGGAAGGAGCGGCTCCGATCGTGCGCGGCGAGGCAGTCAATACGGCCACGACCTACGGTTATGATTCCGTGACGATGATGCAGGAAACCAAGACCACAATTTGCAATATCGAGAAAATCGCAGCTTGATGACATATCTGTGAGGGCAACGCGCAGCGCAACCGCATGCCGTTCCCGCCCGATAAGAAGAGCTTAGGAGGTAGTAAAAATGGCACGAATGAAATTTATCTGCGATGCAGAACGGTGTATCGAATGCAATGGTTGTGTAACTGCCTGCAAGAATGAACACGAAGTTCCGTGGGGCGTGAACCGCCGCCGAGTCGTGACCGTCAATGACGGCGTGATCGGCCAGGAGAAATCGGTTTCGGTGGCGTGCATGCATTGCTCCGATGCGCCATGCATGGCGGTCTGCCCGGTCGATTGCTTTTATCGGACCGATGAAGGCGTAGTATTGCATGACAAGGATATCTGCATTGGCTGCGGCTACTGCTCGTACGCATGTCCGTTCGGCGCGCCGCAGTTTCCGTCCAACGGCACATTCGGCTTGCGCGGCAAGATGGATAAATGCACGTTCTGCGCTGGCGGTCCGGAGGAAAACGGTTCGAAGGCCGAATTTGAAAAATACGGTCGCAATCGACTGGCGGAAGGAAAGCTCCCGGCTTGCGCCGAGATGTGTTCAACCAAGGCGTTGCTGGGCGGCGACGGCGACGTGATCGCCGATATTTTCCGCAACCGTGTTTTGCGCCGCGGCAAAGGTAGCGAGGTCTGGGGCTGGGGCACCGCATACGGCCAGGCGCCGAATCCCGACGCAAAGGCACCGGCGAAACCAGGTGCACCGATCAAACCAGTGAGGCAGAAAATATGATGCGCCTTCTATTGATTGCATTATCAGCGACCGTGCTGGCCGCATGCGGCGAAAAAAGCCAGTCGCAAGCGGACGCGCGCAAGGTATCCGATGCACCTCCGTGGCAAGGCGCCAAGGACAGCTATGTGGTAAAAGGCTGGTCGCCGGGCGATAAAACCAGCTGGGAAACGCAAATACGTACACGGATGCAAAGTCAAAACGAGTACGTCAAAGTCAACTGACCGCGTTAGCGAGGGAAACATCATGAAGAAATGGTTCGCCAAGCTTATACTCGGCTTGTCGCTCGTCGCAGCGTCAACCGGTATGGCAATGGCCCAGACTGGTGATGCAGGCACGCCGGCGCCGGCCGCCGCGCAGAATATGCCGAACGTCGACTCGGTCGATATCCTGAAACAAAATCAAGCGGAACGCACCAAAGTCCAACCCGGCAATCTCGCGCCGACCTTCCGGGCGATCAAGGAAGGCGGCCAGAATTACTCCAGCTTGCCGGCGCCGGAAGCGAGCGTATTGATCCAGCCAAAAGCGCAATTTTTCGGGCAGGCGCGTGCCACCACGGCAGGCGAAGCGTGGCGCCAGTATCGCAACGGGCCGCTGACCAAGATCGGTGGCTGGCTGCTGATTGCCGCGGTATTGGGCATAGCGGCGATGTATTTTATTTTTGGCCCGATTAAATTGAAAGAAGGGCGCACCGGCCGGCTGATTGAGCGTTTTACGTCGGTGGAGCGGTTGGCGCACTGGACAATGGCAATCAGCTTCGTGATCCTGGCCGTTACCGGCATCACGATGCTGTTCGGGAAATATGTAGTATTGCCGGTGTTTGGCCACACCTTGTTTGGCTTGCTCGCCTACCTGTGCAAAAACATTCATAACTTTGTCGGCCCGGTTTTCACGGTATCGACCGTCGTATTCTTCGTCATGTACGTCAAGGATAATTTGCCCGAAGCATCCGATCTGAAATGGCTGACCAGAGCCGGAGGCGCAATCGGCAAAGGCCATGTCAGCGCCGGGCGTTTCAACGCTGGCGAAAAAATCTGGTTCTGGGGCGGGGTGGTGGCGCTTGGCTTGGTTGTCAGCGCATCCGGCTTCGTGCTAGACATGCTGTTTCCCGGCATCGAATCTACGCGGGGCAATATGCAGATTGCCAATGCGATTCATCTTGCCGGCGCAGTTCTGTTCGCGAGCATGTCGCTTGCCCATATTTATATCGGCACAATCGGGATGGAAGGCGCCTACGAGGCGATGCGTACCGGATATGTTGATGACGCATGGGCAAAAGAACACCATGACCTGTGGTACGACGATGTCAAGAGCGGCAAGGTGCCGCGCGTGCGTACCGAGGAAGGTGCTGCCAAAGTCGGCGTGCCGCTAAAGGCATTATAAGGGGACAGGCATATGCATAAATTGATCGTTGCGTTAATCGGCTTGATGGTGACAGGCATGGCAGGAGCAAAGCTGCCGCCGCCGACCGAGGAGGCGAACGCCAAGGCCGCCGAAGCGAAGGATAAAGCTGCCTGGACTGATAAAGTCGCCGCCTATCAGCTTTGCCGGTCGCAGGATAAAGTAGCGGCTTATTACAAGAAGACGAAAGGGTCAACGGTCAAACCGGCGACTGCTGCCCCTGTGGCAGTTGCATCGCAGACTGCCGCACCGGTTGCACCCATCGTGATACCGCCGTGTCAGAATCCAGGGCCATACATAGCTGCACAACCGGCTGTCAAGGTAGGCGTCGCCGATGCGATGCCCGTTCCCGCCGCAGGCAAGCCACCTGCAGCTGCTGCAACTAAAAAATAGGGCGGATGTTGGGCAGTGTGAGCAACGCCAACGCCATCACGGTCAATTTATATTGATCAAAACAGTCACTAAATAACATGCCGCTTCGTCCTGCTTTATCCAACGCCAGCGTCGACCTGACCCACGACGTCGATGTCCTTGACGAGCGCGGCCGCTCCTCCACCATTGCAATCCCGGCCGAACGGCCGCTCACGGTCTATGTCGACAAGCGCGAGCTGGTGACCCTGATGACCCTGGGCGGCGCGCCCGAAGCCCTGACGCTGGGTTACCTGCGCAATCAGCGGCTGGTCAAATCGCTGGAAGATATTGCATCGGTGCAAGTTGACTGGACAGTCGATGCCGTCGCGGTCAAAACCCATACCGGCATTGCCAATGTCGAAGAGCGCACCTCCAAACGGGTTGTCACCACCGGCTGCGGCCAGGGCTCGGTATTTGGCGGATTGATGGACGAAGTCGATTCGATCGTGCTGTCGCCGGAGGCGCGGCTGAAGCAATCGACCTTGTATAAAATCGTCGACACGATCCGTACCCAGCAGTCGATCTACAAGCAGGCCGGTTCGGTGCATGGCTGCGCCCTGTTTTCAGCGCAGGGAGACATGCTGTATTTCATCGAAGACGTGGGCCGCCACAATGCGGTCGATGCGATAGCCGGCAAGATGTGGCTGGACGACATGACGGGAGAAGACAAGGTGTTTTACACGACCGGTCGCCTGACGTCGGAGATGGTGATCAAGGGAGCGCAGATGGGCATTCCGTTTCTGCTGTCGCGTTCGGGCACGACGCAGATGGGGCATATGGTGGCCGAGCGGCTGGGCATGTCGCTGCTGGCACGCTGCACCGGCAAGCATTTCCTGCTGTTGACCGGCAAAGAACGGCTCTTATTCGAGCCGCATCTGAT
>DASYKE010000138.1:0-6495 GCA_035995725.1 Burkholderiaceae bacterium | reverse complement strand
TTACTCTGGAAAGCGAACGATGTCTGCGAGTTTCCCCAATAGCCTGATGCAAAATGAAGTGCATCATCTTGCCTTGCTTAAAAAAGGCGATTGCGCAACCGTGATCGGTTTGGCGGCGACTGATGGGGCAGAGCAATTGGCGATGAAAATGCGTCTATTGGAACTGGGTTTCACGCCGGGAGAGAAGATCCGGGTAGTGGCAGAGTCATTCCCGCATCGTGATCCGATGGCGGTGCGGCTCGGCAACACGACTTTCGCGCTACGGCGTCATGAAGCAGCGATGATTCATGTTGTGCGGGTCGACCTCAATGCTGCGTAACGACGATTATTTAATTGCTCATGAGTATCATGAAGCCGCTGCGCCTCGCGTTAGTCGGCAATCCTAATTGCGGCAAAACCGCTCTCTTCAACCGCCTTACCGGGGCGCGTCAAAAGGTCGCGAACTATGCCGGCGTCACCGTCGAGCGCAAGGAAGGGCAGTTCACGTCTTCCGCCGGTTGCACCTATCAAATCGTCGATTTGCCTGGCGCCTATAGTCTGAATGCGATCACGCCCGACGAGGCCATTACTCGCGATGTATTGTTCGGCACCCGTGTCGATGAGATGCCGCCAGACGTCATCGTGCTGGTCGCCGACGCAACCAATTTGCGCTTGAACTTGCGCCTCGTACTGGAAGTGTCGCGCCTGAAGCGCCCGACCGTTTTGGCGCTGAACATGATGGATGTCGCAAAAAAGCGGGGTCTGGTGATTGATACTGCCAGGCTGCAAGCCGAACTCGGTATTCCCGTCATCGAAACCGTCGCCGTCAAGCAGAGGGGAGGCGCGGCACTGGTCGCGCAACTGGATACGATGGCAGCACAGCCACATGGCAGCATTGATGCCGACAGCATGGCGCAGTTTAATGCCGACAATACTGCGGCCCTGGAAGCCACGCAACGTGAGGTTCGCCGTATTCTGGATGCAGTAACCAGGCAAGAAGGCGAGGCGCACACGATCGGGGACAAGATCGACGCCGTCGCTCTGCATCCGGTGATCGGTTACGTGATCCTGGCGGTGCTGTTATTTCTGATTTTTCAGGCGGTATTCAGTTGGTCGAAGCTGCCGATGGACCTGATCAAGGTGGGCGTCGACGGCATCGGTAAAATGATTCAGGGAGTGATGCCGAATGGAATTCTGCGTAGCCTGCTCGTCGACGGCATATTGTCCGGCGTCGGCAGCGTACTGGTTTTCCTGCCGCAGATTCTGATCCTGTTCCTGTTCATCCTGTCGCTCGAAGACTCCGGTTATCTGCCGCGTGCGGCGTTCCTGCTCGACCGTTTGATGGGCAGCGTCGGCTTGTCCGGTCGCGCATTCATTCCGCTATTGTCAAGTTTTGCCTGCGCTATTCCCGGGATCATGGCGACCCGCACCATTCAGAATCCGCGCGACCGGCTCGTCACTATCATGATCGCGCCGCTGATGACGTGTTCTGCGCGGCTGCCGGTCTATGCGTTAATCATCGGCGCATTCATACCAGATCGATCGATCGGCATCTTCAACTTGCAAGGCCTGGTGCTGTTTGGCCTGTATATTGCCGGCATCGCGTCTGCCATGGCGATCGCTTACGTTCTCAAGCGGATGATGGGCACGGGGCGATACCAGCCGCTGATGCTGGAATTGCCGAATTACCACTGGCCGAATCTGCGCAATCTCGCGATAGGCCTCTGGGAGCGTACCAAGATATTCACCACGCGTGTCGGCACTATCATTCTTGCACTAATGATTCTGCTGTGGTTTCTCTCCAGTTTCCCGGCGCCGCCGCCTGGTGCCGTTGGCCCGCCGATCCAGTACAGTCTCGCCGGACAACTTGGACAACTGCTGCAGGTCGTGTTTGCACCGATCGGCTTTAACTGGCAGATCGCGATCGCGTTGATTCCAGGTTTGGCTGCACGTGAAGTTGCGGTAGGAGCGCTCGGTACCGTCTATGCATTGTCTGCGACCGGCGACCAGCTCGCGACCACGCTCACGCCAATGATCGCGGCGACATGGACCTTGCCGACCGCGTTGTCCTTGCTGGCATGGTACGTGTTCGCGCCGCAGTGCATTTCGACGCTGTCGATTGTCAAGCGTGAGACCAATTCCTGGAAACCGGCGTTGGTGATGGCAGCTTATATGTTTGCGCTGGCCTATCTGGGATCGCTGGCGACCTATCAAATCAGCCACGTGCTGTTAGGAGATGTGTGATGCAAGAATGGATCGTTGCCATTATTGTTGCTTACGCTGCCTGGGTGGTGGCAAAACGCTATATGCCGAAGGCGGTGAAGCAAACTGTGCGGATGCAGATCGCTCGTACCGCGAAGAAGCTTGGATGGGGCAGGGTGGCGAGTAAATTTGAGCCGGACACGCAAACCGTTTCATCATCATGTGCTGATGGCTGCGGTACATGCGGCGGTTGTGGTTCGAAGGATGCGTCCCCAGTTGAAAAGCAGTCCGCCACCACGTTGAAAGTATTGACGCGTGCTGGTCCACGATAGTGAAGTCGTGTGCGTCTTTGTCGGCATTCAGAAGACATGATCCAAACAACGGTAACGTTGCCGCGCCCGGTTATTCAATCGCTGACTGGATGTTTGCCCCGGCCGCTCTCGCAGTGCGGCCGGTAATGGAACAGCGCAACAGTGCATAAGCGAATAAGGATCCATTCATCCGGTTTCGCTTGCTACTCGCCTGAAAGCCTCATATCTGCATCTGCTATGTCGCGCAATGTATTGCGCAACCATTTGTGAGCGGCATTGGCAGTATCACGTTCATGCCAAAGCATGTCTACCTGCACCGTAGGCAACGGGAACGGCACTTTCTTCGTAACAAGGACGTCGGCCATTCTGGTCGATGCGATCGAATGCCGCGGCATGATCGAGATCAGGTCGGACCCTTCTACAATCTGACCGACGGTAAAGAACTGATTGACGGTGAGAACTATGCGGCGTTCCCGCCCCATGTTTGCCAGTACGTCGTCGGCGGGCCCATGCGGCCGGCCAGAAAAGCTCACAAACACATGGTCCGCATCGCAATAGCTGTCCACAGTCAGTTCGGCATTTGCCAGCGGATGGTCCTTGCGCATCACGCAGACATACTCGCCGATATACAGCCTGCAATGCTGGATAGGCGATTCAGCGTCCTGTTCGGAAGTCAGCTGTGCCACTACGCCGGGAAACGAGCCGATTGCGAGGTCGATGTCGCTGCGCAACAGCGCGGGACGAGGGTCGCGGGTCATCAGCGGCAACATATGCACCGTCATTTTAGGCGCGCTCTGCTTCATTTGACGCACCAGCGACGGCAGCAGGAGCGACGCAGTCGAGTCCGCCATCGACAGCCGGAAGGTCGTCTGTGTTTCTGTCATATCGACGTGTTCCGGTGTGATCGCTGCTTCCAGCGTCGATAACGCCAGGCGCACAGCCGGTTGTAAATCTTCCGCGCGGGGCGTCGGCTTGACGCCATGGGGCGTGCGAATAAACAGATCATCATCAAGCGCGTCACGCAGGCGCCTGAGTGCATTGGAAACCGCCGGCTGCGTTGTGGCTAACCGGTCCGCTGCTCGCGTCAAGTTCAGTTCGGTCATCACTGCGTCGAATACGCGCAACAGATTCAAATCAAGATTCAGAAAACTCATGGTGGTACTCGCTATCGGTGTTAAGGCGCATAAGAAAGGCGGCTGTCCGGCAACGCACTTTCCGTAATGCAATGCGCCGTTACTGGCATTGTAGTTCAATATAGTGCATTGCAGCATAAGGCGCATCGGGCACGACGACTGGGGTAACCTGAAGCAACGAAGTCGTTTCTCCGTTGTGCATAGCGCCAGCGTCTCACTTTTGCGCATGCAAAAGCTGCTTGCAACAGCGCAATTCGGCGCACCCATATCTGATATGAACAATCGAAATTTGCTCTGCCCGCCGGAAAACCTACACTGCAATGCAGCATAGCCGTTTTGCGCAAACTCTGTAGCCAAGCGCCACGCGACGGCTGCACGTTTCCTCAACCTGACTGGAGCACTCCATGAAACCGAAAATACTTTCTCGCACCGTTGTTGCATTAATGTCGTCTGCGGCGGTTTTGCCTGCCATTGCAGCGAATGGCACCGAACTCTTCGGCGAACCCGCACCGGCAGAGGCAGCCCATCACACGGTAACGATTACGCCCAACACCAAGTACGTAAACGTACGAGGAGGCGATACGGTGCAATTCAACGTTGGTGATAAAACATTCGCGTGGAATTTCGATGTGGCACGCAATATCTCCGATTTCGACTTAAACGACGTCGCGCCACCCGGCGTACTTGATCATGCGGTGACGGCCTATGTTGCGGCGGATCCGCAATCGGCAGGGTAGGGTTCTGTCTGTTCGGAAATAAAAAGCCCGCCAGCGCGGAGAGTTGTGACTAGAGAGTGTTCCGCAGCGAACACTCTAGCGTTGCGTTCAGCATTCAGCAAACAGTCTACTGGACGCACCGCTAGAGAGACCAGGCTTGGCTGAACAATTGCTGATTCCTGCGCCGTAGCCGACAAGCATCAATTTATTGGAAAGGAAAGCGTCATGTCTCTTCTGTCCGACGCACTACCGATTGCATTAGGAGCAGCGGTTTATATTGCTACCGCATTCCGTGTCCTTGTAATGAAGGCCCGGAAACACAACGCTGTCCTCGTTGAGGGTCCGTTCAACCGGAATTAAGGGGTCTTGTGGATCCGCCCTTTTGTAAAGAGGGCAATTATCTCGATCCGTTTCTCGCGGAGCTTGCGACGAGGGCAGGTGTGTGTTCAAGCGCGGGTAACAAAAAAGTCTGCGGCCACGGGCAACAGACTTTGATGCAAATTGTCTCCTTCCGAACGTGGTCGGAGACAAAGTGGCGTAAGGCAGTAACGCGCGATGGCGTATATTTATCTGGCGAATGAGCCGTCCGCCCGGAGCATCGTCAGTTCAACGTAGGACGATCCATTGTGGTCGGTCGGGCTGAACTTCAGTGAATAGCCGGAAATGTTTAGCTCGTTGAGCGACTCCATCGCGCGGACAAACTCGCCGCGACGGTTTGCAGCGTTCTTGTTCATTTTCCGCAACGCTTCCACTACAACACGCGCAGCAATATAGCCCTCCTGGGAAACAAAGGATGGGACAAGATCAGAGCGAAATGCCTTGAGATCCTTGTGGAATTCATTGACAAGCGCCACATCCTTTTTAAGAGGCACCACCTGGGACTGCATCATGCCCATCCCTTCGCGCCCCAATTCTTTCCCCAGATCGCTCCCGTTGGCGAAGGATGCGGTTACAGTTTTTGCTTTGCTTCCGGCTGCACGCAACCCTTTCGTAAGATCGACCAGAATCTTGTTTTGCGCTATAACGATGACGGCATCGGTATCGGTTTTCGCGATTGTCGATACTACTTCGTTCACCGTTTTTCCCTCCCGGTCAATCCCTGTCATCACTGATGGTTTTTTCCCGATTGCCGACATGGCTTGCTCGAAAGCTTTTTTATTGGTCATAGCCTTATCGTCCGAAAAATAGACCAGCCCGATCTTGGTAATTCCAAGCGGGGCCAATTGCTTCACCAGCGTCCTGATCTCATCCTCGTAGCTGGCGCGAATCGTGAACACACCGTAGGAAGGTTCATAAGCCTGTCCCCCTCCGGTGAAAGGTGCGACGAACGCTATGCGCGATTTTTCGGCGATCTCTATGCCTGCCACCACCGAATTTCGCCCGGTATAGCCGAACAGTAATAAGGTATCTTTGGATTGGACAAGTTTGTCGCTGTTTGTTTTGGTTGCTTCGACCTTGCCGCCATCGTCCAGCGTTTCCAGGCGAATCTTCTCCCCGTTTATACCGCCTTTGGCATTGATCTTGGAAAAATAGGCCAATGCGCCATCTCGAAAGTCCTTGCCTTGAGATGCCGTTGCGCCGGTAAGCGACGCGGACTGCCCGATCACGATTTCTGCATGGACAAGAGGCATGGCGATAGCCAGCACCCAAGCTATAACTGTCTTTCCTACCGTACTGGATAGATTTAAATTCATGTCTTGCTCCGGTAAAAGTTCGTTTTTCGCTGGCTATTAACTTGCACTTTCTGCCTGGAAATCATATGCCATATTTATGGCATATCCGTGCTTGCACAAAATAAAATGCATTGAAACAACATTTCTCGTATTAAATATTGTATATAAGCAACAAATCCACAAACACTAAGTTTGTGAACAAAATGTCATCACACACTGAGAATACGGTTGATCTGGCGAGGTAAGCCAACTAAATATATTCCTGCACCGCTCCAGCCCGTCCTGGACATCTCTTCTTTCTTATTGAAGCATCAAGCAGCACCAGGCGCCGCGCTGGTGCGCGCGCTGCTGCATTTTCGCTCGTCCCGCCAGTTATGCGGATCAGAATCCTGGCTTCCCGTTGATCGTTGTGTGGCATAAACCATGTTCCTGAGAAAAGCGTTGGCATACCTTTCAAGACTTGCCTGCCAAGTTTCCGTGC
>DASYKE010000137.1:0-19057 GCA_035995725.1 Burkholderiaceae bacterium | reverse complement strand
GCGGCGCTCGGCATTTGATGTTCGATCCGTGGGCCGATTCGTAAACTGGATTTGGGGAAGCGGGGACAGCGGTCGAATTCGACCCATATGCAGACCACGGGAGGCCACAGCCAATGAATAGCCCGCGACCAAAGAACCAGTCGGCTTGTGGCTCGACTATGATTTTGCCTGCTAACGCGTGAGTTCAGCCGTGATCACTTCCCACACATCGAAAATCACTTACTGTTCACAGCGCGCTGCGTTATCCACAGTCATAGGCGCAGGCTGCTTTCCCATTTTCTCGGAATAGGCTTCTCCCCACTGATATAAGCTATCAAGAACCGGCACCAAGCCAATTCCGATAGCGCTAAGTGAATATTCTACGCGCGGCGGCACTTCTGGATAAACGGTTCTGATGACGATCCCGTCCAGTTCCAGTTCGCGTAGCTGTTGGGTCAGAATTTTTTGGCTCACCGGCGGAATGTTCTTCTTCAGCTCGCCAAAGCGCCTGATTCCTGTGGATAGCATATGGAGAATGATCGGCTTCCATTTGCCGCCAATGATGTTGATGGCAACGACCATTGGGCAGGCAAGTGGATTTTCCGTGTGCCAAGTTTTCTGCATACAGTTACCTTTTAGTGACATAGGTACAAAAAAGTGCGTTCTTGTCAGAAGAGCTTATTCACTTGATCATGGCGTTGTTTGATACTTCGACTGACGATTGGGGAAAATATGAAATCTGAAAGCAAAGTTACTCGTGTCCCGATATTACCGTTTGGGCTGGTAAACGCACATATCGTGAAGACCGCTAAAGGCTGCATTCTCGTTGATACAGGCTTACCTGGCAGCGAGCGCAAGATAGCCAAGGCGTTGAACAAACTGGGAATGACCTTCTCTGACATCATGCTCATCATTGTCACACATGCTCATGTTGATCATGCAGGAAGCGCATCGCGAATTCGTGAGCTGTCAGGCGCTCCCATTCTCGCCCATGCCGCGGACGCAAATTACTATAATAGAACTGCTGCCATGACATTCTGTCCGACGGGATGGTTTGGGCATCTCTTCATCAAAACGAACCTGATGTTCGAGCCTTATGATGGTTTTGTGCCCGATCTTCTGATCGACAGCGACAATCCGCTCAATCTCGCCCCTTATGGCATTCCTGGCATCGTGCAGCATACCCCAGGGCATACTGCTGGCTCGATTTCTGTGCTTTTAGAGTCCAAAGAGGCCCTTGTAGGCGACCTGATCGCTTCAGGAATCCTCCTCGGAGGAATAGCCAGGACCGACGTTGCCAAACGTCCGCCCTTCGAGGACGATGCGCGGGCAGTTTCAGTCGCGCTTCGACAACTGGTCGACGTAGGCATGGAAGAGTTCTACATGGGCCATGGTGGCCCGCTGCAAGCCAAAGAAGTCTGTAGGCATGCACACCGCCTTTCTGCATAACGACGCTATAGAAAAAGTCGTTTTACTGATTTTTGAACGCTGTAAGTCATTGATTTTTATAGGTTGAAAATTGGCAAAAGAGATGTTTTTGGACTTTTTCTACAGCCTCAACGCTGAGTTGACCGGTGCCGATACACCTCGCATCGAAAACTGATCTATTAAAACGGGATATTTGATGTGTTCATGGACACTTTATATCGATGTGTTGCCCGATGTGATGCTTGATGGAAATATTCGTGCATGCGGAAGGGCCTTGTCCGCACGTCCGGCGGCTTGCCCCGGTACTGCCAACTGCGCTATAATTACAAGGTTTAGCTAATTTATTCCGTCGTAGCGCATACCACCTTCCATTTCGTCCTAAAACAGTCCGACACAATACCCCGATACCGCAACCGGAACCGGTTGTTTGGGGCTCATGACGGTTGCTTTGGCGCGGCGACGGTAACAACATCAGGAGTTACCCGTGCCGCCATTTTTTTCTGGCCATACAGTTCCGGCCATCCTAGCGCTTGCAGACGGGTCGATTTTTCAGGGGTTTTCGATCGGTGCGCCCGGTCATACGACGGGCGAGGTGGTGTTCAACACCGCGATCACCGGTTATCAGGAAATCCTCACCGATCCGAGCTATTGCCGCCAGATCGTCACGCTGACCTATCCGCATATCGGCAATACCGGCGTCAACCCGGAAGACGTGGAATCGAGCAGGATTCAGGCCGCCGGCCTGATCATCCGGGATTTGCCGATCCTTGCTTCCAGCTTTCGCTCGACGCAGACGCTGTCTGACTATCTCAAAGCCGAAAACATCGTCGCCATCGCCGGCATCGATACGCGCAAGCTGACCCGCATATTGCGCGAGAAGGGTGCGCAAAGCGGCGCCATCGTTGCCGGTGCGGAATGCACGGCCGGGCAGGCGCTCGATCTTGCCAATTCATTCCCCGGCCTGGCCGGGATGGATCTGGCCAAAGTGGTATCGACCGCCAAAGCCTACGACTGGACCGAAACGGAATGGACGCTCGGCAAGGGTTATGGCCGGCAGGACAAGCCAAAATATCATGTGGTCGCTTTCGATTACGGCGTCAAGTACAACATCCTGCGCATGCTCGCTCAACGCGGGTGCAAGATTACCGTGCTGCCGGCGCAATCCTCCGCTGCCGACGCATTGGCGCACAAGCCGGACGGCATCTTTCTGGCCAACGGGCCCGGCGATCCGGAACCCTGCGATTACGCGATTGCAGCGACCAGGGAATTGATCGAGCGCGGCATCCCGACTTTCGGCATTTGCCTCGGGCATCAAATCATGGCGCTGGCTTCCGGCGCCAGGACGCGCAAGATGAAATTCGGCCACCACGGCGCAAACCATCCGGTGCAGGATCTCGATACCAGGGAAGTGATGATCACGTCGCAAAACCACGGTTTCGAAGTCGATGCCGCTTCGCTGCCGTCCAACTGCCGGGTTACCCACGTGTCGCTGTTCGACGGATCGCTGCAGGGTTTCGCCCGCACCGACAAACCGGCATTCTGCTTCCAGGGGCATCCGGAAGCATCGCCCGGCCCGCACGACATCGCCCCGCTGTTCGATCGTTTTATCGGTCTCATGGAACAGGCAACCAGGCAGGTAAAGATGGAGAACAACAAGAATGCCTAAGCGTACCGACATAAAAAGCATCCTGATCATCGGCGCCGGCCCGATCGTCATCGGCCAGGCATGCGAGTTCGACTATTCCGGCGCGCAAGCCTGCAAGGCGTTGCGCGAAGAAGGCTATCGCGTGGTGCTGGTCAACAGCAATCCGGCAACCATCATGACCGACCCGGAAATGGCGGACGTCACCTATATCGAACCCATCACCTGGCAAGTGGTAGAGCGCATCATCGCCAAAGAGCGCCCGGATGCGATCCTGCCGACGATGGGCGGTCAGACCGCGCTCAACTGCGCGCTCGACCTGCACAACAACGGCGTACTGAAAAAGTACGGCTGCGAGCTGATCGGCGCATCGCCGGCAGCGATCGACAAGGCCGAAGACCGCTCCAAGTTCAAGGATGCGATGACCAGGATCGGCCTGGGCTCGGCGCGCTCGGGCGTGGCGCATACGCTGGAAGAATCCTGGACGGTGCAGAAGGACCTGGGCTTCCCGGTCATCATCCGTCCGTCGTTCACGATGGGCGGCAGCGGCGGCGGCATCGCCTACAATTCCGAAGAATTCGAAACCATCTGCAAGCGCGGCCTGGAAGCATCGCCGACCAGCGAACTGCTGATCGAGGAATCGCTGATCGGCTGGAAAGAGTTCGAGATGGAAGTGGTGCGCGACAAAAAGGACAATTGCATCATCGTCTGTTCGATCGAGAACCTCGATCCGATGGGCGTCCATACCGGCGACTCGATCACGGTCGCGCCGGCGCAGACGCTGACCGACAAGGAATACCAGATCATGCGCAACGCGTCGCTCGCGGTGCTGCGCGAGATCGGCGTCGATACCGGCGGATCGAACGTGCAGTTTGCGATCAACCCCGAAGACGGCCGCATGATCGTCATCGAAATGAATCCGCGGGTCTCGCGCTCGTCCGCGCTGGCATCGAAAGCGACCGGTTTTCCGATCGCGAAAATCGCCGCCAAGCTGGCGGTCGGCTTCACGCTGGACGAGTTGCGCAACGAGATTACCGGCGGCGCTACGCCGGCATCGTTCGAGCCGAGCATCGATTATGTCGTTACCAAGATTCCGCGCTTCGCATTCGAGAAATTCCCTCAGGCCGACAGCCATCTCACCACGCAGATGAAATCGGTGGGAGAAGTGATGGCAATCGGCCGCACTTTCCAGGAATCGTTCCAGAAAGCATTGCGCGGCCTGGAAGTCGGCGTCGATGGCTTGAATGAAAAAACCACCGACCGCGAGGTAATCGAAGAAGAGCTCGGCGAACCCGGTCCGGAACGGATCTGGTATGTCGGCGATGCGTTCGCCCAGGGTTTTACGCTGGAAGAAGTGCATCAGCTCACGCATATCGATCCATGGTTCCTGGCGCAGATCAAGGAAATCGTCGATATCGAATTGTGGCTCGAAACCCTGTCCCTGGATGCGCTCGACAAATCGACGCTGTTCAGGCTCAAGCAAAAAGGTTTCGCCGATCGCCGCCTGGCAAAATTGCTCAAGACGACCGACAAGGCGGTGCGGGAGAAGCGCCATGCGTTGAATATCCGTCCGGTCTACAAGCGCGTCGATACCTGCGCCGGCGAATTCGCGACCAGGACCGCTTACATGTATTCGACCTACGAGGAAGAGTGCGAAGCGCAGCCGACCGGCAAAAAGAAAATCATGGTGCTGGGCGGCGGCCCGAACCGTATCGGCCAGGGCATCGAGTTCGACTATTGCTGCGTGCATGCCGCGCTGGCGATGCGCGAAGACGGGTACGAAACCATCATGGTCAACTGCAATCCGGAGACGGTATCGACCGACTACGATACGTCCGACCGCCTGTATTTCGAACCGCTGACGCTGGAAGACGTGCTCGAAATCGTCGACAAGGAAAAGCCGCACGGCGTCATCGTCCAGTACGGCGGCCAGACGCCGCTGAAACTGGCGCTCGATCTGGAGGCGAACGGCGTACCGATCGTGGGCACGTCGCCCGACATGATCGATGCCGCCGAAGACCGCGAGCGGTTCCAGAAACTGCTGCACAAACTGAAACTGCGCCAGCCGCCCAACCGCACCGCGCGTACCGAAGAGGATGCATTGCGGCTGGCCCAGGAAATCGGCTATCCGCTGGTGGTGCGCCCATCGTATGTGCTGGGCGGCCGCGCGATGGAAATCGTGCACGAGCAGCGCGACCTCGAACGCTACATGCGTGAAGCGGTCAAGGTGTCGCACGATTCGCCGGTGCTATTGGATCGTTTCCTCAACGATGCGATCGAAGTCGATGTGGACTGCCTGTCGGATGGACAACGCACCTTCATCGGCGGCGTGATGGAGCATATCGAGCAGGCCGGCGTCCATTCGGGCGATTCCGCCTGTTCGCTGCCTCCGTATTCGCTGTCGGCCGAAACGATCGAGGAATTGAAGCGGCAGACTGCGCTGATGGCCAAGGGGTTGAACGTGGTCGGGCTGATGAACGTGCAGTTCGCGATTCAGCAGCAGGAAGTCGATGGCGTCATGCAGGATGTGGTGTTCGTGCTGGAAGTCAATCCGCGTGCTTCGCGCACGGTGCCGTACGTATCCAAGGCCACCGGCCTGCAACTGGCCAAGATCGCGGCGCGCTGCATGGTCGGCCAGTCGCTCGACAGCCAGGGCATCACGCATGAAGTCGTGCCGCCGTATTTCAGCGTCAAGGAAGCGGTATTCCCGTTCGTGAAATTCCCCGGCGTCGATACCATTCTCGGGCCGGAAATGAAATCGACCGGGGAAGTCATGGGCGTCGGCAAAACATTCGGCGAAGCATTCGTCAAGTCGCAGCTGGGTGCGAGCGTCAAACTGCCGAGGTCGGGCAAGGTCTTCCTGAGCGTCAAGGGCAGCGACAAGCCGCGCGCGGTGCAGGTTGCCAAAGACCTGGTCGAGATCGGTTTCTCGGTGGTCGCGACCAAGGGCACGGCCGCCGCCATCGGTGCGGCCGGCATACCGGTTACGACAGTCAACAAGGTGGCCGAAGGCCGTCCGCACGTGGTCGATATGATCAAGAACAACGAGATCGCGCTGGTCATCAACACGGTAGAAGAAAAGCGCAGCGCCATTACCGACTCGCGGACCATCCGTACGTCGGCGCTGGCCGCGCGCGTGACGACCTATACCACCATTGCGGGCGCGGAGGCCGCGGTCGAAGGCATGGGCCATCTTGACGAGGTGCATGTCTACGATTTACAAAGCTTGCATAAAACTTTACACTAAGTCCGTAGTCATACTTTTTTAGCCACAGAGTTCACAGGCGCGCCCTTCGCTATATTGCGCTGCCCAGGTGAACGGATGATCGGCGTATCCCGCGACGTATCGTGGGTTCGTCGGATTTCCGAGTCGCACTGAGCAGGCCGCAAGGTACCGGAGGGCATTCTTTGCGACCTCTGTGGTTTTCATTTCATCAATTAAAAATCATGAGTTCAGTCCCTATTACAAAACGCGGTGCAGAAATCCTCAAAGAGGAATTGATACGGCTGAAAACGAAAGAGCGTCCTGCCATCATCAGCGCGATCTCGGAAGCGCGGGCCCAGGGCGACCTGTCCGAAAATGCCGAATACGATGCAGCCAAGGACCGCCAAAGCTTCATCGAAGGCCGGATTGCCGATCTGGAAGGAAAGCTGGGGGCGGCGCAAATCATCGATCCGATATTGCTGGACGCCGATGGCCGTATCGTATTTGGATCGACCGTCCATCTGGAAGATCTGGAGTCGAGTGAGAAAGTCACTTACCAGATCGTGGGGGTGGATGAAGCCGATCTGAAGGAGTCGAAAGTATCGATTACCTCGCCGATCGCCCGCGCGCTGATCGGCAAATACGCAGGGGATGTTGTCGGAGTGCAAGCGCCTTCCGGCGTGCGCGAATATGAAGTACTCGACGTGCGCTATATCTGACCGGCATGTTTGCATCGCATGCCCGGCGTCTGATTGCGACATTGTGGGTCGGCAGCCTGTGGACGGTCGGTTATCTGGCGGCACCGGTGTTGTTCGCCACCCTGACCGACACAAGGCTGGCGGGCACGATTGCCGGCAGCCTGTTCCGGGTCGAAGCATGGCTGTCGGTTTTCTGTGCGGCGATGCTGGCAGCCTTGATCGGCTTTACAGGCAGTACAGGCAAAGATACCGGTTTGCCGCAACGTAAAACGCTGCTTGTCCTTATAGGGGCAATGCTGGCGTGTACGCTGGTCGGTTATTTCGGCTTGCAACCGTTCATGGCGGCATTGCGCGAAACGGCAGGACCGGATGGCGTGATGGCATCGGATACCAGAATGCAATTCGGTATCCTGCATGCAATTTCAAGCGGCGTATATCTGGTTCAGAGCCTGTTGGGAGTGGCCCTGATTCTCAAGATGCGATAATCCGGATCGCCAAATCGCTAACTTTGCTAACTTTTGCCGAGCGATGATTTTTTGGAGCTGGATTGACGAGGTTTGGCGCGCTTGATGTGGCCGCCCGCCGTGACCCGTTCATTGCCTTTGACCATGACTTTGGATACCGTGGGACGCTTGGTGCCGCTCGGGCTGGGTTTGACGATGGTTACTTCGCGCAAACCTTTGCCTCGCTTCTCGCTGCGCTCTTTCGGTTCCTCTTTTTTCGGGCGATAGACTACCAGCAGCTTGCCGATATGCTGTACCGGCGCGGCGTCGAGCTGGTCGCAAATCGTCTGGTAAGCCGCAATGCGCGCTTCGCGGTCATCGCCAAAAACGCGCACCTTGATAAGTCCGTGCGCATTCAGGCCGGCATCGATTTCCTTGAGCACCGCAGGCGTCAGGCCTGCTTCGCCGATGATGACGACCGGGCTGAGCGAATGGGCGTCGGCGCGCAGCGAACTGCGCTCGTGGGGAGTGAGTTTCAACATAATATAGAGTGTCGGGAACAGAGTACCGCTTCGCTTGACTCTGTCCCACAATGGTTAAAAGGTTTGTTTGGTGGCAGAGTACCGCTTTGCTTGACTCTATCTATTCCGCAATGATCAAAACGATTGTTGGGGACTGAGTATCGACTGAGCATCGCTTCGCTTAACCCTGTTCCGCAATATGGAAATGGAAACTAGTATTCTACGCGAATGGCAAAGAACAAATTAAACAAAAACTGGCTGCATGACCATATCAATGATCCTTATGTGAGGCTGGCGCAGAAGGAGGGCTATCGTGCGCGCGCGGCTTACAAGCTCAAGGAAATCGACGAGAGCGAGAAGCTGATCAAGCCCGGCCAGCTCATCATCGACCTTGGTTCGACGCCGGGCAGCTGGTCGCAATATGCGCGCAACAAGCTGGCCGGCCAGGTGGGCGGGGGCATCCATGGCACCATCATCGGGCTTGATATGCTGCCAATGGACCCGATCGCGGACGTGCATTTCATACAGGGAGATTTCCGCGAGGCGGACGTATTGCAGCAACTGGAGGCGGTGCTGGCCGGACGCAAGGCGGACCTGGTCCTGTCCGACATGGCTCCCAACCTGTCCGGTATCGCGCTGGCGGATGCGGCCCGCATGGAACATATAATCGATCTGGCAATCGAATTTGCACGCTCGCATATGAAACCTTCCGGTGCTTTGCTCGTCAAATGCTTCAACGGTATGGGATACACACAGCTTGTCGAAAAATTCAGGCAAGAATTCAAGATAGTAAGTCAGAAGAAGCCTAAAGCCAGCAGGGATAAATCCTCAGAGATTTTTTTGCTCGGAAAAATACTAAAAAGCCCCGTTTAGTGCCCCATAAACCCTTGAATATCATGGGTTTAGCCCGAATTTAACCCTTGATTATCATGGGTTTAGCCCGATATCGGTCTAGTAAGCTCCGATTATTGCGAGTAAAATTTACAATTACATAAAAGACGCTATTCGCGTCCAAGGAGTTCTTAGTGAACAATATGTTTTCGAAAGCCGCCATCTGGGTGGTCATCGGCTTGGTCCTCTTCACCGTATTCAAACAATTCGACGATCGCGGGATAGCAAACGGGGCAACCCCGATGCCGTACTCGGAATTCCTCGATGAGGTCAAAGCCAAACACATCAAGGAAGCGACCATCGAGGACCGTACCATTATCGCGACCACGTCCGAGGGCAAGAAAATCCGTGCAACGGTTACCAATCTCGACCGTGGCCTGATCGGCGACCTGGTCAACAATGATGTCAAATTCGATGTCAAGCAGCCGGAACCCCCGTCATTCCTGTCCCAGGTATTCATTTCCTGGTTCCCGATGCTGTTGCTGATCGGCGTATGGATATTTTTCATGCGCCAGATGCAGGGCGGCGGCAAGGGCGGTGCATTCTCTTTCGGGAAATCGAAGGCGCGCATGCTCGACGAGCATGCCAATGCAGTGACATTTGCCGATGTCGCCGGCTGTGACGAGGCAAAAGAAGAAGTCAATGAATTGGTCGATTTCCTGCGCGATCCGACCAAGTTCCAGAAACTCGGCGGCCGCATTCCGCGCGGCGTGCTGATGGTGGGTCCTCCCGGAACCGGTAAGACCCTGCTGGCGCGCGCAATTGCGGGCGAGGCGAAAGTGCCGTTCTTCACGATTTCCGGTTCGGATTTCGTTGAAATGTTCGTCGGCGTCGGCGCGTCGCGGGTGCGCGACATGTTCGAGAATGCCAAAAAGCATGCTCCCTGCATCATCTTTATCGACGAGATCGACGCAGTCGGCCGTCACCGCGGCGCCGGCATGGGCGGCGGCAACGACGAGCGCGAGCAGACGCTCAATCAGCTGCTGGTTGAAATGGACGGCTTCGAGGCGAATGCCGGCGTGATCGTGATCGCGGCAACCAACCGCGCCGATGTGCTGGACAAGGCGCTGCTGCGTCCGGGCCGTTTCGACCGCCAGGTGATCGTCGGCCTGCCCGATATCCGCGGCCGCGAGCAAATTCTGTACGTGCACATGCGCAAGGTGCCGATCGCACCGGATGTCAAAGCCGATATCCTGGCACGCGGCACACCGGGCTTCTCGGGTGCGGATCTGGCCAATCTTGTCAACGAGGCGGCGCTGTTTGCCGCGCGCCGGAACAAGCGCCTGGTCGAAATGCAGGATTTCGAGGATGCCAAGGACAAGATCGTGATGGGGCCGGAGCGCAAATCGGCCGTCATGCGCGAAGAAGAGCGCAGGAACACCGCTTATCACGAGTCGGGGCATGCAGTGGTCGCCAAGCTGTTGCCGAAAGCCGATCCGGTACACAAGGTCACGATCATGCCGCGCGGTTTTGCGCTCGGCCTGACCTGGCAATTGCCCGAGCATGACCGGGTCAATATGTACAAGGACAAGATGCTCGAAGAAATCGCGATCCTGTTTGCCGGCCGTATCTCCGAAGAGATCTTCATGCATCAGATGTCGACCGGCGCATCGAACGATTTCGAGCGTGCGACCAAGCTGGCGCGTGCAATGGTGACGCGCTACGGCATGTCCGAGAGCCTGGGCACCATGGTCTACGAAGACACCGAGCAGGATGCTTATTTCGGCCGCATGTCCGCGAAGACCGTATCGGAGGCAACCCAGCAAAAGGTCGATACCGAGATCCGCAGTATTCTCGATGCGCAATATGCATTGTCGCGCAAACTGGTCGAAGACAACAGGGATAAAGTCGATATCATGGCCAAAACCCTGCTGGAGTGGGAAACCCTCGATGCAGACCAGATCAACGACATCATGGAAGGTCGCGAGCCGCGCCTGCCCAAAGCAGGCGTTCCGGCCAAGCGGTCTTCAGACAACAATACACCGGGCGGCGTAAAGCCGACCGCGACTGCGCCGGCATGATGCCGGACATGACGATGGTGTAATGCCGACATGGTTCGATACAAGGGTGGGGAGCAATCCTCACCCTTTTTCTTTGCCCGCAAATAATCCTCAAAACGGCAGTTGAACAAGCGCCACAGGCGTAGCACAATTACGGGCAGGCCGGCTATTGGCTATTTAAGTACGGCAATTTTTAATATAGTATCGTTTATATAGCATGAGCCTCTCGAAATCAGTTGGCGGCCGACTGCCGTCTTCAGCATGATGCAACAACAATACCTGCAATGCGGGCGTTACCGTTTATCCATGGACCGGCAGTGGTCCGGTCCGTTCGTCATGGGCGTGTTGAATGTCACGCCGGATTCCTTTTCCGACGGCGGCCGGTTTAATGCGCTTGAGTCGGCGCTGTCCCATGCGGAGCAAATGATCGCGCAGGGAGTGGACATCATCGACATCGGCGGCGAGTCGAGCCGCCCCGGTGCGCCGCCGGTGCCGCTGGAAGAAGAACTGCGGCGCGTGATGCCGGTGCTGTATGCGTTGCGCGATTGCGGCAAGCCGCTCTCCATCGATACCTACAAGCCGCAAGTGATGCGCGAAGCGATCGCAGCCGGTGCGGACATGATCAACGATATCAACGGCTTCAGGGCCGACGGCGCACTGAGCGCGGTCAAGGACAGCGATTGTGCGTTGTGTATCATGCATATGCAAAGCGACCCGCAGACCATGCAGCTGAAGCCGGAATATCGGGATGTCGTGGCTGAAGTAACCGGATTCCTGCGCGAGCGCGTACAAAGCCTGGAAGCGGCGGGCATTGCGCGCAGTCGTTTATGCATCGATCCCGGCTTCGGCTTTGGCAAGAAGCTGGCGCATAATCTTGAACTGCTGAAGAATATCGGGCAGATGCAGGACGCGCTGGATCTGCCCTTGCTTGCCGGCCTGTCGCGCAAGTCGATGATCGGCGACATCACGGGCCGGCCGGTCGAACAGCGGCTGGCGGGCAGTCTGGCCGCCGCGCTTGCCGCGGCTGCGCAAGGCGCGCGCATATTGCGCGTGCATGACGTGGCGGAAACGGTCGATGCACTCAAGGTCTGGCAAGCGGCGGCACAAAGAACGGAAAAAATGAATCGGGATAAAACATGACACGCAAATATTTTGGCACCGATGGCATACGCGGACGAGTGGGAGCTGCGCCCATCACACCGGACTTCGTCATGAAACTCGGCTATGCGGCCGGCAAGGTGCTGGTACAAGCGGACTCGACCAGCGGCAAACCGACCGTACTGATCGGCAAAGACACGCGGATTTCCGGTTACATGCTGGAAGCGGCGCTGGAAGCGGGGTTTGCCGCGGCGGGTGTCGATGTGATGCTGGCCGGGCCGATGCCCACGCCCGCGGTTGCCTATTTGACCCGCGCACTGCGGCTGTCGGCGGGCGTGGTGATTTCGGCATCGCACAATCCCTACCAGGACAACGGCATCAAATTCTTTTCGGCCCAGGGCAACAAGCTGCACGATGACGTCGAAGCCGCCATCGAAGCGGCGCTGGAAGCGCCGATGGAGTGCGTATCGTCGGAAAAGCTGGGCAAGGCAAAACGGCTCGACGATGCACGCGGACGCTATATCGAATTTTGCAAAAGCACCTTTCCGAACGAGCTGGATTTGCGCGGCATGCGCATCGTGGTCGATTGCGCGCATGGCGCGGCGTACAACATCGCGCCGGATGTCTTTCACGAACTGGGTGCGGAAGTCATCGCGATCGGCAATCAGCCCAACGGATTGAATATCAATGACTGCTTCGGCGCGACTTCGCCCGCCGCATTGTCCGTCGCAGTACAGGAAAACGATGCGGATCTCGGCATTGCGCTGGACGGCGACGCGGACCGGCTGCTGATGGTCGATGCAACGGGCCGTGTCTATAGCGGCGACGAACTGCTATATATCATGGTCAAGGACCGCATGGCGATAGGACCGGTACAGGGCGCGGTCGGGACCCTGATGACGAATATGGCGGTGGAAGTCGCATTCAGGAAAATGGGAATAGGCTTCGTGCGCGCCAAGGTGGGCGACCGTTACGTGCTCGAGGTATTGCAGGAGCGCGGCTGGCTGCTCGGCGGCGAAGGGTCGGGACATCTGCTGTTCCTGGACAAACACACGACCGGCGACGGCATCATTTCGGCATTGCAGGTATTGTCGGCCTTGAAGCGTTGCGGCAAGACGCTCGCGCGATGCACCGAGGGAATCGCTCTTTATCCGCAAACCCTGATCAACGTAAAAGTCGCGCCCGGCTACGACTGGCAGAAAAGCAGCGCGGTGCTGGCCGAAAAGGAAACGGTCGAAGCCGAATTGGGTCAAAACGGACGGGTGCTGATCCGCGCATCCGGCACCGAGCCGCTGATCCGGGTGATGGTCGAGGCAAAATCCGCGGACATCGCCGACCTGATGGCGCAGCGCATCGCCGACAAGGTAAAAGCCTGACCATTGTCGGGCGCCGGCGAACTTTTGATGGCCGCCATCCGGGATGGCTGGTGCAAATGCAGGCTCGCCCGTGATGCAGCCGCTGCCCGATCTTGCGCGATTTCATAAGTTCGATATCAACGTGCGACAGGTTCGAGATGATTGGCGCGGGCGGCTTCCCCTTCGCCATGGGAAGGGGAAGCCGGATTCCGGCCACGGCTATATTGACGTGGCGAACAGCCCATGACCCTCTTGAAAGCTTTGCTGAAGGCGCTTTCGGATTCGTAGCCGAGCGACAGGGCGATAACAGATATGTGATCGCCGGAATTCGTCAGCCTGTCCCCGGCCAGCAGCATTCGCCAACGCGTCAGGTATTCCATGGGCGATGCCCCAACCGTCTCTTTGAACTTCAGGGCAAAGATCGATCGCGACATGCCGACACGCTCCGCCAGCTTCTGCAATGTCCAGCGATGTGCCGGATCGTCGTGCATAGACTGGATCGCCGCGCTCATCTGTTTATCTGCCAGGGCGAAGAGCCATCCAACGCCACCTCTCGACCCTTCCTCCAGATGCAGTCGTAGTGCCTGAACCAGCATCATGTAGGCGAGGTGTTGTGCGACCAGAAATCCGCCTGGCCGTTGCTCGCGCACCTCCAGCCTCATACGCTCCAGAGACCAGCGCAGCGCCGCCTTATCTGATTCTGTCCGGAGATGCACGATGGGCGGCAGCACCCCTAGCAGGATGCCGGCATGACTGCCCGTAAGGGCGAAGTGCCCGCCGACAATAAAGCAATCCCCACCGCCATTGAACGAGAAGATGCCACCATTCTGCCCCGTCGAAAAAATCGTATGAGCGTCAACAGGCGCCAGCGTCAGATCGCTTGCAAGGCGGAAAGGCCGTCCACCCGACAGCAGAAAGCAATCGCCCGTTTCCAGGCGCACCGCATCGGGAATGCCCTCCACGGACAGCCAGCAGTGGCCGGAAACTACGGCGTAGCACTTGATGCCTTCGTGCTGGGGGAACTGGACCGACCACTCTCCACCTATGTCAAAGCCGCCAGACGAATAACTTCGCGGTTTCAGCAGCGACAGCACATCTGAGAGCGGATCCATGGGCCTCCGGGACGATTGAGCCAATAATACAGACTCTACAACATAGATTATATGGGCTCAATGGCCTATCTTGCTCATCACGGGGCTGCGAATGCGGTCATGGTCATGAAGTAAAGTAAAGGAGAAGTTGTCATGCGTGTCTTTCTTACCGGTGCTACAGGCTTTATCGGTTCTGCCATTGTTCAGGAGCTAATTAACGCGGGCCATCAGGTGCTCGGACTGGCGCGTAACGACGCCGCCGCCGACGCGTTGGCGCGTTTGGGAGTCAAGGCGCATAGGGGCGACCTGTCGGACCCGGAGAGCCTCGTCGCAGGCGCCCGGGCCTGCGAGGGCGTCATCCACACGGCCTTCATTCACGACTTTTCCCAATTCGCAGCCAATGCCGCAATCGATCGGCGAGCGATCGAAGCGATGGGCGCCGTGCTCGCGGGATCTGGCCGCCCCTTCGTCGTCACCTCCGGGACTGCGGGTCTCGCGCCGGGGCGCATCGGGACCGAAGACGATGTGGGCGATCCCCGCTCCGCCACAGCTCCCCGCATCCCGTCGGAAGAGGCAGCGGTGGCGATGGCTTCGCGAGGAGTCCGCACGTCAGTCGTGCGCCTCCCGCCGTCGGTACATGGTGACGGCGATCACGGATTCGTGCCCATGCTGATCGGCATCGCGCGGCAAAAGGGCGTTTCGGCGTATGTGGGCGACGGGCTCAACCGCTGGCCCGCGGTGCACCGGCTCGATGCTGCCCACCTCTTCCGGCTGGCGCTTGAGAAGGGTGCCGCGGGAGCCCGGTATCACGCGGTCGCCGACCAGGGCGTGCCGGTTCGAGACATCGCTGACGTAATCGGCCGGCGCCTGAACGTGCCGGTCGTCGCCAAGTCACCCGAGGAGGCGGCCGACCATTTTGGCTTCCTCGGGTACTTCCTGGGTGCCGACTGTCCGGCTTCAAGTCAGCGCACCCGGGAACTGCTGGGGTGGCAGCCGAAGCAGCCGGGGCTGATTCCCGATCTCGACCGGCCGAGCTATTTTTAACGAGTATATGGCGGTACCGGTCTTGATTGATCTTTCGCAGAAGCAAATAGCGGCATAAAATTGACCGAAACGCCTCGATCCTGTATGATTCTTTTTCTCGGAGTGTGGCGCAGTCCGGTAGCGCACCTGGTTTGGGACCAGGGGGTCCAAGGTTCGAATCCTTGTACTCCGACCAATTAACAGTATCAAAATCAATGGCTTACGAGGTTGTGTCCTCTAAGCCATTTTTTTTGCGCGATTTTTGCACGCCTTCCAAACTTATCCATGGGCAATCCTCAACAGCGTCGGCGTGTCCCGCGTCTGTTGAACTCGGTTCGCCATCTTTATTAAGCGCTCGATCGTCGGTGTCGCATGGTGCCATGGCATGCTTCATGGCCATCGCGATACTCCTTCAACGCGTTAGCCTTGCCGGACCACTTTAGAGCCGAAAGTCGGGCAGTGACCGACTACCAGCTTTTTCTGCAGGTCACTTTGTCGCCGGGTTAATCGCCTCTGCCGTGGATCAGCCGAACGTGAACGCAAAAGCCTCCACGCCGGGATCGAGAAACTCGATCTCGAACTGTCGATCGGCGATGCGCTTCGGTTGCCGGACCAACTGATACAGTCGCGGCTCGGTAACCGTGCCGTTGCCTTGGTCGTCTATGTCAATTCCATGAGCAGCGCCCGGCGGCTGTCCATCAATGAGCACGCGGAATCGCGCAGGCGTTCCTGGCGCTGCCGGCCCCATGACGAGATGAAGATCGCGGGCGTGAAAACGGTACGCGATCCGCCCGTTGGCCTGGTTCAGGACAATGGCCTGTTTCCCCACCGTCCAATCGCCCGAAAGGGCCCATTGATTGAGTCTCAACTGCGCGGGGGCAGCATAGACGCGACGCTTGTCCAATGCTGCACCACCGGGAGACGCAAAGTTCTCGGTGCGCTCATGGCCGACATAGTTTTCCGGAGACTTCAAGCTGCCCCAATCGGCGGCAGCTTCCGCGCCGCGGGCATCGACCGAAACCAGTTCATGATCGATGCCGCCGATTCCGGCCTCGGCCAGCAATTGCTGAATAATCCTTTCCGACTGTTCGTAGTCGCCCTCGCCGAATTGATGATGTCGAACATGCCCCTGCGCATCGACGAAATAGAGGGCCGGCCAGTATTCGTTCTTGAAAGCTCGCCATATCGCATGGTCGTTATCGATCGCGACCGGATAATCGATCCTCATGTCCTTCACGGCCCGGCGCACGTTATCGACGTCTTTCTCAAAGCCGAACTCAGGCGCGTGCACGCCGATCACCACCAATCCTTGATCCTTGTATTTATCGGCCCATGCGCGGACATAGGGAAGGGAGCGTAGCCAATTGATGCAGGAATAGGTCCAGAAGTCGATGAGGACGACCTTGCCGCGCAGGCCGGCCGCCGTCAGTGGCTGCGAATTGAGCCACCCGGTCGCGCTGCCGAGAGAAGGAAACTCATCTTCAATGGGTAACCGGGCCGCTGCGGGCGTCATTTGCTGCACCTTGATCGCCGGCAGATCTGCCGGTCTTGTCCTGCCGGACTGCGCTCTCGCAGAACCGATCATGCCGAGCCGGGTGGCGGCGACGGTCATGGCTGCAGCGCCAAAAAGGCGGCGGCGATGATGGTTGATTCCTTCGGACATTTATTTCTCTCCAATCGGGAAAAAACCTGCACAAGCTCAATCAGTATCCGGCGACTTCGACGACCGCTTCGGCGAATGCCTGGGGCGCTTCCTGCGGCAGGTTATGGCCAGCGCCCTTGATGAGCCGGTGCGCATACCTGCCGGTGAATTTCTTGGCATAGGCACTGGGGTCCGGGTGCGGTGCGCCGTTGGCGTCGCCCTCAAGTGTAACGGTTGGCACGGTGATCTGCGGGCCTGCGGCGAGCCGCTTTTCCAGATCGTCATATTTCGGCTCGCCTGGAGCCAGGCCGAGCCGCCAGCGATAGTTGTGGATCACGATGCTGACATGGTCCGGGTTGTTGAAGGCGACTGCGCTGCGATCGAAAGTGGCATCATCGAAGTTCCACTTGGGCGAAGCGGTTTGCCAGATGAGCTTCGCAAAGTCATGCCGGTATTTGTCGTAGCCTGCCCGGCCGCGTTCTGTGGCAAAGTAATATTGGTACCACCATTCCAGTTCGGCCTTCGGCGGCAAGGGCATCCTGTTCGCATCGGGGCTGCCGATCAGATAACCGCTCACGGACACCATCGCCTTGCAGCGCTCCGGCCAGAGTGCCGCGACGATGTTGGCTGTCCGCGCTCCCCAATCGTAACCGGCGATGGTCGGCTTCTCGATCTTGAGAGCATCCATTAGGGCGATGATGTCGACAGCGACCGCCGACTGCTGGCCATTGCGGACCGTTTCGCTCGAAAGAAACCGCGTTGTGCCGTAGCCGCGCAGATACGGGACGATCACCCTGTAGCCGGCCGACGCCAGCAACGGGGCGACGTCGACATAGCTGTGAATGTCGTAGGGCCAGCCGTGCAGAAGAATGACTACGGGACCATCGGCGGGGCCGGCTTCAGCGTATCCGATATTCAGAACCCCGGCATCGATCTGCTTCAGTGACCCGAACGACGTGTTCGTCCCCGGCTTGATCGTGGGCAGTCCTGCCGATTTTGTCGTGTTGGACTGTGCTTTCGCAGAACCGATCATGACGAGCTGGGCGGCAGCGATGGTCATGGCCGCAGTGCCAAAAAGGCGGCGGCGATGATGGTTGATTTCTTCTGACATTTTGATCGTATTCATTGGTGAATCTTCCTGGTTCGGCAGCTACGCTCGGTCGACCGTCACGGCCGCCACGTCGATCGTAATTGGTGCGAATCGTTGAACTAGCGCAGTGGTCTGAACGCTGCCCGGAGCTCGTTACTGAAGAGTTCCGGCTGTTCCCACGCCGCGAAGTGTCCGCCCTTGTCGACCTCGTGGAAGTAGATCAAGTTGGGATAGGCGCGCCGGGCCCATGTTTCCGGGGGTCGATAGACGTCCTCGGGAAATACTGTAATGGCCACCGGGAGTGAGATTTCTGAAGTCCTTTGCGCTGCCGCAACGATGACGCTGCCACGTGCGCCGTTCTCCCAGTACAGCCGCCCCGCCGATGTCGCTGTGTTCGTCAGCCAGTACAGCGTAATGTTGTCGAGGACGTCGTCTCTCGTCGGGGACGCTTTGGGATCGCCGCCGCCGTACGACCATTGCGCAAAACCCGGATGCACAAGCACCCATGCGGCGAGGCCGGCAGGCGAATCCGTCGCGCCGTAGCCAACCGTCTGAGGCCGCGCGGTCATCATCGTGAAGTACGCTAGGTTTCCGTTCTTCCCAGACGTCATAAGCGCTTCGACCACCGCGCGTTCCTTGTCGGAAAGTCCCGTCGGCAGCGGTCCGCCGCCAAGCGCCGCCGCCACTTCAGGCGGCACTGTTGCCGGCAGGTTGATGTGGATGCCGAGCAGGCCTGCGGCCGCCTGGCGCGCCATCGCACTGGAGACAGGAGTGCCCCAGTCGCCGCCCTGGGCGACGTAACGGGTGTACCCGAGGCGCTTCATCAATTCGGCCCACGCTCGCGCGATGCGGTCGGGGTCCCAGCCAGTGCCGGTCGGCCTGCCGGAAAATCCGTAGCCCGGCAGAGACGGAACGACGACGTCGAAAGCATCCTCGGCGCTTCCGGCGTGC
>DASYKE010000136.1:0-15019 GCA_035995725.1 Burkholderiaceae bacterium | reverse complement strand
AGTAGCTAACTCCAAACTTAAGCCGTTGTGGCACTATTGCCAAAAACAGTGGTAATCTGCGGGCTCATGAATTTCCATTCATTTAGTAACTGATGTTGATCGGACTTAACATCGTTACAACGCTTTCTTCGGTAAGTTTTTCGCGGCGAGCTGGAACTGGAAGTGTATTTCGTTCATTAGGATTAGGGATATGTTGCAAGAAACACTTTCCCCGTGCATCAGTGTGTTGCTTCTCGAAGATGAACCTGTAACACGGAAGATATTGTCTGCTGTAATCGAAGCGGACCCGGGGCTGAAATTACTGGCGGCGTTCGACAGCGTGCGCGACGGCCTGGCGTGGCTGAAGACGTCGGCTCCTGATGTTTTATTGCTAGACCTTAGACTCAAAGACGGCCTGGCAATCGATGTGATACAGGCCTGCTCCCAGCGTCATCCGGATTGTTCCATCATAGTGTTGACAGCTTCCGATGAGGGGGCCGACGTAACCGCATGTATTGAGGCCGGCGCATTGGGCTATTTGCTCAAAGAGGACGGCTTGCACGACATTGGTCGTGCAGTGCGGGACATACGGCTTGGCGGCTCGCCGGTGAGTTCTTCGATCATTCGTAAAATATTGATCCAGTCGCGCCACGGCGATAAAGTAAAAGTGCGGGTCATGAATGAGGATGACATTCACTTTACCGACCGAGAAATATCAGTCTTGCAATTGATTGCGCGCGGACTCTCTTATGATGAAATCGCCCAGACGCTATCAATCTCCGTTCTGACCGTTCAAAACTATATCAAGCGCCTTTATAGAAAACTCTCGGTCAACTCACGGGGAAGGGCAGTCTTCGAAGCGCAGCGGCGAGGGCTGCTGGAACCTAGAAGTTAGGTGTCACGGCAAGTAGAAACATTACCGTGACCGGGCGTCACTACCGGTCAACTTGATGTGGCCGGTCACGGATTCCTGCCGTCAGGATGGTTGAGGTAGGCTATCCTTGGCTTCGTCTGTTTTCATGCTGATACTGGAAACTATCCAGAAAATATACATCAGCACCAATGCAGAGGCCAAAAACACCCAGATGCCCAGATTCTTGCCGCTGATCTTTAGCGGAATCAACGGCGCTTCGGTGATGCAGATCATGCTGGCAGCCCACATGCCGACGTAGTGCATGGTGCAAACTGCGAGCGCCATGAATACGGCGGCGGCAAGCTGATGCGACAGCTTGGTCACGTTGAAGGCAAGCCATAATGCTGCGGCGGCAGCGATGATGGCAATTGCCACCGATGCCACGACGGTAAGAGGATCCAGCGACATGACTGCGCGCAGATTCATCGCGTACATGCCCATGTAATGCATTACGCTTGCCCCCAGACCCGCAAGCAGGCTGCCCGCCAACCAGCCGGATATCCGGAACTTGCCCCGGCCACTGGCAAGATACAGCGATATCCCCGAAAGCACGATCGCTGCGACCAGTGAAGATAAGGTCATCCCCAAATCGTATGCGATTGGTACCGGCAAACGATAAGACAGCATGCCGATGAAGTGCATCGACCAGATGCCGATACCGCCCAGTGCCACTGCGGCACAGGTGGTCAGTTCCCAGTTCAGCGTGCCATCCTTGCGGAACATCCATTTGACCGATTGCAACGCGACCAGCGCCCCGAAAAATGACACTACGTACGACAGAAGAAAGAGACTCATCTGGTACTGTGGTACAAGTAACTCGCCGACTAATGGTTCCATCACATCCTCCCTATTAAAATTGTCCGGCTGCAGGCGAACCTGTTGCCGCTATTTCGGACGTTCGTCTGTGTGGTGTTGCGTTCCATCCTTTCGAATAATTTGCCTATATACAACTCTGAAGCAAATTGTCTTGCCGTTACACAGACTTTTGCCAAGCCTTTATTGCACAAGAGAAATTCTTAATGTGATGATTAGAAACCACAGTGGATATTTAGGCTATGCCATGTTCATGGCATATAGCAACAGAGGATAAGCAGACGCAATAAAAACAAAAGCGTGAATTTATTTCGAGACCACGCAAGAATGATCGGAATCTGCGGCGAGACATTCACAAGAAATGTTGATCGAAAAACCATGCATGTTTATCGCCGGCCAGAATTTGAATTGCGCAGATTTTCAGGAACCAATGTTGCCTGTATAGCATCCACCTCGATAGTTGATAAACAGTCTGGCGCCGAAGGTTTTTATCTGACGTCCAACAATTTCGCCGGGGTCAACGCGTTCGGTAGTTCGATGCATGCAGCGGCCGATTCTCCCATTTGCCAATTTGAAGACAGCTATGATCAAGGTACGTAAAGGGCAAGCGCCCGCAATGCTCGACCGCAATGAGTTCCATTTGCAGTTTACAAAATCATTCGTAGACCCCGCGTTCGGCCGGGTCCGGCAGGCTCTTGCCGAGGTGGAGGCGGTTGCATGGGATAACTATATAAATGGGCATAAAGCACCGATCACCACAAAAGCAGGTGAGGGATTCGCCGATCCCGGCTATGACCTGTCGGTTGAATGGAAGGCGACCCGAGACCGATTGCTGGCGGCGGAGGCCATGCAAAAAGACATCACCACAAAATCGCGCGTGTTATTGATTTGTGGTGCCGCGCGCAATGACGGCAGCTGCCCAGGAGAGATTTCAAAAACATTCCGCATGACACAGCTGGCGCGTGAGGTGCTGCAGGCCGACAATATCGACGTCGATGTACTGGATTTAAGCCGTTTGATTTCGGATTACGATTTGCACATCCATCCATGCAAGGGATGCGTGTCAACGGCCATGCCGTTATGCCACTGGCCATGCAGTTGCTATCCCAATCATGGACAGCGCCAGACGAACGACTGGATGGCCGAAATCTACGAACGTTGGACAGCGGCACATGCAGTCATTATCTTGACACCTGTTTACTGGTATCAGACACCAAGCGTGCTGAAGCTGATGATAGACAGGCTGGTATGCGCCGATGGAGGCAATCCTGATCCCACCACGACATCGGGCAAGGATCCCGAAAAAGCGAAAGCAATTGAACTGGAAGGCTGGTCATATCCGAAACATCTGGCAGGTCGAGTCTATGGTCTGGTAGTACACGGCGATGTTGCCGGAATTGAAGGCGTCCGCCGGGGACTTTCCGACTGGCTCGATTGGATGGGGCTTATCGACGCAGGTGCAGTTTCCCGGCTTGATCGATACGTCGGCTACTACGAATCCTATGCCGAAAGCCATGAAGTATTGGATCGCGACCTGGCAGTGCAGGAAGAAGTGCGCAATGTAGCAATGGCAGTGGCAGAAGCGGTGGGCGAGCTGAGAGCGAATCGCTTGCCGGCGCCCGGCGCGAAACTGAAGAGTCCTCGACCGAAATAGATGGGAGGATGTGTCTGATCCATGATGACGACAGCGCTTGCAAGTCAAAAACGATAGTCGCTGAATGCTCTGTGTATGGTCATGTTGCCGAAGCGGGTCGCCCAGACTTGTTCCAGGCAGCATGCGAGAACTGCCGAGTTTGCCGCACGGTGGCAAAACTGCGTAAAATGCAGATCATGGGGGCGTAGTTCAATGGCAGAACGAAAGCTTGCCAGTCTTCTAGACGCGGGTTAGATCCCGAACCGCCGTTTTCCGTATTTGCGGACCCCAGCACGCCGGCAAACCGCTGCCGATTGAAACTCAACCGGCGCTCTATCCTGCATGCTTTCTGTTAAGGGCGCATCGCGGCGGACGGTGCATGCAACCACTTCATTGCGGGAACGACATGTCCAAGACGGTTAAATATATTGCCATTGCACTGGCCACGTTGCTCAGTCTGCTGGTCATTGCGGTCGGCATCATCGCCGCGACCTTTAATCCGAATGATTACAAGCCGCTGATCATCCGGCTGGTACAGGAGAAGAAACAGCGCACGCTTGCCATTCCCGGCGAGATCAAGCTGACTTTCTTTCCGAAGATCGGCGCCGACCTCGGAAGGGTGAGCCTTTCCGAGCGCAACAGTACGGACGAGTTCGTATCGGTCAATAGCGCCAAGGTGTCGCTGGCATTGATTCCCTTGCTGTCGAAGCAACTGGTGGTCGATCGAGTCAAGATCGACGGCCTCAATGCCAATATCAAACGGTTCAAGGATGGCACGACCAATTTTGATGACCTGCTTTCGAAGGAACAAGCTTCGGGACAGCAAATCAAGTTCGATATAGACAATGTCAGTATCACCAATGCCAGAGTATCGTTCGAAGATCAGCAGCAGGGCCGCAAATTCGAGATCGCAAAACTCGATCTCGACACCGGCAAGATTGCCAACGGTGTGCCGAGCAAGATGACGCTCAGCGCCGAGGTAAAGGGCAGTAATCCAGTTGTCGATGCGAAGATTTCTTTAAAAAGCGGCTTCACGTTCGATCTCGACCAGAAACATTACGTATTGAAGAGTGTCGATGCGGACATCAAAGGCAAGCTGGCGGACTTTACCGATCTCGCGGTCAAGCTTGCCGGCGATGCCGATCTGAAGCTGGCCGACAAGCGTTTTGTACTCGATGGCGTCAAGCTGACCGCCAGCGGCAAGCGTGCCGCTCAGGTGTTCGATGTAAAGTTCGATGCGCCCAAACTCGCGATTACCGATACCCAAGTGTCGGGCGGAAAATTGAATGGCGAAGCAAAACTGACCGAAGGCGGGCGCACCATCAGGGCCAATTTTTCAGCACCATCCTTTGAAGGATCACCGAAGGCATTCAAGGTACCGTCGCTTGCACTCGATATCGGCATCAAGGATAACAGGCTCGATGCGACAGCGAAACTCTCCGGTGCGATTTCCGGCGACATAGACAAGCTATTGTTTACATCGCCGCAGCTCAAGCTGGCGTTGTCAGGCAAACAGGGCGATACCGCTATCGACGGTTCGCTGACCACGCCATTTTCCGCCAACATGAAAACCCAGCTTGTCGATTTGCCGAACATTGCCGCCGCCTTCACCTTGCCTAACCCCGGTGGAGGCGCCCTCAAGCTTAACGCAGACGGCAAGGCAAATCTGGATCTGGGCAAGCAAACGTTGTCGGCCCTGCTCAAGGGCAAGCTCGATGACAGCACCTTCGATGCCAAGCTTGGACTGACGAAATTCTCGCCGGCCGCATATACGTTTGACATCGGTATAGATCGCCTTGATGCCGATCGTTACAAAAGCAAGCCAGTTGCTGCAGCAGCGCCGAAACCGGAGGCGGCGGAAAAACCGATCGACCTGTCGGCATTGCGCGACCTGCATGCTACCGGCAGTCTACGGATCGGCGCACTGCAGGTGGAGAATATCAAGGCATCCAATGTGCGACTTGATATACGTGCAGCCGGCGGCAAGGTTGATGTGAATCCGCTTTCCGCCAACCTGTACGGTGGCACTGTCGGCGGGTCGCTGTCGGCGACGGCAAGCACTCCGCCGCGCTTTGCCGTCCGCCAGAATCTTGTCGGCATCAATGTCGGCCCGCTGTTAAAAGATGCGATAGGCAAGGAACCGATTGAAGGTCGCGGCAATGTGCAGCTGGACGTAAGCACCGAGGGCGGAACCTTTACGCAGATGAAAAAGAACCTGAACGGCACGGCGCGGCTGGAATTGCGCGACGGTTCGGTGCGCGGTATCAATTTGGCACAGGTCATTCGCAATGCGAAGTCAAAGATCGGTGCGCTCAAAGGTAACGAGCCACCGCAGACCGGCACCGCCTCCACCACTGAGAAAACCGACTTCAGCGAAATGACGGGCACTTTCCGCATTGTGAACGGCGTGGCGCGCAACGAAGATCTCAATATCAAATCACCGTTGATCCGGGTAGGCGGAGCAGGCGAAATCAACCTCGCAGCCGAACGACTCGACTATCTGGCCAAGGTCACCGTCGTGACGAATCTGCAAGGGCAGGGCGGGCCGGAATTGCAGTCGCTCAAAGGACTCACGATCCCTGTCCGATTGTCGGGACCGTTCACTGCAATCGGTTGGCGTGTCGACGTCGAAGGAATGGCCAGCGAGCTGGCGAAGCAAAAGGTCGATGAGAAAAAAGAGGAAGTACGATCGAAGGCGCAGGAGGCAGTGAATCAGCAAAAATCCAAGGTGCAGGATCAGATCAAGGGCAAGCTCAAGGATCTGCTTGGAAAATAGTCTCCGCCATCCAGGCTGCATCATTTAAATGGCGCAAGCTATTTTGTATTCTCTTCGATCACAGGGAATGTGACCGAAGGGAATACAAGGCCAACGCCACTACCTCGAACCTGCGGCTTCGTCAGCTGGCGCGCGGTTTGGTTAAAATTACCAATGCGACTCCGCCGAGAATGGCGGCAGATGCGATTAAAAGGCGCGGCGTGATGGACTCGCCGAGCAGCATGATGCCACCTGCGGCTGCGATCACCGGCACGCTCAGTTGCACCGTGGCCGCGGTGGTTGCATTCAGCCCGCGCAAGGCGGCATACCAGATCACGTATCCGACGCCCGATGTCAATGCTCCGGACAATATCGCATACCAAAAACCGGCACTGTCCAAAGAGGCCCAGGGCAGCATGGCGATGCTCAGGCCAGCGGCCAAAGGTACGGCGCGGAGGAAGTTCCCGGCCGTAACGCCGATGGGGTCGCCAGCGCCTTTGCCGCGCAGCGAATAAATTCCCCACGCAATGCCGGAGCCGAGCATCAGGACGGCGCCATCCAACGGCGGTGCCGAGAGTCCCGGCAGCAAAAGGCCGATCAGTCCGGCGAATGCACATAGCAGACCGGCGACTTGCCACGGCCGCAGACGCTCTCCGCCCCATAGTCCATATCCGATCATGGTTGCCTGCACTGCGCCAAAGAGCAGCAATGCACCGGTCGCAGCCGATAGCCTGGCATAGGCAAATGAAAAGCAGGCGGCATAGGCAAACAGCGCCAGCGCAGAAGACCAGCTACCTGCGGTGCTGCGAGTGCCGCCGCGCAAGCGTACGATCAGCCACAGAACAACAGCACCGGAGACGATGCGAATGAATGTGAAGCTGGCGGCGTCAATGCCGGTTTGTTTCAGCGCCAACCGGCAAAGCAGGGAATTACCGGCAAAGGCAATTACGGCAAGCAAGGTCAGGGCAAATACCCGTTCCCGTAACATCAGGCAATTTTTAACAGATTAAATTTATTGTCCCGCATTGACGTCGATTCTCCTCGGAAAGCGGTCTGCCATTGCCTGCATAATCAATCGGCATAAATAATGAATTCTTCAGTAGCCGGCACAGCAGACCAGCGGCTGCCTAATGTCTTGCCCGGATCAAATCACATTCCGCCGATGCACAGATACTTCAGCTCCAGATATTCCTCTATGCCGTACTTCGATCCCTCACGCCCCAAGCCGGATTGTTTGACGCCGCCGAACGGTGCGACTTCATTCGAGATGATGCCGGCATTGATGCCGACCATGCCGTATTCGAGCTTTTCGGCGACGCGCCAGACGCGGCCGATATCGCGCGAGTAAAAATAGCTCGCCAAGCCGAACTCGGTATCGTTGGCGGCGGCAATCGCTTCTTCCTCGGTCTTGAACTTGATGACGGCAGCGACCGGGCCGAAGGTTTCTTCGCGCATGATCTTCATGTCGTCGGTGATATTCGACAGCACCGTGGGTTCGTAGAAGTGACCGCCGAGCGCATGCTTCTTGCCGCCGCTCTCGATTTTGGCGCCTTTCGCCAACGCGTCCGCCACGTGCTCTTCGACCTTTGCCACTGCCTGATCGTCGATCAGCGGGCCTTGCGCAATGCCTTTATCGAATCCATTGCCGACGGTGATTTGCGCAGCGCCTGCGGCCAGCTTTTTGACAAATGCATCGTAAATCGATTCATGCACATAGAAGCGGTTGGTGCAGACGCAGGTTTGACCTGCGTTGCGGTATTTCGATTGCAGCGCGCCTTCGACCGCCGCATCCAGATCGGCATCGTCGAACACGATGAACGGCGCATGGCCGCCGAGCTCGAGCGCCACTTTTTTGACAGTCGGTGCACACTGCTGCATCAGGATGCGGCCGACCGGCGTCGATCCGGTGAATGACAGATGGCGTACGATCGGGCTGGAACACAGCACCTTGCCGACTTCAATCGAATTGTTCGAGTCCGCGGTAATGATATTGATGACGCCCGGCGGCAAGCCGGCACGATGCGCGAGCTCCGCCAGCGCGAGCGCCGATAGCGGGGTTTGTTCCGCCGGCTTGATGACGATGGTGCAGCCAGCGGCGACCGCCGGTGCCACTTTGCGCGTGATCATGGCGATCGGGAAGTTCCATGGCGTAATCGAGGCGCAGACACCGATCGGCTGCTTGAGGACGACCATGCGCTTGTCGCTCCAGGTCGATGACATCACGTCGCCATTGACGCGCTTGGCTTCTTCCGCGAACCATTCGACAAAGCTTGCGCCATACATCACTTCACCCTTTGCTTCGGGCAGCGGCTTGCCTTGTTCGGCCGTCATCAATGCAGCCAGGTCGTCGGCATTTTCCAGCATCAGTTCAAACCATTTGCGCATGATTTTCGCGCGCTCCTTGCCGGTCTTCGCGGCCCAGGCCGGAAAGGCTGCGGCGGCGGCATCGATCGCCTTCTGCGCTTCTGCCGCACCCATGTTCGGCACGGAACCGATGGTTACGCCATCTGCCGGATTGGCAACATCGAAGGTCGAAGCGGCGCCTAGCCAGGCACCATCCAAATAGGCTTGATTGCGCAGCAGTGCGGCATCTTTCAGCTTGGGAAGGCCTTTAACGGCTTGCAACATGATTTATCTCCTGGAATGCATGCGAAAAGAGTAAGCATAGCGCAATCGCCGGTATCTTGTTGACAACACCCGGCGCCAGCCTGTAATAGCACCGGGCGCAATCTTCGAACCACTGATTTGCCGATGCGCAATATTCTTTTGAACTGCCGAAACCAACATTTGATGAGCCGTTATCCAGGCTGCTTCGGTTTGGCTTCTTCGCGCCGGTTGTAGCCTGCTACCATGTCGAAACGGAATAGCCGGCACTCCAGCGCACCGTTGAAGAACGGTGTTTTACGTGCTTCTTTCAGCCGCAGCAATTTCGGCAGACCCAGGTCAGCCGAAAAAAGAAATACACGCCAGCCGGCGAAGCGCTGTTTCAATGTGGTGCCGAAAGCATTGAAGAATGCGCTCGCCATCTCATCGGTTTCGATGGCGCTGTCGCCGCGCACGCCGATGCGTTCACCATAAGGCGGATTGGTGACGATGATTCCCGGCGTATCGGTTGGCGGCTTTACTTCCTGCGCTTCGATTTGTTTCAACGGTACTTCGAACACAATACCGGCCTTGTTGAGGTTATTGCGTGTCATCGCAATCATGTCGCCGGAAATATCGCTGCCGAAAATCGTTGGCGCGGCCGGTAGCGGATTCGGCTTGAAAGCACCCTTAACCGCGAGCCATTCAGCGGAATTGAATCCAAGGAATTTTTCGAACGCAAATGATCGTCGTGCACCGGGCGGGATACCCGCGACCATTTGCGCCGCTTCCGCGAGAATAGTGCCGGAACCGCACATCGGATCGAACAGTACCATGCCGGGTTTCCATCCGGCCACGCGCAACAAGCCGGCGGCGAGATTTTCGCGCAGCGGAGCATCCCCTGTTTCCAGCCGCCAGCCGCGCTTGAACAGCGCTTCGCCGGACGTATCGAGATAGAGCGTGAAGTTGCGCGCGTCGAGAAAACCGACGATGCGCATGTCCGGCGTCTTGGTATCGACCGATGGACGTTCGGAACAGATATCGCGGAAACGATCGCAAATCGCATCCTTGATCTTGAGGGTTGTGAATTCCAGGCTGCGCAGCGGGGATTTGATTGCGGTAACATCGATGCGGATGGTGTGATGGACGCCGAACCAGTTTTCCCACGGCTGTGCCAGTGCGAGGTCGTAGATATCGTTCTCGTTGCTGTAGCTGGAATGCGCAATGCGCAGCAATACGCGTGATGCGATGCGGGAATGCAGGTTGATGCGGTAGGCGTCAGTCAAGGTACCGGAGCAATGCACACCGCCGGGCACTTGGTTATGTACTTTGAGCGACGTGCTTTGCTGCGCAATCTCGCCGAGCTCTTCAGCCAGCGCGGCTTCCAGGCCGCGCGGACAGGGGCAAAAAAATGAATATGACATGGGGAATCCTTTAACCGTAATAAAGCGATTTACACTATTCTGCAACTAGCCCCAAGAATGGAGGTAGAGTGTGCCGTGCGCACCGAACCCTTGCCATTGCGCGCAATCGTCACTGTCCGGCATTGCATGGTTCGCATGGCACACCCTACGCCTAACAGAAGTCCTCCGCCCCGCAGGAAGTGCCCTTGGGGCATTGGGATATGACCGACAAGAGTCCTTGCGGGATTCCCTTTCGGCGAAAGAAAGTTGCTTCAGGCAATGCCCATCGATCTCGATATCCAATGAGCGGAAATCTTTATCGATGATCGCATTTTCCGGAATCGCGCAAACTATTTCGCAAATGCCCGTTCGACAAAATCGAGACGATCCTGTCCCCAGTATCCCTGGCCGTCCACCACATACCAGGGTCCACCGAATACATTGGCCGCAATCGCGTCATCGGTAAAACGTTCATATTCGGTCCGCACGCTGGTGGTTTCGGATGACTTCAATAATACCTTTCCGTCGAGGCCGCAAGTTGCTGCGCTGGCAACCAGGGTATCAGCATCCGCGATATTTTCTTCTTCCGCCCATACCGCCCGCATGATGACGCCGGTCAACCTTAAGGCCATGTCGGTGCCATGTGTCAATTTTGTTGCAATGATTAACTGGGCCGCGGCATCTCCCGAAACCGGAAAGAACTTTGGCTGCACGTTCAGCGGCAGCTCCAGATACTCGCTCCAGCGCTGCAGCTCCGCCAGCCGGTATGCCAACCGCTGCGGCGAGCGCTTGGCGAGCGGCAGGCCACCCGACACATTGAATATCTTGCCCAGGTCGCATGGCTTGACGTTGACCTGGACATTATATTTTTTGGACAATGCGACGAAGCGCGCGTGCCCCAGATAGGAAAAAGGCGACTGCGGGCTGAAATAATAGTCACATGCTTTGGTCACGGCGGACTCCAATGGATATGTTCAGAACGGTTTGACGACAACGAGAACGACGATGGCCGCCAGCAGGACGGCAGGCACTTCGTTGAACCAGCGATACCAGGTATGACTGCGCTTGTTTTTACCGATCTCGAATTTTCTCAGCAGCGAACCGCATGCATGGTGATAGCCGATCAACAGTACAACCAATGCGAGTTTTGCAGGCAACCAGCCGTTGGCCGAACCTTGGCCGAAGCCGTAACTGATCAGGAGCATACCGGACAAAATCGCAAGGATCGCCGGAATCATCATGAAGCGATACAGCTTGCGTGCCATGGTCAATAACCGCGTAGTGGCAGCAGCATCGGTTTCCAGCGCCAGATTGACCAGAATGCGCGGCAGATAAAACAAGCCGGCAAACCAGGATACGACAAATACAATGTGCGCTGCTTTAATCCATAGCATATTTTTCCTGATTTTCTCATTCCCTTTAAGGAGAAGGTGGGGGATGGGAATGGCTTTCGATTTCGTGTATATGACCCATTACCACCTGAACTCTCTCCTTGAAGAGGAGGGAATAATTACTCGCGGACTTCTCCGTGTCCGAATACGACATATTTCAACGAGGTCAATCCCTCGAGACCGACCGGCCCGCGCGCATGCAGCTTGTCATTGGAGATGCCGATTTCGGCCCCGAGGCCATATTCGAAACCATCGGCAAAACGGGTGGATGCATTGACCATCACCGACGCCGAATCGATTTCACGCAGAAACCGCATCGCGCGCGTGTAATCCTCGGTGACGATCGCATCGGTATGCTGCGATGAATAAGTATTGATGTGATCGATCGCCTCGTCCATGCCGGCAACAATCTTTACCGCGAGTATTGCGGCCAGATATTCGGTGCGCCAGTCTTCTTCGGTCGCGGCCGTCAGATTTGCATAGCCGGCCAACAGCTTGCGCGCTTCGCCATCGGCACGCAATTCGACGTCCATGGTGCCATACAGTTTCGCGAGTTCGGGCAATATCTTCGGTGCGATAGCGCGTGCGACCAGCAGCGTTTCCATCGTGTTGCAGGTACCGTAGCGATGGCATTTGGCGTTAAATGCGATTTTCAACGCTTTGTCGATGTCTGCCTTGTCATCGATATACACATGGCAAATGCCGTCGAGGTGCTTGATCATCGGCACTTTGGATTCCTTCATCAGGCGTTCGATCAAGCCCTTGCCGCCGCGCGGCACGATCACGTCCACGTATTGGGGCATCGTGATCAGCTCGCCGACTGCCGCACGGTCAGTGGTTTCAACGATCTGCACTGCGTCGGCAGGCAAGCCGGCGCCGGCCAAGCCTTCTTTTACCAGCTTTGCCAACGCTTGATTGCAATGAATCGCTTCCGAGCCGCCGCGCAGGATGGTCGCATTGCCGCTCTTGACGCACAGTCCGGCGGCATCCACTGTCACGTTCGGACGAGCTTCGTAAATAATGCCGATCACGCCGAGCGGCACGCGCATCTGTCCGACCTGAATGCCGGTCGGACGGTATTTCATATTTGAGATTTCGCCGATCGGATCGGGCAGCGCGACGATTTGCTCCAGGCCTTCGGCCATCGTTGCAATCGCCTTGTCCGATAAGGTCAGTCGGTCGAGCATTGCCGGCGCCAGCCCGCTGTCGCGTGCGGCGTCGAGATCCCGCCGATTGGCTGCGCGCAACACGTCCGCATCACGCCGAATGGCAGCGGCGATCAGCGACAGCGCGCGATTTTTGGCCGCGGTATCGGTCTTGGCCATCGCGCGTGACGCTTTGCGTGCGCGCTGACCGATCTCATTCATGTAGTGTTTGATATCCATTTTCGGCGAAATTACTTAAAATTCCCTTGAGAGTCGTAGGGCGGAAAAGCATACAAGGCATGGATGAATGAAAAGCTAGCTTCCGTGCGCCACTTTTAGTCCAAGCTGCAACAGCCCATCCCACGCATCGCCGGCAAAGGCTCTCGCACGCAGACCTTTGATCATCTTATCGATTTGTGCAGCTTCTTGCAGCGCGCTTTCCAAGGTAGACAGCTTAAGCCGCCGCAACGCGGGTTCCATCAAGCGTTCCCGTGGACCCCAGATGCGGTATTCCTTTAGCAGCATGCCGAGTGCGCGCCCTTGCTCGATGCCGGATTTCAGCTTCAACAGCATGCGGATTTCTTCGGCAACCGCCCACAGCACCAGCGGCAGCGCTTCACCTTCGCCCTTCAATCCTTCAATCATGCGCACCAGGCGCGCCGCATCGCCGGCCAGCATCGCTTCATTGAGTTTGAACACATCATAACGCGCGACATTCAACACGGCATCTTGGATCTGCTCGAATGTCAGTTTGCCTTCAGGATGCAGCAGTGCGAGTTTCTGGATCTCCTGGTGCGCGGCCAGCAAATTTCCTTCAACCCGCTCTACGATGAAATCAATGCTTTGCCGGTCGGCGTTTTGTTTCTGTGCGGCGAGCCGCGTGCTTATCCATGCCGGCAATTGTGTGCGTTCCACCAGCGCAATATCGATGAACACGCTGGCTTGCTGTAACGCGCTTACCCAGGCCGATTTTTGCGTAGCCCAGTCGAGTTTGGGCAGCGTGATCAGCGTGACATTGCCAGGACTTGAGGCTGCCGCATAATTCTGCAACGCCTGTCCGCCATCCTTGCCGGGCTTGCCGGTCGGAATACGTAGTTCAATCAGTTTCTTGTCGCCGAACAGGGATTGCGACTGATTCGCAGCCAGCAATTCACCCCACTTGAAACCGCGTTCGACCGTCAACACCTCGCGTTCAAAAAATCCCTGAGCACGTGCGATTTTGCGGATCTTGTCGGCAGCTTCCAGCGCGAGCAGATGTTCGTCGCTGGTGATCACATAGAGCGGCGCGAGCGGTTTGGCCAAATGCACATCGAGAGCTTCGATCCGCAGTTGCATTGCCTATCCCTGTTGAGCGGGCTTGACTTCTTGAGCCGGCTTGATCGCAGTCAGTCGCCGCAGCACCTGCTGGACCAGGTCTGTTTGCATATCGCGGTACAGCATAGTTTCTTCGGCTTCCTTGGCCAGCACTTGCGATTCATTGAAGCTGATCAGGCGTTTTATGTTAATTTCGGTCGGCGCCAGCAGTATGTTGTTCTTGCCGTCTTTCACCTGGAAAAGCAGCTTGTAATAGAGCGCGTATTCACGCACGCGGCCTTGGCTATTCAATGAAATAATTTCCTTGGTCCTCGATTCCCTTAGTGCTTCGAGGATTGCTTCCGCTGCCTTGGGATCGGTTACGACTACAGTGCCGTCACTGGCGGCAATATATCGTTTCAACTCGTTGCCCAGTGAAGAAGTCTGCGGGAAACCGAGATAAATCGTCTTGAACGGAAGCTCCGCCTGGTTGCCCGAGCCGCGCAGATGGAAGCCGCAAGCGGAAAGCATCGCAGCGGCTACCAACATAAATGCGAAAACCAGGCGACGTTCGATCAGCATGTTTAATCCCACTATCGGTTAAGCGACGATATTGACCAGCTTGCCGGGCACAATGATTATTTTCTTGGGTGCGCCTGTGACGAATTTTTGCACGTTCTCGTTAGCCAGCGCGGCGGCTTCGATGCTTGCCTTGTCGGCATCCTTCGCAACCTTGATGCTGCCGCGCAGTTTTCCGTTGACCTGGATCATCAGTTCGATTTCAGCCTGTTCCAGCGCAGCCGGATCGACTTGCGGCCACGGCGCATCGAGAATGTCGCCATGTACATTTGCATAACCGAGTTCTTGCCACAATGTATGCGTGATGTGCGGTGCGACCGGATACAGTATGCGCAAGAATATCGACATTCCCTCTAAAAACAGAGCGCTGAAAGAGGGGGAGTAGTCAAGCTTGGACGCTTCTAGAGTGGCAGCTTCCAAGGTGTTCAACATCTTCATGCAGGCTGAAACTACGGTGTTGTATTGAATACGCTTGAAGTCATGATCGGCTTGCTGCAATATTTTATGAATTTCGCGCCGCAAAGTTTTTTGC
>DASYKE010000135.1:0-11492 GCA_035995725.1 Burkholderiaceae bacterium | reverse complement strand
CGGCATTCCGCACATCCGCATGCGGCATGTATTTCGTTAACCGGTACCGCGCTTCGATCGGAAGGAGCGTGATCGGCGGTGCACTTCCTTCGGCGACCAACGGGAGTGCACGGCCGACCAACGGGAGTGCAGAGCTCGCAGGGAATGTGACTGAAGGGAATGTGACCGGAGGAAATGCAACGCCAAGGCCAACGCCACAGCCTACCTGATTGCGCGCTCGTTCAGTACCGCAACATTGTTGGCATGCAATTGCACCACTGTCGACGCGCGCGTGCCGTAATTCGGCGACTCGATACACACGGCTGACAACAGTCTTTCCATCTCCATACCGACACCGGTCTTCGGCAAGCGGCAATCGGACGCGCGGGTGGTGTCGGTCAGCATCTCGAAAAAGGCTTCTTCCGGCGCGCCCTGACACAACAGGCTCGCGAATTGCGCCTTGGTCCTCACTACCTTCGGCCACGGCGAATCGAGCAGGTCGTTCGACAAGCCATAAATACCGGGCGCCAGAGGCCGGCCGTTACGGGGATCGTCTTTTTTCCCGTTCGAAAACCAGACAAGCTGATTGCAATCGCCGACCAGCAGGTTGAAACCGTTGAAGCTGTCGGCATTGACCGCAATCTCATCAATATACTCTTGCGCAGTCGCTTGTCCAGTCAGGTAATTGGCAACCAACGCACCGCGGGAAGGTGCATTCGACCGTTTTTCAGATGGCGCGCGAATGTTGGTGAGCGCGGCAAAACGCCCGTCCCGTGTCACGCCGAGCCATGTGCCGCCGCCTCGCAAATCGCGCCCGGCATAGACTTGCGGGTGGTCTTCCCACCATGCAGCAGGGGCGGCGGGACGGTCGTAAAATTCATCTCGATTGGCGGCAGCGATCAGCGGCGTACCCGGAATGACTTGCCAGGCGAGGACGATTAGGCACATGCGGATAAATCCAAAAAATATTCGGTATGGCGCTCGCCATCGATTAATGTTGCCAATTTTGCCTGCGAGACGGCCCGTTCAAGGATGCTGTCGAATGCATCCGGTACTGCAAGATATACTTCCATCCAGGTATGCCGTCCATCCTTTTCTTCGGGACGGCGCTTGAGTGCGGCGAGCACGCCACATTCCCTTGTCAAATTGGCCTGCATCGCGGCGACTTGCGCGTGCAGCAGATCGGCACGGCTGGCGTGGACGCGATAATAAACATAGAGATCCATACTTACTCTGGATCAGGCAACGGATAGGGCAGAGGCTTGAATGTCAGCGCCGGGCCGTCGGCCGAACCGAGATGAATTGTTCCCGTCTCCATCGCGGCGGTCTTGAGCTCGACCAGGCAGTCGAATCGATTTGGCGAGCGGGCTTCGGCGTTGACGATCATGCCGCAAGGCTGCTGCGGATCGGCGCTGGAAAAAACCTCCATCCCGGCCTGGACGTCCGCTGCTTCGGTCGACGCCCGCGCCATTCTGCGCTTGAGCTTGCCTAGGTATTGGCTGCGGGCGACGATTTCCTGTCCGGGGTAGCAACCCTTCCTGAAGTTGACGCCGCCGATCGCTTCAAAATTGACCATTTGCGGGACGAACTGCTCCTGCGTGGGCTGCGTGATTCGAGGAATGCCCGCATCGATATCGGCCAGGCGCCAGGCATGCGTGCCGACCGGTTGCAGCGTACCGGCTAGCCTGGGCCATGCATGCTGCGCTGTATCGACGGTTGTGATCCATTGATAACGCGGTGCGCCGGAAGCATCCGCCATCCGGATCAGCGTGCCGGAGGCGGATTCCATTTTGGCGTAGGGCGCGGACGGAAGCGCGGCAAACCATGGTGCCAGCGCAGCGGCGGCAGATTGTCCTGCCAGTCCCAGTATCACGTGACTGTCCGTTACATCGGCCAGCCTGGCTTTTGAGCGCAGTACAAACATCTGTAATCGTTTTTGTGTCGTGGCCTGAATCTCGCGCGGCAATTGAAGCATGATTGCATCGGCTGATTTCCACATCAGCAAGGTAGCAAGCAGCCGGCCTTTCGGCGAGCAGTAACCGGCCAGTCGCGCCTGTGCGAGTCCCAAATGTTCGACGTCGTTGGTCAGCTGATTATGCAGAAAAACCACGGCATCTTCGCCGGATATCGCGATCAAACCGAGATCGGTCAGTGGCGCAACAAAGCCCGATGTGCTGATATCGCGCATCGTATTGTCGTCAAAATCGAGTACTTCCGGTATGGCCGATCCGGTAACGCGTGCGCCGCGCTGCTCCAGAAATCGCAACCACGTATTGGCAGATTCACTCATAAATATGATGTAAGTATTAATTCGGCTATTATCATTATGGGTTGATTATAGTGGCGTTGCAAAAACGCGTTTGATTTACATCGAATTTACGTCAGGCATAACTTTGGTAAAAAAATTTCTTAAGACTATTATCGTTTTTGCGATCGCTTTCGCCGGGGCGATTGCATTCTGGGCATCGCAACCGATCACCGGCGCGGACCAGCCGCCGATTGAATTCACGATCAAATCCGGCAGCGGGGTAAGAGGGGTGACCCAGCAAATTGCGAACGCCGGGGTACCGGTGGAGCCGATATTACTGGAAATCCTGGCCCGCGCGAACGGCAAAGGCACCAGGATGAAGGCGGGTAATTATGAATTAAAACCAGGCACGACACCCATCAGGCTGATCAACCAACTGGTACGCGGCGAATTTGCGCAGGAATCGCTTGTCGTTATCGAAGGCTGGACTTTCAAGCAGATGCGCCAGGCGATTGCAGAACATACGGGTTTGAAACATGATACGGCAGCGATGTCGGAGCAGGACTTGCTCGCGAAAATTGCGCCCGATTACAAGAGCCCCGAAGGATTGTTTTTCCCCGATACCTATCTGTTTGCCAAAGGCGCGAGCGATCTGCAGGTATACAGGCAGGCCCACGCGTTGCTGATGAAGCGGCTGAACGACGCATGGGCAAAACGGGATCCGGCCCTCCCTTACACGACGCCTTATGAAGCGCTGACAATGGCGTCGATCGTTGAAAAGGAGACCGGCCAGAAATCCGAGCGCGACATGATTGCGGGCGTTTTTGTAAACCGTTTGAAGCGCGGCATGCTATTGCAGACCGACCCGACGGTGATCTACGGCATGGGTGAACAATATCAGGGCAATATACGCAAGCGCGATCTGCAGACCGATACGCCTTACAACACGTATACTCGGGCCGGCCTGCCGCCGACACCGATCGCGTTGCCCGGCGCAGAGGCACTGACGGCGGCCTTCAATCCGGCCAAAACCGATGCACTGTATTTTGTTTCGCGGGGTAATGGCAGCAGCCAATTTTCCAGCAACCTGTCCGACCATAACAACGCGGTCAACAAATACCAGCGATGAGACCCATGCATACGGCCATTCTCAAAGCATGCCCATGACAGCCGGCAAATTCATTACATTCGAAGGCATCGACGGCGCGGGCAAATCGACGCATATTGCATATGTTGCCGATCTGCTGCACGCGCGCGGCAAGACTGTCATTACAACCCGGGAGCCGGGCGGAACCGCGCTGGGCGAACAGCTGCGCGAGCTGTTGCTGCATCAAAAAATGCATCTGGAGACGGAAGCCTTACTGATGTTCGCCGCCCGCCGCGAGCACTTGGCGCAAGTGATTGAACCTGCGCTGGCGCGTGGCGACTGGGTCATTTCGGATCGATTCACCGATGCTACTTTCGCTTATCAGGGCGGCGGCAGAAAACTGGCATTGCAAAAGCTGGCCGCGCTGGAGCAATGGGTGCACCCGCATTTGCAGCCGGACCTGACCTTGTTGTTCGATGTGCCACTGGAAGTCGCACGGGCGCGTCTGGATGCGACCCGCGCACTGGATAAATTCGAGCAGGAAAAAGCGGATTTCTTTGCTGCGACTCGCGCCGAGTACCTGCGCCGCGCATCCGAGTTTTCATCGCGCTTTCGGGTGATCGATTCCACCCTGCCAATTTCAGATGTTAATAAAATACTTGATAAAATAGTTGCAAGTATTTGATAACAAAAGAATTTATATTAATTAATGTTTGGCTTTAGCAATAGCATATAAGTGTTTGAATTTGAATGAATAATCCGATCTTTCCGTGGCAAGACAAAGCATGGCGGCAGCTTCAGCAGTTGCGTGAGCGGCTGCCCCATGCGATTTTGTTTTTCGGGCCCGAAGGAATTGGAAAAACCCTGTTCGCCGAGCGCTTTGCGCAATCGCTGCTGTGCGACGCCCCCACTGATAATGGCCAGGCGTGCGGTCAGTGCGCTTCCTGCGGCTGGTTTGCCCAGTACAGCCATCCGGATTTTCGCCGCGTGCGGCCCGAGATACTGGAAGAGGACGAGGGCACTGAAGGCGATGACGACACGGAATCCGACGACCCAAAGAAAAGCGCGAAATCCGCCAAGGCGCCTTCCAAAGAGATCAAGATCGACCAGATTCGACGATTGGCCGACTTCATGAATGTTTCGACGCACCGCCACGGTAAGCGCATCATTGCGCTTTATCCGGCCGAAGCGCTGAATACCGCGGCCGCGAATGCGCTGCTCAAGACACTCGAAGAGCCGCCGCCCGACACGGTATTTTTGTTGGTTTCCAATGGTCTGGACCGCCTGCTGCCAACCATTTTGTCGCGCTGCCGCAAATTTGCAATGACGATGCCGTCGCATGACGAGTCGCTACTGTGGCTCAAAGGGCAGGGCGTCGAGGACGCCGATGCCTGGCTCGCCGGGCGGGGTGGCGCACCATTGGCCGCGCAGGCATCGGCGCAGGGCAATTCGCGTGAAGCGATGGATGACTTGCTGAGCCAGCTTGCCAGGCCGAGCGTCGACGGCTTGCTCAAAGCCGCAGAACGGCTGCAAAAAATCCCCGTTGCCGAACTTGTCGCCTGGCTGCAACGCTGGCTGTACGATTTATTTTCTGCCAAACTTTCCGGCAGAATCCGGTATTATCCGAAATACCAAAAGGAGCTCTCTGCATTGGCAGGCCGAGCTGAAACAGGCGGATTATTGCGGGCGCTGAAAGCAGCCAATGAACGCCGTGCGATTGCCGAGCATCCATTGTCGGCCAAGCTGTTCATCGAAGATATGTTGCTGGACTACTCGACTATTTTTTCTTAAGGGATCTCTATGGCCGAAACCCCGGGAGCCGCAGCGGCGGTTGCACGCCCTTCGGTGCTGTCGCTGGCGATCAAGGAAAAGGCAGCGCTTTACGCAGCCTATATGCCTTTTTTGGCGAACGGCGGAATTTTCGTGCCCACCAATAAGACATACAAGATTGCCGATGAAATCTATCTGATCCTGAGCCTGATGGAAGACACCAGTAAATACCCGGTTGCCGGCAAGGTTGCCTGGGTTACTCCGGCGGGCGCGAACAATAACAAGGCGCAGGGAATCGGCGTGCATTTTCCGGGAGACGAGAGCGGGCAACGCGTCAAGCAGCGCATCGAGGAATTGCTGGGGGCCGCGCTCGGCTCCTCCCGCGCCACCCATACGCTATAAGACATAGGGCAATACTGTCTTTCCCGGCGTCCATGGCAGGCACTCTTTCGGCACCGCAGTCCCGTTAATTGCATTCATGAAGATCAAGACGCGTGCGCAAACGGCCGGCATAAAGCGACTCCCGCATACTTCTCCACGGCCATCGAAAATTGCCTGACGGCGTACAATGGGTCTCATGTATATCGATTCCCATTGCCACATCAATTTCCCTGAACTGTCCTCCCGGTTGCCGGAGATTTTCGGCAAGATGGCCGACAACCGCGTCAGCCATGCGCTGTGCGTATCGGTCGATTTGCCGGACTTTCCCCAAGTCCTCGATCTGGCGGAAAAGTATCCGCACATCTATGCATCGGTCGGCGTCCATCCGGACTATGAAGAGACGCCGGAACCGACGATGGAAGATCTGGTTCGGCTGTCCGATCATCCAAAGATCGTCGCCATCGGCGAAACCGGGCTGGATTATTACCGCCTGCAAGGCGACCTGGAATGGCAGCGCGAGCGCTTTCGTACCCATATCCGTGCTTCGCGGGCTACCGGCAAGCCGCTGATCATCCATACCCGTTCAGCATCCGACGATACGATACGGATCATGCGCGAGGAAGGCGCGGGCACCGATGCCGGCGGAGCAGGCGGCGTGATGCACTGCTTTACAGAGTCGCTGCAGGTTGCCGAGGCGGCGATGGCGATGGGGTTTTACATCTCGTTTTCCGGCATCGTGACATTCAAGAGCGCCAAAGATTTGCAGGCGGTTGCGCTCGCCGTGCCGCTCGAGCGCATGCTGATCGAAACCGACTCGCCCTATCTGGCACCCGTTCCACATCGGGGCAAAATGAATGAACCGGGTTTTGTCAGGCATGTGGCGGAGTTTCTGGCGACTCTGAAAAATGTGCCGCAAGACCAGGTCGCACAGCAAACGACCGACAATTTCTTTAAATTATTCAACATAGCGCGATGAATCTCCTATTGTGAATATTAAAAGAAAGACAGGGCAACAAATTGCTGCTTTCATGCTTCGGCGACCGGAGGGAGTGCACCGCCGACCGGAGGGAGTGCACCGCCGACTGGAGGAAGTGCTCCGCCGACTAAAGCAAGTGCACCGCCGGCAAGTTCTGACCATGCTGGCCGGTACGGTGATGGCTGCCTTTATTCCATCGGCGGTTTTTGCAGGAGCCTACGAAGATTTTATCAAAGCCGTGAAATTCGACGATGCCGATAAAATCAAATCGCTGTTGCAACGCGGGATGGACCCGAACACGATTGAACCCGAACGTGGCGAGAACGGGCTGATTCTGGCATTGCGGGAAGGTTCGATGAAGGTTTTCGACGTATTGCTGAATGCCCGTGACATCAATCTGGATGCCAATGCAAGCAATGGCGATACGGCATTGATGATTGCCGCTTACAAAGGCAACAAGCCGGCAGCCGAGGCGCTGCTAGCCAAGGGAGCCGAAGTCAACCGGCCCGGCTGGACGGCGCTGCATTATGCCGCAGCAGCAGGCAGCAATGAGATCGTGCAGCTATTACTGGATAAATCGGCATATATTGACGCGGAATCACCCAACAAAACCACACCCGTAATGATGGCGGCGTACGGCGGACATATCCTGACAGTCAAGCTATTGCTGGACGAGGGCGCCGACCTGACATTGAAGAACGAGCTGGGCATGACAGCGATCGATTTTGCCGAAAAGGCCGAGCATAAGGATATCGTGGAAGGTCTCACCTACCGGCTACAGAGGGCGGGCAAGCCTTGACTGGCGGAGTCTTTCGAGACGGTGGATGCCTTTACGCAGCATGTTGCATACAAATCCCTCAAAATGTAATTTTTCTGCAATATGGCAGGAGAGCCAAGGCCAAGGTCTTGAAAAAGCGGCAAATCTAAAATCCCCCGGACCCGACGCTGTTGCAGGTATGTCACTGCGGCGTGTACCCTGCTGGTCAACGGGCGGTCACCGTGCCAGACTACGGGCTATCGATTTGAGCGAATAACAACACAAGTGGAGGAGTTATGGCTGGTTGGGGATGGGTGGGAAAATATGTAATCGTGATCATCGTGGCGCTGCTTCTCGGGGTGGCCCTCGGCAACCTGGCGCTATTCAAGAGTGCGACACTCGGCAATCCGAAGCTCACCGCCGCGCTGCTCGTGCAATTTATCACGCACATGGCTGCACTGGCTCTGTTGTGGACGCTGGGCTGGCGGGCAGCCGAGCAGATGCGCGAATCGGGTCGGCGCCTGAGCGTCGTCGCGATGATCGTGGTGGCGTTCATAACCCTGGTTATCACGGCGGTCGGCTATGTCGTGCTCTCGAATTTCATCACTCCATTCATCGCCAAGGGCGTGAAGGATGTGGTGAACTGGGTGTTTATTTTCGGCGTGCTTACGGCGGCGACCTGGTTCGTCCTCGCGCTCTTTTCCGGTGCCGAAGACCTGATCGCGGCTGTGCGTGACGGCTTGGCCGGCAAGAAGCAGGCGTGACCCACTCCAGTACCGATTAAATGGGTGCCGCAATGGCGGCGCAGCTGATCAAAACATGCTGGAGTACATGTGCAGGTCTAGATACAACCGCTGCATGAAACGGCTATATCAAGATCTGCCTCTTCCTGCGCAAGTTCGTCTGCCGGCACAATTTGGACACCTTATTATGCGTTTGTTTGTGCTGCGGCAGCATGCAAGGCAGCCGTCCATGCAAGGGCTTGCATGCGGACCGGGAAGTCTCTGACGTTTTCATTCCGCGGGACGCACCCGTGCCTGCGGTATCGTAGTCTGGCCATATAAAACAGGTGGGAACAATCGTGTTTCCGGCAACCGTACACGATATGTGTGAGAGGAAATTTCAATGACTAAGAAGGAATAGTTATGGATCTGCTATACAAGAACGAGAAGCCTTTGTTTTTCATGTTGTTGATCGTATCGCTGCTGGTCTGGGGTGGGCTGATAGTTGGATCGAAAGGAAAGGTATTCGGCTATCTGATCGGCTTTTTCTTCTTCTACGCTTTTGCGCAGTCGGCGTTCATCTCCTATTTGAAGGGCACTGCGGTTAAAATCACGCCGGAACAGTTTCCGGACTTGCACGAAAAGATCGTCGCTTGCTGCCGCAAATTGAACCTGCCTGATGTGCCGGATGCCTATTTGTTGCATATGGGCGGCGCCTTTAATGCGCTGGCGACGCGTTTTTTCGGTCGGAACTTCATAGTCTTGTATTCCGATGTGGTAGACGCGCTGGAAGAGCGTCCCGATACCTTGAATTTCTATATCGGGCACGAGATCGGCCATATCAAGCGCAATCATTTGCGATGGGCTCCGGTGCTGTTTCCCGCCGCGATTCTCCCGCTAATCGGTGCGGCTTACTCCCGTGCGCGGGAATATACCTGCGATCGACACGGATTGGCGGCTTGTGAAGACGGTGCAAGCGCCCAATTCGGACTCGGTGCGCTCGCGGCCGGGGGAAAGCGTTGGCGCACAATGAACAGAGACCAATACATATCCCAGACTCAGGCCTCGTCTGGGTTCTGGATGTCGTTCCACGAACTGACCAGTGACTACCCATGGCTGACGAAACGCGTGGCGGCCGTACGTACGCTGGTGGATGGGGGCCAGGTTCGCCAGCCGGGGCGTCATCCGCTTGCCTGGCTTCTTGCGCTGTTCATCCCGCGATTCGGCGTGGGTGGCGCCGGTTCCATTATCGTCGTCATAGCGATGATCGGAATTATGGCAGCCATTGCAATTCCCGCATATCACGAGTACACCGTTCGGGCAAGAATGGCCGAGGCGGTGTCGGTGGGCAATCAGGCGACAGCTGCAGTGGCCAATTATTATCATTTGCATCGCTCCGTGCCGCAGACCCTTGCCCAGGCCGGATTTTCTCTATCGCCCGCCATGTCCGGTGTACAAAGCATCGAATTAAATCCGACCGACGGAATCATGCAGCTTACGCTGGCTGCCGAACCCTATGCAGGGAAAACAATTGTCTTTGTTCCCTCTCTCAATGCAAACAAGCGCATTGTGTGGCGTTGCAGTAGCCGGGAGATCAAGGCAGAAGCCTTGCCTCAAAATTGCCGAGAATGATCGCCGCTGATATGTCCGTCATGTTCGAAAGACTGCCGATCAACCGCGAATCCGGCGCGTCGGAAACAGCGCCCGTCATATAACCTTTATGCACATGAAAGGAATGAAAGATGCCGGCCAAATACCTGTTCATTGCGGGATGCGTCCCTTTCCTGGTGTTGGGGTCGCTGCATATCGTGTACACCATTACCGACGCGTATAACCCCAGGAAGCTGATTCCGTATAAGCCGGAAGTGGCTATTGCAATGAAAGCAAGCACTCTGGCATTGACGAAGGAGACGGACATGTGGCGGGCATGGGTCGGCTTTAATATCAGCCACGGGGTGGGTCTGTTATTTTTCTCGCTTGCCTACCTTTATCTTTCGGTCGCGCAATTGGCAATCTTGAGAGGATCAATTGTTTTACTGTCGGGCGCACCGGTGGTGGCGCTGATTTACCTGGTCTTGTCGATTAAATATTGGTTCAGAGTCCCTGTACTTGGGTCAGCACTCGGACTATTATGTTTTGTCGCCGCGGTCATGGCATCTTTGTATGCATAGCCTTATGGATGCCGATGCGGATTGATTGACGGAACGTGGCATGTCTTATTTGGATATGAACCCGGCGTTACCGGGCAAAAGGAGCATCAATGGGTTACAAAGGCAGTTGTCATCGCGGCAGTGTCAGGTTCGAGGTCGAAGGCGAGCTTGAGCAAGTCGTCGAGTGCAATTGTTCGCATTGCAGCCGCAAAGGCTACCTGCTGTGGTTTGTGCCTCGCGCGCGGCTGCGGCTTGCCATGCCTGAAAGCAATCTGGCGACTTACACCTTCCTTACACCTTCAACAGGCACGTCATCAAGCATTACTTTTGTCCCGGTTGCGGATGTGCGCCTTTCGGATTCGGTACAGATCCATCGGGAACTGCCACGGCAGCGGTCAATGTGCGCTGCCTCGAGGGAGTGGAACTCTCAAGCCTTGCGCGAATTCCGGTGGACGGGCGCAGCTTTTGACCAGTCGTCCGGCTCGACCAGCCGTTCCGGATTTAAACGGCGAATCGGTTTCGTTGCAAAACACGCTCGATCAATTCAAACAGCAATTGCGTGACCAGCGCCAGGATCGCTGCCGGGATTGCGCCGGCCAGCAGCATGTCCTTGTCGTTTAACGCAAGTCCTATCGCGATTCGTTCACCGTAACCGCCGGCGCCGATGAATGCCGCAATCGTTGCGGTGCCTACGCTCATCACGGCAGCTGTCTTTATTCCCGCAAGAATTACCGGCATTGCCAGCGGCAGGTCGATAGACAGCAAACGATCCCAACGCGTGAGTCCCAGTCCAAGAGCGGCCAGCCTCAGCCCGCCGGGCACCTGTCCGATTCCCGTACAAGTGTTGCGCACAATAGGAAGCAGCGCATAGATGAACAATGCGATCAAGGCAGGCATTGTTCCGATTGTCCCGAGCAATGGAATCAGCATGGCAAGCAGGGCGAGCGACGGTATTGTCTGCAATATCCCGGCAAGCGCCATCACGCTTTGCCTCATGCGCGGCATGAATGCGGCAATGATGCCCAACGGGATTCCTGCCAGCGCGGCGGCTGCGACCGACAGCATTACCAGCATAATGTGCTGGCGCGTCAGCCGCCACAGGTTTTCATCAAACAGCTTGCCCCATAATCCGACCGGAGGAAGTGCACGGCCGGTGCGTGTTGCATTCTTGTTTTTGTCCAGCGAAAGAAAGGAGCGGGCAACGCCAGAAAAAGTTTTACCGTCGAGCTCTACCGCCGCATTCATGGCGATCATGTCCGCGTTGGCAATGCGCCCCTCCAATCCCTGCAACGCGCGCCAGGCTTGCGGAAAACGGTTAACTATATCGAGCCGATACAGCACCACCGCATCGTATCGGGGAAAATAATTCAGATCATCCTGCAACAGATGCAAGTTCAGTTTTTTGATCTTGGCATCGGTTGA
>DASYKE010000134.1:0-8365 GCA_035995725.1 Burkholderiaceae bacterium | reverse complement strand
GCATTGGCTGGGCGGCTCGTGCCTGGTCGTCGGTTTCTCGTTCGTGCTGCTCGGCGCAAGTGCCTGGGTGCCGGCCCTGTATATCGGATATACAGTTTTGAAGGCGGCAGGGGGCCCCTTTCTGTCGGCCAGCGAACAGGTCCTCAACCAGAAGACGCTGGATATTCGGGGGGCGCTGTCCGACCGCATATTTGCCCGCGAGTTTGTGTTGTGGGCGCTGCGCATGGTGTCGCTGCTCGCGTTCTGGGGCTTGTCGACCGCGTTGTCATCGACTCAATTGCTGGCCGTCGGTTCGGCGATATTGGCCATTGCTACCGGTATGGAATACGTGATCGGCCAGGTGTTGTTCTCGAATGGCGCCGCCGCGCTCAAACAGCCGGCTTGATAGCAGTTCCAGAATGTGACCGGAGCGGGATTGCGGTACTTCATGAAAACGGCAACACGCGCTGCAACACGCGCTTCTTGCGGCAACCGAAAGGAGCAAGCTGGTTCCCTCGATCTGTTCCGGTTACAAGTGCTTACGGCTGATACATTTTTCGGGCTGACAACAGCAAGCGCAGAACGGTAATCTGTTCTTACGCCACATGTCAGGCGATTTACTGGAGTTTGAAATGGAAATCAATCAACCGTCGAGCCGTATTCACCCTTTGATGGCGGGCGCTGCCGTGTCAGTCATGCTCGTCAGCCTGGTGGGCGTGGCGGCTATCACCGGAGTATTACCGAATTCACATGGCACAGCCGCACCGGCCGCAGCTGCCATCGCAGCACCGGCCGCGCCTGCAACAGATGACAGAATTGGCGCCGCTCCGGTACAGTATTCGGCTCCCGCAGTACAGCGCAGACAGGTAGTGCATGCAGCACCGGCCCGCCCCCGGCCGGCTGTATATACGCAGGCAGAACCTGTACGCCAGTATTCCCCGGCGCCGGTTTATCAGCAGCCGGCTCCTGTTGCGCAAAATAGCCCGGTCGGTATAGGAGTCGGTGCAGTGGTTGGCGGTCTTATCGGCAGTCAGGTAGGCGGCGGCAACGGCCGTACCCTTGCGACAATCGCCGGCGCTGTCGGTGGCGGCTACGTCGGCAATGAAATAGCAAAGAGAAACCGCTAGCCTGAAAATCAATTACGGCATCATGACCCGGCATGAATTCATCGTTGCGGCTTTCGTCATGATGCCATCGTTTTCGATGATCGATCGTTCGCGCCGGCAGCCATGACCCCGGCGCGGGCGCTGCCGCCTGTCATTCGACCTTGATATTGCCTTTCCTGATGACCTCGGCCCATTTCGCAACTTCGTCCTTCTGGAATTCTGCGAACTGCTGCGTGCTCATCTTTTGCTGCTCCATGCCAAGCTTGGCCAGGCGATCCTGCATGTCGGGCTCCTGGAGAATCTTGACGATCTCGCTGTGGAGCCGCTCGATGATAGGCTGCGGCGTGCCGGCCGGGGCAAACACGCCCTGCCATGAAGTCACTTCGTAACCCGGTACACCGCTTTCGGCAATGGTAGGCACATTCGGCAGCGAGGCGATACGGGTGGCAGAGCTTACTGCCAGCGCGCGCAACTTCCCGCTCTGTATATGCTGGGCCGCCGCCGCAGGGGTGTCGAACATCATGTCGACCTGTCCTCCCATCGTGTCGATGAGCGCGGGGCCGCTGCCTTTGTAGGGAATGTGGGTAATGTCGATACCGCTTCTTATCTTCAGCATTTCCAGCGACAGGTGCTGCGATGTGCCGCTGCCGGCTGATGCCGAGGTCAGCCGCTTTTTGGCCTTGGCCGCGTCAATGACATCCTGCAAAGTCTTGAACGGACTATCCTGGCGCACCAGCAACAATGTCGGGTTGGTGCCGATCAGCGCGACAGGCGTGAAGGACTTGACCGGGTCGTATCCGAGACTTGGATAAAGGCTTACATTGATGGCATGCGAGCTGACAGTGCCGCCGAGCAGCGTGTAACCGTCGGCCGGGGCTTTTGCGGCAAGCGCCGATCCGATCGAACCGCCCGCACCGCCTTTGTTGTCTATGATGATCGTCGCGCCACCGAGCGCGGTGGCCAGCTTCGGCACGATCAGCCGGCCCAGCACATCGGTGGTGCCGCCCGGCGGGAAAGGCACGATGTAAGTGATCGGCTTGGAAGGCCACTTGTCCTGCGCTACAGCCGGAAATGCCGCGCATAAAAGTGAAATGGTGGCGCTTGCCAGCAGCGCTCTGCGATTGATGGTCATACTGTCTCCTTGTTATATTAACAGCGGTTGAAACGGTTGCATGGCCACGGGCAAGATTTCAGAGTTTTCCGAAAAGCAGCTCTCGCCAGTTGCCTTATATGTGTACTCCTTTTATCTGTATTCCGATTTCGGCGGCATTGATCAAATACCGCAATAAGCAGTCTTGACGGTGGTGAAGAATTCGGCGGCGTAGGTACCCTGCTCCCTTGATCCGTAGCTCGATCCCTTGCTGCCGCCGAACGGCACGTGATAATCGACGCCGGCGGTCGGCACATTGACCATCACCATGCCCGCTTGCGCATGCCGCTTGTAGTGAGTTGAATACTTGAGCGATGTCGTGCAGATGCCGCCCGACAGACCGAACTCGGTATCGTTGGCCAGCGCAAGCGCATGCTCGTAATTGTCGGCCGGGATCACGCCTGCCACCGGCCCGAAGATCTCTTCGCGGCTGATGCGCATGTCGTTGCTGCAATCGGTGAATAGCGCAGGCGTCAGGTAAAAGCCCTCCGTCTCGCGCTGCACGCGCTCTCCGCCGAACGCCAGTTTCGCGCCCTCGTCGCGGCCGATGCGGATATATTCGAGATCCTGCTCGAGCAGGCTGGCATCGACCACCGGACCGATGTCGGTGCCGGCTTTCAGGGCATCGCCGACCTTCAATGCGTCGAGCTTGTCCTTGACTGCCGCGACGAATGCCGGATAAATACCCTTCTCGACAATCAGCCGGCTCGATGCGGTGCAGCGTTGTCCGGTCGAATAGAAGGAACCCTGGATCGCGCAATTGACGGCAGTGGCCAGATCGGCATCGTTCAACACGATGAGCGGATTCTTGCCGCCCATTTCAATTTGCACTTTCGCCATCCGCCCCATCGCCGCCTGCGCAACCTTCGCGCCTGTTGCGACCGAACCGGTGAAGCTGATCGCATCGACCCGGCGGTCGTTCAGGAATGCCTGGCCGACCACGCTGCCGCGCCCCATCACCAGGTTGAACACGCCGGCAGGCAATCCGGCACGGCTGATGATTTCAGCCAGCGCCCACGAACTGCCCGGCACCAGTTCTGCCGGCTTGATCAATACACAATTGCCGTACGCCAGTGCCGGGGCAATTTTCCATGCAGGTATCGCAATCGGGAAATTCCAGGGCGCGATGATGCCGACCACGCCGACCGGTTCGCGCGTGATTTCGATGTCCAGGCCGGTACGCACGGACGGCAGCTTTTCGCCGCGCAGACGCAGGCATTCCTGCGCAAAGAATTTGAAGATATATCCGGCGCGGCCGGCTTCGCCTATGCCTTCGGGCAAGGTCTTGCCTTCTTCGCGCGACAGCAGCCTGCCGAGTTCTTCCTTGCGTGCCAGAATTTCGGTGCCGATCCGGTCGAGCGCATCGGCGCGCATCTGCACATTCGACAATCCCCAGGCAGGCGCTGCGGCAGCTGCCGCGGCGATCGCCAGGTCGGCCTGCCGGGCATCGGCTTGCGCGTACTGTCCGATCACATCGGAGGTATCGGACGGATTGATATTGGACGAGTTTGACGCGCCGTCGATCCACTCGCCGTTGATGTAATTCTGTTTCATGTTTTTTCGCTTGAATGTTTAATGAATCAATACCTCAACGAAATCTGCCCGTTTGTCTTGAGAGCACATCGCACTGGGTTACATGGACACTGCTTCTTGCGTAAATCGGCACATGGAAATTGCCGCCGCTCAAGCGCTTTCGCGCTTGATGATGCGAAATCCGACATCCAGAATCCGAGGCATCGGATTGCTTGCGGATTCCGGATTCGCGATGCGGTCCAGCAGAAAGCGCGCCGCCTCTCTGCCGATGCGTTCGCCTTCGACTGCGACAGTCGTCAGCGTCGGCCAGGTGTCGGCGGAAAAATTGAGGTTGCCGAAGCCCATTACCGCCACGCGTTCCGGAATGGCGATACCGGTGGCGGCTCCTTCCAGCAATACACCGAGCGCGAGCTGGTCCGAAGAGCAGAAAACCGCATCGATCTCCGGATTGGATTCCAGCAAACGCCGTATGCCGGCGCGGCCGGCACCGACCGTGGTCGGGGCCGGCACCACTTCGCAGCCCGCGACCGTGAGCCCGCGCGCGGCAACCGCAGCGTAAAAACCTTCGCGCCGCGCCGTTGCGCGGGCATCGTTGGCGATCAGCAGCGCCGGGTGGCGGCGCTGTCCATCAATCAGATAGTCGGCAGCGGCGCGGCCTATATGTTCATTGGAAAATCCGACCAGCATATCGATCGGCGTGGGAGTCAGATCCCAGGTTTCCACCACGGGTATGCGGGCGTTGGTAATCTGGCGGCGCAACGTGGGCGAATGGACTACGCCGGTCAGCACGATGCCGTCCGGGCGGCGGCTGACTATCGCATTGAGCAATTCGCGTTCGCGCTCTTCACTGTAGCCGGACAGCCCGAGCATCAGGTGATAGCCCGCTGCCAGCAACTCGTCTCGCAGTCCTTCGATCATTTCGGAAAAAGTGGGATTGATCGTGGTCGGAATCACGGCCATGATCAGGCGGCTTTTTTGCGACGCAAGTCCGCCGGCCAGCAGGTTCGGCACATAGCCGATGCGTTCGACCACTTCCCGCACCCTGGCAACCGTTTTTGCAGACACCAGCTCCGGCTTGTGAAGCGCCCGCGAGGCGGTAATGGGGGCCACTCCCGCCATCTTCGCTACGTCGTCCAAGGTCATGTCGCGCCGCTGACCGCGCTTTTGAATACGCTTTCCGTTGCTCATTGCGGATCTGTCCGGTAAAAAAGTAAGAGCCACAGCTTAACCTCCTTTAGCGAGCATCGATGCGGCAGCGCCCGTATCCGGCAAAAATCGCGCATCGGCACGCAGCGACAGGCATACCGCAAGCGTGCAGGACGGCAGCGCAAACCGGTATGCGAATCGCTTCATGTCGGATCTGATCCTTAATGGATTTCAGGGTCGGCGGTTGGTGCCGTGCCTTCGAGAAAATCGAAGTCGCAGCCCTTGTCCGCCTGTTGAATATGCTGCACGAAAAGTTTTCCGTAACCGCGCTCGAATCGCCTTGGCGGCGCGACCCATGCCGAGCGGCGCCGCGCCAGTTCGGCTTCATCGACCAGCATGTTCAATACGCGGTTTTCAACGTCGAGCTCGATCAGGTCGCCTTCCTGTACCAGCGCCAGCGGCCCGCCTACATACGATTCGGGCGACACATGCAGGATGCAGGTGCCGTAGCTAGTGCCGCTCATGCGCGCGTCCGACATGCGCACCATGTCGCGCACACCCTGCTTGAGCAGCTTTTTCGGAATCGGTAATTGCCCCCACTCGGGCATGCCGGGCCCGCCTTGCGGGCCGCAGTTGCGCAGCACCAGCACGCTGTTTTCATCGACATCGAGCTCGGGATCGTCCATGCGCGCATTCATTTCATCGTAGCTGTTGAACACGACTGCACGGCCGGTATGCTTGTGCAGACGCTTTTCCGCAGCGGCCGGCTTGATGACTGCTCCATCGGGCGCAAGGTTGCCGCGCAGGATCACGATGCCGCCCGATGCGGCAACCGGATTGTCGAGCGACCGGATCACGTCGTCGTTGTAGTTTTGCGCGTTCGCGATATTCTGTTTCAGCGTTGCCCCGGTGACGGTCTCGCAATCCAGGTCCAGCAGCGGCCCCAGCGACTTGAGGAATACCGGCAGGCCGCCGGCGTAATAAAAATCTTCCATCAGGAACTTGCCGGTCGGCTGCAGGTTGGCAATGACCGGCGTATGGCGCGACAGTTCGTCGAAACGTTGCAGCGTGAGCTCGATGCCGGCGCGTTGCGCCATCGCGATCAGGTGAATCACCGCATTGGTCGAACCACCCAGCGCCAGCACCGCAGTCACGGCGTTATCGAATGATTTGGCGGTGAGAAAATCGCGCGGCTTCAAGTCTTCCCATACCATGTCGACGATGCGGCGGCCGCTGGCTGACGCCATCTTCTGGTGATTCGAGTCCACAGCGGGGATCGCACTTGCGCCAGGCAGGGTCAGGCCCAGCGTTTCGGCCGACGCGGTCATGGTCGAGGCCGTGCCCATCGTCATGCAGGTGCCGGCCGAGCGGGCGATGCCATTCTCGATTTCGCCCCATGTGTCGCGCGTGATATTGCCGGCTTTCAGTTCAGCCCAGTATTTCCAGACATCCGATCCGCTGCCTAGCGTCTTGCCGGCCCAGTTGCCGCGCAACATGGGACCTGCCGGCACGAATATCGATGGAATATTCATGCTGAGCGCGCCCATGATCAATGCCGGCGTAGTCTTGTCGCAGCCGCCCATCAGTACGCAGCCGTCGATCGGATACGAGCGCAGTTGCTCTTCGGTTTCGATGGCCAGCAGATTGCGGTACAGCATGGTGGTCGGCTTCTGGAACGTTTCTCCCATCGAGATGGCCGGCATTTCCACCGGGAAACCGCCCGCCTGCCATATGCCGCGCTTAACATCTTCGGCACGTGCGCGGAAATGGCTGTGGCAGGGATTCAGGTCATTCCAGGTATTGAGGATGGCGATCACCGGTTTGCCGGCATAGTCTTCGCGCTGATAACCCATCTGGGCGGCACGCGAGCGATGTCCGAACGAGCGCAGGTCATCGACGCCGAACCAGCGGTGGCTGCGCAGTTGCTCAGGCTTTTTGCGTGGTGGTTTCATATTGTTTTCAGTCTGTTCGCGTGAATTATTGAGCGCTGCGCAACGCATTGTCATGCGCCAGCAGTGCGCTGGCAGCCTTGGCCACGCGTGCGCGGTGCTGCACATCGAGCCGCGACAGCATCGGCAGCATCGGCCCCATGTCGGCGATGCCGGCGGCGGTGACGGCGTCGTGCAGCACGCGGATCGGGCTGAGTTCGTCGCGGCAGTCTTCCAGCGGCATGTACGCGGCGCGGATGCGCTCGGCTTCGTCGAAACGGCCGGCCTGGATCGCCCGCAGCATCGCCATCGAACCGCGCGGACCCACGCACACCGAACCGGAGGTGAAGCCCGACAGGCCGAAGTCGCGCAGATGCACGATCGCTGGGCGCTCGCCGATGCCGCTGATGACAATGCGTTTGTCGACCTGCTGCAGCAACCGGGTCAGGAATTCGTCCTTTGCCGGATTGTCCAGTACCGCCGCATATTTGATGGCGGCCACCCGGCCTTCGCGCACCAGCGCGCCGACCGATTCAGGCTGCAGGAAGTTCGTGCTCTTGATATAGACGATGACTTGGCGTTTGACCGCATCGGAGAAATGCCGGATGCCGTCGGTGGCGCCTTCGTCGGTGCTGGGAAAGGTCAGCGGCAGCACCATCGGTGCGGGGAATTTGCGCTCGCGCAGAATCTTCGCCTGATCCATCATCTTGCCGTAATCCGGCCCGACCGACGGGATCACCCAGGTATCGGGACCGGCGGTCTGCTCCAGGAAATCGAGCACTTCGGCATATTCGGATACGGCGATGTTATAGAAATTGGCATTGCCGCCATACATCAGCGTACGCACGCCGCCCTGCTCCAGATGAGCGATCTGCTTTTTGTTTTCCGCGCGATTGAGAGTGAGGTCAGCATGGCGCGCCAAAGGCGGCACGGCGAGAACGGAGCGGATCAGGTCTTCGTGAGTGACTGGTGTGGTTTTCATGGGTCCCTAAATAGGCGGATTAATAAACAGAGTAATCAGTGCGGCATGCAAAATTGCGCTCGACGACCTGCATCAAATGGTGCGGAAGACTGGACCTTTCGCCGCATCACGAGCAGGATGCATAAGTGGAATACAACAGCAAGATCGACATTGCCAAGCATTGCTGTTGCTATTGCCGGTGAACCGGTTCATCCCTTCAAGCCATCCGATCAAAATCATTGCGACAGAGACCTTTCCGACGCGCAAATCTTTGAGGCGCTGTCAGCTTGAGTATTCATACGCTACGCATAAAGCTAGCAAGTATCTGATTTTAATGAATATGTTAATATGACAGCGCTGTCATTTATTGGCATTATATCGCTCGATGAAATATTGTCAAGCTTGAATTTGAATTGGCATTTTCCGTTGCGAGCGGAACCCCGGTATGCATGGGTACAGCGCGTCGTACATGCCGGATTCGGTTTGAAGCGTGCAATGATATTGCGCACCGGGCAGCGCGGCACATGCCTGCTCTTGTCAGATCTCCACCTGGGTCCCCAGC
>DASYKE010000133.1:0-9663 GCA_035995725.1 Burkholderiaceae bacterium | reverse complement strand
GACATCATCCACGCCAACTTCTTCATGTCCGGCATGGTGGCGCAACAGATAAAAAAAACGACGGGAACGCCTTTTGTAATGACGTTCCACGCGCTCGGCCGTGTCAGACGTTTATGCCAGGGCCAGGCTGATGCGTTTCCGGATGTAAGATTTGTCATCGAAGAACATCTGATGCATGAGGCCGACCGCATCATTGCCGAATGCCCGCAGGACAAGGCGGACATGCAGCAACTGTATGGCGCCGATGCCAGCCGGATCGATGTGGTGCCGTGCGGCTTCGATCCCCAGGAATTCTGGCCGGTGACCGATGGTGCGCGCCGGCAGTTAGGGCTGTGCATTCCCTGCGATCGCGTCGACGAAGATGAATTCGTCATACTGCAACTGGGGCGGATGGTACCGCGCAAAGGGATCGACAATGTCATCCGTGCATTGGCAATACTCGAAGCAAAGCACCGACTGCATGCGCGTCTTCTGGTAGTAGGCGGCAATGCACCTGAGCCAGACCCGGGCAGCACGCCGGAAATCGGGCATTTGATGACGCTGGCCGACTCATTGGGCATTCGGCGAAGCGTTACCTTTACCGGACAGCGGCCGCGCTCGCAACTGCGTTATTACTACAGCGCGGCGAATGTGTTCGTCACAACTCCATGGTATGAACCGTTCGGCATTACGCCGGTCGAGGCGATGGCATGCGGCATGCCGGTGGTCGGCGCGGCGGTAGGCGGTATCAAGAGTACCGTGGTCGATGGCCAGACCGGCTATCTGGTGCCGCCGAATAATCCGGAAGCGCTGGCGCAAAAACTGGCCTTGCTGCATGACAGTCCCCGGACGGCACAGCGAATGGGATGGGCCGGAATGCGGCGGGCTCATCAAAGCTTCACCTGGCGCAGCGTGGCGGCGCAAATTGCCGCTGTGTACGAGGCGGCGATCAAGGCCGCTTCGCAGGAAAGCGAGGTCATCTACGACGACCAGGCGCTATCGCCCTCGATGCTTTATCCGCCGCAATCGAGCGTGGCGGGTTAGTAGGGCAAATCGGCCATGAAATTTAGCTGGAGAAGACATGTATACATTAGGTATTAACGCCGCCTATCATGATTGCTCCGCCTGCCTGGTGTCCGATGGACATGTCATCGCCGCTGCGGAAGAAGAACGCTTTACCCGAATCAAGCACGGCAAGCGGCCAGTACCTTTTTCGACATGGCAATTGCCTTTTCATGCAATCGATTATTGTCTGCAGGAAGCCGATATCGATTTGACCGACGTGGCGCATATTGGCTATTCCTACGATCCTTACCTTCTGCTCGGACCCCATGCCGACGCCGCGTCGATTCAATTGCCGTTGCGGCCTTCCGCCCATGTATCGGCCTGGCAGTCCCCGTGGGATCCTTTGTTTCTGTCGTACATCGTCAATGCGCCGCGCCAGCTTGCTGGCGGCGTGCCTCACCATCTGAAACGGCGTTTTCGCGGTGCTCGCCACGACGGGCCGTACCGATGGCATTTCATCGAACATCATCTGGCGCATGAAGCGAGCGCATTCCTGGCAGCGCCGTTCGATTCCTGCGCAGTCCTGACAATGGACGGACGCGGCGAAGTCGCGACCACCAGTTATGGCGTTTATGAGGATCGCCGGTACCGCCGCATCAAGCAGGTCAATCTTCCGCATTCGCTTGGCTTGCTGTATGAAGCGGTTACCGATTATCTCGGCTTTCTGCATTCGTCGGATGAATACAAGGTGATGGCATTGGCATCATTCGGCCAGCCGATTTACGCGCCGCTGTTTCGCGATATCGTCAAATACCAGGGCGAGGGCGAATACGAGGTGATGCCGATGCAGTGGGAAAAGCTGTTCGGTCCGGCTCGCGTGCGCGGGACCGAACTGACGCAGCATCATATGGACATTGCCCGCTCGCTGCAGCTGGTACTGGAGGAAACGGTGCTGCGGATGGCCGATTGGCTGCAGCGCGAAACCGGCGCGCAGAATCTCTGTATGGCAGGCGGCGTGGCGCTCAACTGCGTGATGAATGCCAAGGTGCGCGAGTCCGGAAAGTTTTCGCAGGTCTGGGTGCAGCCGGCCGCGGGCGATGCAGGAACGGCGCTGGGCACGGCGCTCTGGATCGATTCGCAGCAGCGTCCGCCTGCAGCGCGGCGCTGGCAGATGGAACATGCTTTTCTCGGACCTGCATACGACGACCGGGAGATCGAACAATTTTTGAAATACACGAAATTGCCATATCGGCAGGTAGATGATATCGCCGAAGCGGCAGCCGATTTGCTTGCACAGAACAAGGTACTCGGATGGTTCCAGGGACGCATGGAATTCGGGCCGCGCGCATTGGGCGCGCGCTCCATCCTTGCGTCGCCGGTCGATGCAGCCATGCAAAGCCATCTGAACCAGATCAAGGACCGCGAAGATTTCCGGCCGGTTGCGCCGGTGGTGCTGGAAGAGGAAGCCGCCAACTGGTTCGTCAATGGCGATACGGCACCATTCATGCTGTTTGTGTATGACGTCATGCCGAGCAAAGTGGAACAGATTCCGGCGGTGCGCCACGTTGACGGCACGGCGCGGGTACAAACCATCAACCGGTCGCAACATTGCGCGTATTACGATTTATTGCGCGCATTTGCGCGGCGCACCGGTGTGCCGGTATTGATCAATACCTCGTTCAATACGCGCGGCGAACCGGTAGTATGCACGCCGCGCGATGCGGTCGAATCATTTTGCTCGACACCGCTCGACGCGCTGGCGATCGGTTCGTTCATGCTGGAAAAATCGATATGACGCACGGTACGGAAAACCGGACGGATGTCCCCGGCGGAGCGCCCAATTCTTTCGACAGGCCGCCATTTTCTGCGCCGCGCAGTATCGCGGTACTGCGTGCACTGCAACTCGGCGACATGCTATGCGTGATTCCCGCGTTGCGCATGCTTCGGGCTGCTGCTCCGCATGCGCGTATCACGTTGATCGGTTTGCCCTGGGCCGAAAGCTTTGCCCGGCGCTTCGATCGATATATCGACGACTATCTTGCATTTCCTGGTTTTCCGGGATTGCCGGAACAGGCGCCCGTGCTGGAAGCATTTCCGGATTTTATCTCTGCAGCGCAACAGCGACGCTTCGACCTGGTGCTGCAAATGCATGGCAGCGGCACGCTGACCAACTCGCTGGCGGCATTGTTCGGCGCTGCGCATAATGCCGGGTTTTATCAGTCCGGCCAGTATTGTCCGGATCCGCAGCGCTTCCTGTTGTGGGACGAGCATGAGCAGGAGATATTGCGTTATGTGCGGCTGATGAGTTTTCTCGGTGTGGCCGCGCAGGGCACGCAGCTTGAGTTTCCTGTATCCGACTCCGATTACCGGTCTCTGCGCCGCTGTTCCGACAGGCTTCCGGCACCGGGCACATACGCCTGCATTCATCCCGGTGCGCGACTGCCTTCACGCCGCTGGCCGCGGCGACGCTTTGCTGAAATCGCCGATCGTCTGGCCGGCAGCGGATTGCATGTCGTTTTGACCGGTGCGGCGCAGGAGGCTGATATTACCGCAGAGGTATTGCGCAACATGCGCATGCCTGCACTCGACCTGGCCGGAAAAACCGATCTCGGCGCATTGGCTGCGCTGGTTGCCGGCGCGCGCCTGGTGGTATGCAACGATACAGGCATTTCGCACATTGCGGCAGCGGTTGCGACTCCCAGCGTCGTTATCTGTTCTGGCGCCGACCCCCGGCGCTGGGCACCGCTAGACGGAGCGCGCCACCGCTTGTTATTCCAGCCGGTTTCCTGTCGACCATGCATGCATTTCAGCTGCCCGCTGGCAGATCATCCATGCGCACAGGAAGTTTCGGCTGATATGGTATGGATCGAGGCGGGCGATTTGTTATCCGGCAGTACAATCCGGCGCGTTCATGCCCGGCATGCCGCGCCAGCCGGGGTATTGCAGCAGCCGGGTGTCGGTGCCGGCCAAGGCAGGGAGGCATGACCGGTGAAAGAAACCCATTGCAAATGCATTTTGGTCACCGGCGGTGCCGGCTTTCTTGGTTCGCATCTTTGCGAATTCCTGCTGGCGCAAGGGCATGATGTCCTATGCGTCGATAATTTTTATACCGGCAGCAAGCGCAATATCGATCATCTGCTCGACCACCCTCGGTTCGAGTTGTTGCGGCACGATGTGACTTTCCCGCTCTATGTCGAAGTCGATGAAATCTACAATCTCGCCTGTCCGGCATCGCCGATTCACTATCAGCACGATCCGGTGCAGACCACCAAGACCAGCGTGCATGGCGCGATCAACATGCTCGGTCTGGCCAAGCGGGTCAAAGCCAGGATATTACAGGCATCGACCAGCGAAGTGTATGGCGATCCGGAACAGCATCCGCAAACCGAGGAATATTGGGGCCATGTGAATCCGATCGGACTGCGCTCCTGCTATGACGAAGGAAAGCGCTGCGCTGAAACTCTGTTCATGGATTATCGGCGCCAGCACAATCTGCGGGTCAAGATCGCGCGCATTTTCAATACCTATGGCCCGCGCATGCATCCGAACGATGGCCGGGTAGTGTCCAATTTCATCATGCAGGCACTTGCGCACGAGCCGATCACGATTTATGGCGATGGCTTGCAAACACGCTCGTTCTGCTATGTCAATGACTTGATCGACGGATTCGACCGGCTGATGAAGAGCCCGGACGACGTGGTTGGTCCGGTCAATCTGGGCAACCCGGTTGAATGCACCATGCTGGATCTGGCGAAGACTATTATCGCGATGTGCGGATCGCATTCGACGATTGTATGCAAATCTCGGCCAAGCGATGATCCGGAACGCCGTCGCCCCGATATTACGCTTGCCAAAAGTTTGCTCGGATGGCAGCCAAAGACGGGATTGCAAGAAGGTCTCGAACACACCATTGCTTACTTCAGGCAACCCCGGTTTGCGGCGTATACAACCAGATTCGCCGGCAAGCTGCCCGACAGCGTGTTGCTTCAGCCCCCAGGCCCCGCCGGTGCACATTGACTTCTCCGGCGAAAAGCGGTGAAGAGCTGGAAGATCATATCCCCAGTCGGCCTGGAGCTGATTTTGCGCGAAGGCACTATGAAAAGGAGGCGTGCGCATGGCCGGAACGACTGGCGGCAAATCCGGTCAGATCAAACATCACGGTTGGCCTTGTGAAAGCTGCGAGACGGTGAGCATTTGCGCAGTTTCGTTCGTAACTGTGCTGATGCATTTTCAGCCCACGGAATCAGGAGAAATGCCGTGTCTAAGCAATACGACCTGGCAGTCATTGGAACCGGAACAGCGGCAACGGTGGTCGCCTTGCGAGTGCGTGAAACCGGTTGGCGAGTCGCCGTCATTGATTTTCGGCCGTTCGGCGGCACTTGCGCATTACGCGGCTGCGATCCTAAAAAATTGCTTATCGGCGGCGCCGATGTGGTTGACCATGCCCATCGCATGCGCAGCAAAGGCGTCGGCGGCGATGTTCATATCGATTGGCAGGAACTGATGGCCTTCAAACGAAGTTTCACCGATCCGATACCGGAAAACCGCGAGCGTTTTTTTATCGAGAAGGGCATCGACACCTATCACGGGCGAGCCCGCTTCACCGGCAGAAATTCGCTGCAGGTAGGGAAGGAAACGCTGGAAGCAAAATACATCCTGATCGCATCGGGGGCGGAGCCGGTCAAGCTCGGCATTCCCGGAGAAGAACATCTGGTTACCAACGAAGAATTCCTCTCTCTTGATTCAATGCCGCATCGCATCGCGCTGATAGGCGGCGGCTATATCGCATCGGAGTTCTCTCACATTGCCGTGCATGCCGGCGCACGCGTCACAATTCTGCATCGTGGCGAGCGGATGCTGAAACAGTTCGACCCGGATCTGGTGGGCTGGTTGATGGAGTCATTCGAAGCGCGTGGCATCGATGTGCGTACCCGTGCGCCGGTCGAGGCGATCGAGAAGACAGGCAACGCTTACATCGTATATGGTTCCGCGAATGGCCAGCGTATGAGTGTCGACGCAGACTTGGTGGTTCATGCGGCTGGGCGCCGTCCCGCATTCGATACCCTCAACCTTCAGATGGCTGGCGTTGCGGTAGAGAATGGGAGACTGAAACTCAATGAATATTTGCAGAGCGAGACCAACCCGGCAGTTTATGCCGCGGGAGACGCGGCACAGATGGGCCCGCCTTTAACACCTGTGTCGAGCTACGACGCGAATCTTGTCGCGGCCAACCTGCTCGAAGGCAACCGTCACAAACCTGACTACAGGGGCGTGCCGAGCGTGGCTTTCACCATTCCGCCCATCGCAGCCGTAGGGCTGGGTGAAGCGCAGGCGCGCAACAAGGGCCTCAAGTTCCATACGAACAGCCTGAAGGCATCCGACTGGTTTACCGCCCGCCAGGCTGCCGAACCGGTTTACGGATTCAAAGTAATGGTAGAAGAGCAAACGGACCATGTACTTGGTGCGCATCTGGTCGGGCCGCACGCGGAAGAGGTTATCAATCTGTTTGCCTTGGCCATTCGCCATGATCTCACTGCCGGAGATTTGAAAACGATGATGTTTGCCTTTCCGACCAGCGCGTCGGATATCGGTTCGATGGTGTGACTAGCAATTCATTACATTATATTTTTTAATATCCTGCGAGAAAGAATGAAAACAGGCATGTAGTTTGCATGGGTGGCAATACATCCAGTTGATCGGATAAGCGCCTGGCGCCATGCGTCGGTGTCCACGACACGCTTGTCAGTGCCGCATGCTATGTATCGATTTAAAGAATCGCGTCGTTTTTATACCAATAATATAAAACCGATGCTGTGGATATGCGTTTTTAAATTCCCTGATTTGAAAGTGCCACGATGAAAAAATATGATGATCGGTTTTCCATCTCTTCGTCACGCTATAGAAATCCATTAATGATTGTCCTGCTGACCTGCATCCTGTCGAGCTGTAACAAATCTCCCAATCGTCCTGTGCCGCCACAGGCACCTCCCAAGCCGAAAGCCCAAGTTATGCCCGCAATCTTGGCATCCGATGTGCAAAAGGCATTATTCATCTATTCGTCGCGCCCGCTGTTTCACTACGAGAATGGGCAGGGGCCGATAATGCAGCGCCATGTAATCCGTACCTGATGGAAAGGCAAGGATTTCAAAACTGCTGCGTGACGTCGGCCGACAGGAATCGTCCGACATGATCGGCATGAAAAAATCGAAAAGCTATTGACGGGAACAGGCATGCTCGAAAGCAAACAGGCATCGGCGGCAAGCTCGCCAGAGTTGCCACGACGCTCGATCTGGAGTGCCAAGGGAGATCCACTGAGGTTTCCGATGCTGGCGTCGGACCTGATTGTCGATACCGTGATCATCGGTGCCGGCATAACGGGTATCACCACGGCGGCGCAGCTGGTGCGTGCCGGCAAACGCGTAGCCGTCCTCGAAGCAATGAAAATAGGCCATGGCACTACCGGCCATTCGACCGGCAATCTCTACGCACCGGTCGATGAATCGATGTCCAGGCTGGGCAAAAAATGGGGTGGCGACAAGATCAGGGCAGTTGTGCAGTCACGCAAAGCGGCGATCGATCTGATTGAAAGAAATATCGCCGAATATGGCCTCGGCTGCGAGTTTTCGCGGCAACCATGGGTGTTGTACAGCAGCCAGGGATTGCGCGCGGAAATCGATCAGATCGAGAACGAATACAAGGCTGCGATAGATACGGGTCTCGCTGCACGGCTGACCGGCGACCTGCCGTTGCCGTATCCGGTAAAAGCGGCGCTGGTGATCGAGAATCAGGCGCAGTTCCATCCGCTCAAGTATGTGCGCCAACTGGCCAACGCGATTCGCTCGAACGATTGCCTGATCTTTGAGGATTCGCCGGTACTGGATATCGACGAGCAGCAAGGCGTGGTCAGAACCGCCTCCTGTACCGTCAAGGCAGAGAAAATTGTGATGGCGACGCACACGCCGAAAGGCTTCAATGTGCTTCAGACCGAACTGGGGCCTTATCGGGAATACGCAGTTGCGGCGCTATTGGGTGAGCGCCAGCTGCCCGGCGGAATTTTCTGGAGCGCCGGTACGCCGAAGGGTTCGACTCGCTTGGTCGAACTGCAAGGCAGACCGTATGCATTGATGATCGGAGAAAAGCACAAGACCGGGCAGCATCAGGATACCGAAGCTGGCTATCTCGCGCTGGAAGCATCGCTGCGGGCACGTTTCAATGTCAAGGCAATTGCTTTCCAGTGGTCTGCGCAACATTACCGGGCGGCGGACGGCTTGCCGTATATCGGCCTTGCTCCGGGATCGTCGCGTCTTTATCTGGCTTCCGGTTTTGCCGCCGACGGCCTGACTTACGGCACGCTGACCGCCATTATTTTGGCCGATGAAATTACCGGAACGGGCAGCCCGTTTTCCGAGTTGTATTCACCACGCCGGTTTACACCGCTGAAGTCGGCAAAGAATTTCTTCAAGGAAAATCTGAATGTTGCCAGTTTTTATATCAAGGATTATGCGCAAGGGGCGGCTGCGAAAAAGCTCGCGGAAGTAGCGCCGGGAGAAGGTGAACTGGTCGATGTCGATGGCGACAAGATGGCGGTGTATCGTGATGAAAGCGGCCGACTGTATATATTGTCGCCGGTATGCATGCATCTGAAATGCATCGTGCACTGGAACCGCGCCGAGCGCAGCTGGGATTGTCCGTGTCACGGCAGCCGTTTTTGCTATGACGGCAAAGTCATCGAGGGTCCGGCGCTGGAGCCATTGCAGCCTTACGATGGGACGCGAAACGATTCGATACATCACTAAGAGCCTGTTTGAAAATTCCAAAAAGGCGAACTAATCTGGCTGCCTGATGCGCAAAAAGGCGTAGGAGGTATTGCCATGTGGACAAAGGAGCAGAGGGAACGAGCGGTGGTGCGGGCGAAGAAGTTAAAGCGCTATCCCAGCGATTTGACGGATGAGGAATGGGAAGCGATCGAACCTTGGTTGCCGCAGTCGGCACACATCGGACGACGGCGCAACGTGGACTTGAGGGAAGTGGTCAATGCGATCCGCTATCTGGTTCGCTCAGGCTGCGGCTGGCGCATGCTGCCGATTCATTTCCCGCCGTGGCAAACGGTGTATTGGTGGTTTCGACGATTCGTTCGGCGCCTGCTGTTTCGACTGATTCATGACATCGCCTTGATGACCGATCGAGAGCGCTGTGAGCGCGATGTCGAACCGACGGCTGGTGTGCTCGACAGCCAGTCAGTCAAGGCGCCGCATGCACAGCAAAGCGGGTATGACGCTGGAAAGAAAATTGTTGGTCGAAAGCGCCACATCGCCGTGGATACCGATGGTCGGCTGTTGACGGTCAATCTGACCACGGCGGACATCTCCGATGCAGCCGGTGCGCAAAAGGTGCTGGAGGCAGTCAGGCAGCGCTGGCCATGGCTTAAGCATTTGTTTGCTGACAGTGCCTATGATCGCGCTGCAGTGATGGATAAGGCGGCGCTGCTTGACTTTGTGGTCGAGGTCGTACGCAAAATGAACGATCAGCATACATTTGTGCCGTTGCGCCGCCGCTGGGTGGTGGAACGTTCTTTCGGCTGGATGATGAACTGGCGTCGCCTGGTACGAGACTACGAGCAGCGGATCGACGTTTCCGAACAAATGATTTACGTCGCTATGGGAAGCCTCCTTCTCAAAC
>DASYKE010000132.1:0-4193 GCA_035995725.1 Burkholderiaceae bacterium | reverse complement strand
CATCGAGTCGGCAGAGCAGGCACAGGCTGCGGTCGCCGCTACCCGTTATCCGCCACAGGGCATTCGCGGTGTTTCGGTGGCGCAGCGCAGCAACCGATACGGCTATGAGCCGGATTATTTTTCGCGTATCAACGACAATATTTGCGTCATTGCACAGATCGAAAGCCGGGCCGGGGTGGAAGCCAGCACCGACATTGCTGCAGTGGATGGAATTGACTGTCTCTTTATCGGGCCTTCGGACCTGTCCGCTGCATTAGGGCATCTCGGTAAACCGTCGCATCCGGAGGTGCAGCAGGCGATGTTGCAAATCATCGCCGGCGCCAAGTCGCACGGCAAGGCGGTAGGCATCCTTGCGCCAATCGAGGCGGATGCGCAGCGCTATCTCGACATGGGCATTCAGGTCACCGCCGTCGGGTCCGATCTTGGGATGCTCAAGGGTGCCAGCAGCGCTCTGTCCGTGCGTTTCAAGCGCGATTAAGCCCTTGCCATCGCTTGATGCCGATGTTCCAAACCGAAGTAGTGAAATGGGCGCGGGTGACCAGGAGTGCGAATATCAAGGCCGAGCAGATGGCAAGATAAGCGGCAAAGCCATCCTCGTCGATTCTCCGCTGCGCCGAATGACTGCCGGAACACCGGGCTCGGACCTGTCGATGGGCCGGGCTCTCCTGCAACCCTGATTTAAACCGATTTCTAAAACTCCAATAACCCATCATGGAAGAACATCTGATTCCCACTGCCGCCCTGCATCGCTGGGTGGTTGACCTCTGGCTGGCGGTTGGCTCCAACGCAAGGGAGGCTGCGCTGACCGCCGATCACCTGGTCGGCGCCAATCTTGCCGGCCACGATTCGCACGGTGTCGGCATGGTGCCGCGCTACGTTAATTCATGGCTGGCCGACGAATTGAAATTGAACCGGCATGTCGCCATCACGCAGGACGGCGGCACGATGTTGACGCTCGACGGTCAGCGCGGCATGGGGCAGGCCGTCACACATGAGGCAATGGAACTCGCCATCGCACGGGCGCGCGAGCACGGCGTTTGCGTGATGGGCCTGAAGCATTCGCATCATCTCGGCCGTGTCGGACATTGGGCCGAACAGGCGGTTGCCGCCGGGATGGTATCGGTGCATTTTGTCAATGCGATCAGCAAACCGATCGTTGCGCCGCATGGAGGCAGAGAGGGGCGTTTCGTCACCAATCCGTTTACCGTCGGCATTCCGGTACCTGGCCGCGCGCCGATATTGCTTGATTTTGCGACCAGTGCGATTGCACTCGGCAAGGTCCGTGTCGCATACAACAAGCAGGTCAAGGTGCCTGCCGATTCGCTGCTCGATCAGCATGGCGCATACACCGATGATCCCGGCGTGATGTTTCCACCCGCCGGGACGCCGCCAGGCGCGCTGCTGCCGTTCGCCGGCCACAAGGGGTATGCGCTCGCAATGGTGTGCGAGCTGCTGGGCGCCGCTCTCACCGGCGGCGATACCACGCGGCCGGCAAATTTGAAGATGAAGCATGCGGTCTGGAACAATATGCTGGCGATTGTATTCGACCCAAAACGCATGGGCACGGCTGCCGTATTCGGCGACGAGGCCAACGCGTTCGTGGAATGGGTGCAATCGGCCCCGTTGCGTGACGGCAGCGATGCGATTCTAATGCCGGGCGAACCGGAGCAGGCGGCACGGATCGCTCGCGCAGGCGCCATTCCGATCGACAGCAGTACGCTGGCGCAGATGGATGAAGCTGCCGCCGCCGTGCAGCGCACGCGCGGAAAGTCGCCTGGTCCGTTGTCGGCGCTGAAAGCCGGCGCATCGATATGATCTGCGACTTTTTCGGAGTCCGTTGCTTCGGCCAAGCTTGTATAAGATGTATCGGATACGATAGATAATTTATCCACATGAACGGTGGACAATAATGTGGGTAACCGGCAATAAAACGAGCCAAATATATGATCATTAAGACTTACGCGAATTTGATGTAAATCAAGGCGGCGATATCTTCACCGGTCGCTTGGCTGCATGGTCATTACAAACTTATATAAGAACACACGGCAACGAATCGCACGGTCCACAAACCATTGCTATTTATCAGAGATTGGCTATACCGTTTTTTTATAATTAAATATTGCCATGAAGCATAAATTACTTTTTCCGATGATTTGTTCACTGATGTTATGCATAGCGGGCTTGTCTTCGACTGCTGCCGAAAACCGCATTGATCTCCTGGGTGATCCGGCGCCGCCGTCGGCAGCGACACGCACTATCGTAATCAATCCGAACAACAGGTACGTCAACGTGGAAGGTGGGCAGATTGTAAAATTTGTGGTGGGCGATAAGGCGTTCGCGTGGAATTTTAGTGGCTCGCTCAATGTTTGGGCGTTCGATCTGACCCGGGTCGCGCCTGCAGGCATGCTTGATCACGAAGTGACGGCGTATATTGCCCCGGACCCGCGATATCTGGGGCCTTAGCCGGTGTGGATCGACACGGCCGCGGCATGAGGCCGTCAAAGAGGTAAAGAACAATGCCCGGAACATTGCAATGCCTTATCGAGCCGATTTCGTTCGTATGAACATCAAACAAATCCTTGCTCTCGTCAAGGCTGCTTTCTCATCCTGGGTTGACGACTATGCGCAAAGCATGGGCGCGGCGCTGGCGTACTACACGATGTTTTCGATAGCACCGCTTTTGCTGATCGTGATTTCGATAGCCGGCCTCATTTTTGGTGCGGAAGCGGCCCGCGGCGAAATCATCGGTCAGTTGCAAAGCCTGATGGGTGAGCAGGGAGCCAAAGCGGTGCAGGGCTTGCTCGAAAGCGTCAGCAAGCCGGCAGAAAGCGCGACCGCCACCATTGTCGGCGTAGTCTTGCTGCTGATCGGTGCCACCACCGTATTTACCGAACTGCAGGATGCGCTGGACCGGATATGGCGTGCGCCGGAAAGGGATAGGAGCACGGGGATTTGGGGATTGATCCGTTCGCGACTGCTATCCTTTGGAATGATACTTGGAATCGGTTTTCTGCTGACGGTATCGCTGGTGTTCAGCGCCGCGCTGGCGGCCTTGGGAAAATGGTGGGGGCCTTTGTTCGCCGGCTGGGAAGCGCTTGCGAACCTGGTCAATTTTTCGATCAGCTTTGTGCTGACGACTGCTGTGTTCGCAATGATTTACAAGATCATGCCGCGGGTGCATATTCGCTGGCACGATGTATGGATTGGCGCGGCAGTTACTGCACTGTTGTTTACTGCCGGAAAATTCCTGATTGGCCTTTATATCGGCAAAAGCGGCGTTACCTCCGGCTTTGGTGCTGCCGGTTCGCTGGTAGTTGTGCTGGTTTGGGTGTATTACTCTGCCCAGATATTCCTGATGGGCGCGGAATTTACCTGGGTTTACTCGCACACATTCGGTTCGCGCAAAAGACAGTCCGCATCAGCTACGGCAACTGATCCTCCCAAAACCGCAGAAGCGAAGCTTGCTTCGACGCGCATCACGCCTGCTGAACAGCAACCGGCTTCATTAAACCGTGCCAGCAAAAAATAAAAATCCCTGACTGATCGTATTGGTATTTTCGACGCGGCTGTAATGGCAGTTTTTTGATTTTCCCAATTCCGGGCTGGACAGCAATCTTTTGCTTTCGTCTAGCATGGCGGCGCCAAAATTAAGCCGCTTCAATTCATATTTTTGCTTTGTGGGGCGATTCAGCGTTTCCGGTATGCCGTCGAGACACGCCGATGCACGATGCTGTACAAGCGTTAATAGAATTGATTGAATTCGAGCTGTTGCGGTAAACGCCTCGGCATGGATCCCGTGTGTTGATCAGCTTTTGTGCGACGTTGCACTGTGGGCGTAATTACCCCTGTCAGCTTTTTCACGTTCGCTTTCATCTCAAGCATCTGTTCTGATTTTGCAAGCCGTACCAAGCCGCGCAGCGATTCTCTGAAAACATATTTCTCGCGAACAGTCAGGTCTCTTTCATAAAATGTGTCAATCAAATCCGTAATTACCTGCTCGGTAGAGGGTTTGGTAGCCATATTCACCTATCCGGTAATGGTTTAAGAAAATTTCCAAAAAGAATATTACTTGTATCCGGGCGGAAATTTTTGATAAATATCAAGCTTATTGCATCTGATTAATTACATATGAGCACTAAATATCTTGATACACATATGAAAAAACTACCGATTCATGATAACGGGGCTACATT
>DASYKE010000131.1:0-10530 GCA_035995725.1 Burkholderiaceae bacterium | reverse complement strand
CACAGAGAGCTCTGTGTCGATTAAGCGAAATTACGTTTGGGAGGACGTTCCAGGCCAGCCGGGATGAATCCGGTGACCAAGGGGGCGGGAGAGATAACAACAAGCTCTGAACTGCTATAGGCAGGTGTCAGAAATGAAATTGATGGCGGTGCGGTCGCACCAACGCAGCAGGCTGCGCAGGCACTGCAAAATGAGCTTTTATGGATGTTTGGCTTTGTCGGCGAGTTGTCCGCGCTCGCCGTAGCATCAGATGAGACACTGTCCATACCGGAATGAGCGGTTGCACCATCGTGATGATGTCCGTCCGCTGCATGGACGACTTGCACTGCATTGTAATGCGCCGGCCCGCAAGACAGCTTGACAGCGGAAGCCATCGCTTGCGCAGGAAGCGCAAGCACCAGTATCCAAATAAGCAATGTCTTGAAAAATCGAATCATTGTTTTAGTTTAGCATACGACCGCAGGACAGAAAAGTTTGCCCTTTTATGATAAGCCGTTCAACCGGATCATTACAGGAACATTAATAATTTGTAATCTGCTCTACTGCCGTTATCGTAGAAAATAACGAGAAACTACGATGGAAGCGAAGCATGCGGATTTTGGTAGTGGAAGACGAACCGAAGGCTGGCGAGTACCTGCGTAAGGGACTTACCGAATCCGGCTTTATCGTCGATTGGGCGCAAACGGGCCCGGACGGACTGCATTTGGCCACGTCAGAATCGTACGAGTTGATTGTTTTGGATGTCATGTTGCCGGGGATGGACGGCTGGCGCGTGGTGCAGGAACTGCGCAAGACTCAGGAAACGCCGGTGTTATTTCTTACTGCCCGTGACGAAGTCGAAGACCGCGTTAAAGGACTGGAGCTAGGGGCCGACGACTATCTGGTCAAACCGTTCGCATTTGCAGAACTGGTGGTAAGAATCCGTACATTACTCAGGCGAGGTCCTATCCGGGAAGCGGAACGGCTGGAAGCTGCGGATTTGGAAATTGACGTCTTGAGGCGTCGCGTCACGCGCAGCGGCAACCGCATCGACCTGACCGCAAAAGAATTTGCCTTGTTACGCCTCCTGGTAAAACGTAAGGGAGAGGTATTGTCTCGTTCATTGATTGCCTCGCAGGTATGGGACATGAACTTCGACAGCGATACCAACGTGGTGGATGTCGCGGTACGGCGCCTGCGCGCCAAGGTTGACGATTTATATCCCGTCAAATTAATCCATACAGTCCGCGGAATGGGTTACGTCCTGAAGGAAAGGAGTTGAAATTCTTTCATCCAACGACGCTGACCGCGCGGCTGGCATTGCTGTTTGCAGCTGCCGCCATCCTTACGTTTGCAGCAATGGGCGGTTATCTTTACCGATCCTTGGGGTTACAGCTGGAATTACGCGATGACCATCAACTGATTGGAAGAATTGAGCAATTTCGTCGTATTTTAGCGGAGACGCCGACGGTACAAGCCGTCAAGGCTGATCAGCATCGATTTATTGATGCTGCTACCGGACCTGGCGGCCTGGTTGTCATATTGCGGTCGGCAGATGGCCAAATATTGATGCGCAATCAAAACGGCGTCAGTGACTTGCCGGAAATACCGATTATCCCGATTGTGCCTGCAGACAAAACGCCCGATGCCGGCTCCTTAAGGGTGTGGTCATTTGCTCCGGATAGATCTGCACGAATACTATCCGCATGGGGTACGTTGGGAAATTCGTCCGAGCAGGTGCAGATTATTGTGGCGCGCACTGCATCGGACAGGATGGCAATACTGGCAGAGTATCGCCGTGAGGTTCTTGGAGCAATGTTGACCGGCGCGATCCTGGCAGCGCTGTTGGGTTATCTCGTGGTCCGACACGCTTTGCGTCCCGTCCGGGCCATCGCAAGGCAAGCGCTTTCGATTACTGCGCAACGACTGGAAAAGCGCCTGGACGCCCACTCCGCCCCAGGCGAACTGCAAGCCTTGGTACAGTCGTTCAATGCGGTCCTTGACCGTTTGCAGGATAGTTTTCAAAGGCTGTCACAATTTTCCGCTGACCTGGCGCATGATTTGCGTACTCCGCTCTACAACTTGACCATACAGACTCAGGTGGCATTGTCTCAGCAACGCTCTGATGAGGAATACCAGGCATTGCTTTCATCCAGCCTGGAGGAATATGATCGGCTGGTGCGCATGGTGGAGAGCATGCTGTTTCTTGCCAGGATAGATAACGCGCAGATCGCGCTATCCAGAGAGCGGCTGAACGCGTCAAGTGAATTGCAGCGGATTGCGGAATATTTTGAAGGAATCGCCGAGGAGGCTGGAGTGCGGTTTGCAGTGCAGGGGGACGGCACTGTCGCCGCCGATGCCGCACTGTTCCGGCGCTCGGTGAATAACCTTGTGGCCAATGCCATCCGCTATACTGCGCCTGGAGCGGCGATTCACCTCCGCACCGAGCAATCGGCTGACGCGACCATCATCAGTGTAACGAATCCCGGCGTCGGCATCGATGCTCAGCATCTTCCCCGGATATTTGATCGCTTTTACCGAGTCGATCAAGCACGCAGTCAGTCGGCAACATCGGCCGGGTTAGGATTGGCGATTGTGCAGTCCATTATGAAACTGCACGGAGGCCGGGTAGATGTCGAAAGCATTCCTGATGGCGAGACTACATTTCGCATGGTATTCCCTGCACGACCTGTGTAGGCTGCTTCGGGAGCAATATAAACCCCTCTGGCCTGATGTCAAGCGATGAACCAGAGGGGTTTTCCGATTTGACTGGTGGAAGTCCCAGGCATTGGCGCAAGGGTAAAAGATTGAAGCGCATGCAGGCAGACATGAGCCATCAATCAGCCGCCGAAGTATGTATCGCCGGGCTTGAGCACTTTGAAGATTGGCGACTGGCCAGCTTGAGCCTGGACCTCGGCGCGGGAGAGCGTGCCGCGTGGAGCCTCTACGGCCCAATCGACATACTCGGGTCGCGGATACTTTCCTTGTTCAATGGCTTGGTGCAGTTCTTCCTTTACCTGGGCTCTTGTTTTGCCCGACGTCTCATCGGCATAAGCGCCGGAACTGAGGGCGACAAACATGGTGCCAATCGTAAGGGCAATATACATTTTTCTTAATGTCATGATCGATATCCTGTTAGTTACGAGGTTGAGTAAATTCGCCTGAATCAGCGTTGGATCACTGTTCGATCCATGAGCTCAAGTCTACGCAACAGGTATTATCGTGAACGTGAAGAAAGTATTAAACTTGATTAATGTCGGACGGCGCAGATAGCGCTGCCCACGGCGGGAAGGTCAAGCCGTTTTTAATGCTTTTTTATGGTGACGCCCCGCTTTAGCCAGGTCGTCGATAATCGGACAGTCGGGCCTGTGATCTCCGTGGCAGCAGTCAGCCAAATGCTGTAACTGGTCGCGAATCGATTGGAGCTTTTCGATGTCCTGGCCAAGCTCCGCGATGTATTGACGAGCCAGCTTCTTCACGTCGGAGCTTTTCCGACTCCGGTCTTCCCATAGTCCGAGCAGCAGCTTGATGCGCTCTATCGAGAAGCCCAGGTCGCGCGACCTTTTTATGAAGCGCAGGGTTTGCACTTCATTGTCGGTGTACTGTCGGTAGCCTGCGTCGGTTCGATTTGCCTCGGTCATGAGACCGATGCTTTCGTAGTACCGGATCATTTTCGCAGTGACGCCCGACGCTTCTGCTGCTTGGCCAATATTCATGACTGTTCTCCTGCCTGTTTCGGTTTCCAATTACGAAGGAGCAATGCGTTTGTCACGACGCTTACGCTGCTAAGCGCCATGGCGGCGCCGGCAATGACCGGATTCAGGTAACCGAATGCGGCCAACGGTATTCCGACTATGTTATAGATAAACGCCCACCCCAGGTTTTGCCGGATCTTGTTATAAGTTTTTTTGGAAATGTCGATAGCATCGGCCACCAGCGTCGGGTCGCCGCGCATTAATGTAATGCCAGCCGTGTGCATCGCCACGTCCGTACCGGTGGACATCGCTATGCCGACATCGGCCGCCGCAAGTGCCGGTGCGTCGTTGATACCGTCACCGACCATCGCGACCTTCCGGCCGCCACTCTTCAGCTGCGCGATAACATTTGCCTTGTCGGCAGGAAGTACTTCCGCTTTGAATTCGGTGATGCCGACTGCCGATGCGACGGCCCTAGCACTGCCCTGGTTGTCGCCGGTCAGCATGACAGAGGCAACGCCGATTTCAGAGAGTCTTGCGACAGCTTCTCTTGCAGACTGCTTCAGTGTATCGCCAAAGGCAATCAGACCCGCCAATTCCATTGCGCCTGCGGTCTTGACCGCAAGCCATGAGACGGTACGCCCTGCGTTCTCATGCGCCTGTGCTGCATCGTCCATGCCGATGGTGGATAGATTCATCTCCTGCATCAGACGCTTGTTGCCGAGATAAACCGTCACGCCGCCGACGTCGGCTTGTACACCGCGTCCCGGCAATGCCTTGGCAGCGGATGCCGGACGCAAGGCAATGCCATGCCTGGACGCCTCGGCCTCGACAGCCTTGGCGAGCGGATGGTCGCTGTACTGCTGGACGGCTCTGGCCAGTTCCAGAACACGTCGTTGCGACTGTGCGGCGCTCTCGGTGGCAATGACGGAGGGTTTTCCTTCGGTCAGCGTCCCGGTCTTGTCGAATGCTACCGTTGTGACCGCATGTGCGGTTTCGAGCGCCTCCGCGTCCTTGATCAGGATGCCGTATTTGGCGGCAACGCCGGTTCCGGCCATGATGGACGTTGGCGTAGCTAGGCCGAGAGCACACGGGCACGCGATGACTTGTACCGCGACGGCATTGAGCAACGCTTGTTGCCAGTCGCCTGTCAGTATTCCCCAGGCGAAAAATGTCACGGCCGAAATAAGCAGCACGACCGGTACGAACACAGTACTGACCTGGTCGACAAGGCGTTGAATCGGCGCTTTAACCGCCTGCGCGTCTTCGACCAGCTTGATGATTTGCGAAAGCATCGTTGCCCCGCCGACGGCAGTCGCCTCGAGCACAAGAAGTCCATCGGCGTTTACCGCGCCGCCGGTCACCGCATCGCCAACCGTCTTTGCGACAGGCAAACTCTCGCCGGTCAAGAGGGATTCGTCCAGGTGGCTGCTTCCTTCGATAAGCTTGCCGTCGACCGGTACGCGCTCGCCCGGCCGGACCACAACCACGTCGCCGACGCGCACTTCTGCAACCGGGACAAGCATTTCCTTGCCGTCTCTTCTGACGATTGCTTCAGACGTACGGAGGGACTCCAAAGCCCGGATCGCCCCGACAGTTTGATACTTCGCGCGCGCTTCGAGCCATTTCCCCAGCAGAACCAAAGTGATCACCACGGCCGACGACTCGAAGTAAAGATGAGTCATTCCATGTCCGGCATGTTGCCAAAGCAGGGCGACCGACAGGCCGTAAGCCGCAGTGGTGCCGATCGCAACCAGCAGGTCCATATTGCCCGAGCGCGCAAGAAGCGCTTTCCAGCCGGCCTTGTAGAAGCGCGCACCGAGCCAGAACTGCACCGGTGTTGCCAATACAAGCTGCATCCATCCCGGCAGCATCCAGTCCTGGCCGAAGAGCAAGCCAAACATCGGAGCAACCAGGGGCAGGCTCAAGATTGCGGCAGCAGCTACCGGCCACCATGCGGGAAGAGCGCTGCCTGATTGCTTTTTCGGGGCGGCGCCGGTCAAGGGAGCCGCTTCGTACCCGGCTTTTTCTATGGCGGCAACAAGGGTGGCAACAAGCGCTTCTGCATTGACTCCGACGGCTTTGACTTGCGCTTTCTCTGTTGCAAGGTTCACTGATGCGTCGACCACGCCCGGTACTTTTTTTAATGCTTTTTCAACGCGCGCAACGCAGGAGGCACAGGTCATCCCTGAAATGGATAGCGAAACCGACTCCCCGGGTACTTCGTATCCGGCTTTCTCGACTGCTGCAGACAGCGATTCCAGACCGATATCCATGTTGGCGCGAACGGTTGCCTTTTCAGTCGCAAGATTGATGGATGCGCTTTCCACGCCTGGAACGGCTTTAAGAGCCTTTTCGACCCGGGACACGCAAGACGCGCAAGTCATGCCCTCCACCTTGAAAGTGAGGTCGGTAGTATTGCCAGTTGCTTTTACGGCGGTATCCATTGAGGTTTCTCCACATGCTGTACCTCTACGATAGACCTTCCAGCGATGGGAAGGTCAAGAACATTTTATACATATTTTCTTTTGCCCGTCTCTTGTTCGTCTTGACCTCATCCGGCATGAGAGACGCCAAGGCGCGCAGGGTCATGGTCGGCTTCAGGCAAGCGGGCGGGGATGCAAAACCGGGGCAGATTGCGGCGACGGAGGACGACATCGCCAGGGAAAGCCGGCGCCGGATCGTTGCGCCGGGGCTGGAAACCGCCGGTGTGGTGGCGGCCTGGGCATGGTTCTTGTAAATCGGTCTACAAGAACCAGGTGCAGCCGATGCTGGCGCGAGTGCGCAGCCCTTTCCAATCGCGAGGGCCGCGCCAGGCAAGCCCGCGGCTACCGCGGCCGTCTGCTGCTGATTTGACTATCAAATGTCATGCGATGAGCAGCTTGCTCATCGTTCGGCCTGCCTTGCGCGGTGCAGAACTCCGCCAAGCCAGGCGCAGGGCAGGGCAGTGAGCACGAGCGCGATCGGGTACCAGTTCGGACCCAGGTCCATGCCGCTCGTGGTGATCGCACCGGCACTGCTCAGTACGAGCCCTACAGCCCCCAACGCCAAAGCGTGACGCATCGGAGCGTGAGGCGCCAAGCGTGCTGCGATATAGCTTCCGACGACGGCGTAAACGGTTCGATAGGCGAGCGCCAGAAGGTTCAAGCCGGGCTCGTACATCGGCTCGCCCCAAGGCGGGTAGACCTCCAGCACATGCAGCACCTGGTCGGTGCCGAGCGAAAGAACTACGACCGCGAAAAACCCCAGGAATACCGCGGCCGCGCTTCGCAGCAGGCGGCGGGGAGGCATACTGGTTGTCGTTATTTGAGTTGTCATTTGATTCCCCTGGTAAATGTCGATGCCGGCAGCGCGGCAAGTTTGTTTAAGCCCTGGTAAAGCTTGCCTCCATCTTGTCGAGGCACTGGTTCAAGCCGATTTCGGCCAAGGCCAGCATCTGTCCCACCGTCCAATCGTATTCCGTGACGGTCATTTCTGTTTTGTTGTCGCCTGCAGCCTTGAAGCTTACAAGATTACGCTGATCCTGGGGGAAGTCCGGGGGCAAGCCCAGCGTGACAGAGTCGGCCTTGCGGCCGTCCTGATCGGCCAGGTTATGGATGTATTCGATGCTCTGCATCGGCACGATCTTGCTGTAGGCCCATGTGCTGTACATGTCTTGGCCGCCGCATTCCTTTGGCGCACGCATGCAGACAAGAGAGATTCCATTCTCGCGGAAATCTATTTTGGCGCTGGGCGACGTAAAGCCATCCGGCCCCCACCACTGCATCACCTGTTTTGGGTCGGTCCAGGCTTTCCACACCTGCTCGACGGGTGCGTCAAAGACGCGGGAGACGATGAGATCGCGCTTGTTTGCGCTTTTGTTTGTGCCTTTGGCCTTGTTATCCGACATGTTCATCTCCCCGATGCCAACAGATCGGCAAGCCGGTCATAGCTCGCAGCCACGCCTTGCTCCATCGGCGACTTGAGGACAGCGTCGCGAATTTCCTTCGATGCATAGAGCACCGTGGTCGTGAGGGTGGTCTTGCCGCCCCGCTCGACGAATACGGTCGTTCCCACGGCCTCGCCTTCGTACCAGGGGTCGTCGAACGACTCGGTGCACACGATGCGCTCGGCAGGCACGATCTCGCGATAGATGCCGCGCATCCCCATCTCGCTGCCGTTCTGGCCATGCCAGACGTAGCGATAGCTGCCGCCCACCCTCAGATCGATCTCGCAGACCGGCATCGTCCAGCCAGGCGGTCCGAGGAGCCAGCGCTTGACCAGTTCGGGCTTGGTGTGGGCGTCGAAGACCAGCCTGCGCGGCGCGTCGAAGACACGCGTCATGGCGATCTCGCGGTCGCTGGGCGTAGTGACTTTCAGATTTCCAGTGTTCTTCATCGGTGCTCTCCTCTATCGGTTCGTGCGTCCACGGTTTTTCACCTGTTTCGTGCGTCCACGTTTTTTTTCCTTGGTCTTCATCTCGTCGAGCAGGGCGTCCAGGCGCTGGAAGGAGCCCTCCCAAAACTCGCGGTAGCGTTCCAGCCATTCGGTGGCTTCCGCGAGCGGCTTGGCCTCGAGCCGTCGCGGCCGTCGCTGCGCGTCGCTGCCGCTCGAAATCAATCCGGCGCGCTCCAGTACCTTGAGATGCTTGGAGATCGCGGGCTGGCTCATCGCGAACGGTTCGGCCAGTTCCATCACCGACGCCTCGCCCGATGCGAGCCGCGCAAGGATTGCCCGGCGGGTGGGATCGGCGAGCGCTGCGAACGTAGCGTCAAGGCGATCAGGTGTCATTTGTCCATAACCTATAGGTTTAATAACTTACAGGTTATGCGACAAAGAACCGGTTGTCAAGTCTGCGGTGGAATGCGCTGTCGGCTTGAAAACGACCAGATCTGCGCAGGCGCGATCAGATACTGCACTGGACAAATGTCCGGCCAAATATCCGGCAAGCCGGTTGACGTGACACATACTTTCAGCATGCTTACATCTCAGCAAATTGCCGATGCATTTCATTGCCGGATGTCATTAGCGCTGCGCTGGACCGATGCCCAAAACTATACCGAATGCCGAAAGTGGCAAGCCCAAGTAATTGGCTGGCAAGAGTATTACCAAAAGATCAAAGCAGGGCAATAAGACTGTACCGCCGTTTCATCCATGAAAGTGCCGTCATGGCAGCTTGGGCGGCAATACGAGCTGGGTGCTTTCCGGGCAGCGCGTTCTGCCCTACGGTGCGCGACGAAACCCGCAGGAGGCAGCGTCATGGCAGCATCATGCGTAGCCGGATGTCTCCAACCCTGATTAACCGATTAGTTGCAATTGGCAAGAGCAGTCCCCGCGGGGACGTTGGTCGTGCAGCGAACATCTGGTGCGGGAGCGGTATTTCCAAACGCGTTGTCGGCGCCTTGTGCAACGACGCCTGCCGCAACGGTCTGGTTCACTGATTCCCTTGATTCCGTCTCCTGGCGGGATGCTTGGGCGGCCTGATACTCGTCATTGTCCCTTTCCCGCTCAGCCAGAAATGCCGATGTTTTCTGTGACCAGAGATAATCGTATTCATCCCGATCAATCTCACCGCGCTCAAGGCGCGATGCCAGAAGTACTTTGTAGTCTCGCAGATCCTGCAATTTGTAATCAGTCGGGAAAAGCTCTGCCGTGAGGCTTGCCATTTCCCTCGCAAAACCCAGTTCTGTCATGGTCCCGGCATCCAGCTTTTGCTTTAGCACTTTAGCCCTGGAATTGAACTCGACCGCAGCATCGGCGGCAATTGAAAGCGAAAAGATAGCCAGCATCGCAGCAGCAACTGCAGCGCGCAGATAGGTTTTCACGACTTCCCTCCCGGTGTGGTTTTGCCTGTTGGCAATACTTTAACACAAGGAGGATTTGAACCAGAGTGGTATGTGCGGAACACATGTGAGCGGGTATTGCACTGGTAAAATCCCGTTTGTACGTATAGTAAAAACAACACCGTATAAAGGAGAACATTGTGCCAACTCTTGCGAAGGCTACTAAAGCAACCGTGATTCCGTGCCTTCGCTATCGCGATGCGCCGGCAGCAATAGAATGGCTGTGCTCGACATTCGGATTCAATAAGCAAGCTGTCTATCCAAATTCCGATGGCACGATTGCGCATGCACAACTGACCTTCGGCAACGGCATGATCATGCTCGGGTCGGCTGTCGAAAAGGCGACCGAGTGGGGGAGGTTGATAAAGCAACCCGACCAGATCGGAGGTACTGAAACCCAGAGCGCCTATCTGATCGTCGCAGACGCCGATGTGCTCTATGCCCGCGCAAAGGCTCCCGGTGCCGAGATCATGATAGATATAAAAGACGAAGACTATGGCGGGCGAGGATTCTCGTGCCGCGATATCGAGGGACATCTTTGGTCCTTCGGCACCTATGATCCTTGGTAACACCCAACTGGTCGGTCAACAGGGACGCGGACCAGGTGTCGCACTGCTTACCCGCACTGCTTACTTTTCAATACGGGCATCGATATTCAGGCAGTGCTCAACAATCATGTCTGTTCATCGCTTGAGTACAAGTTTTCTAACGCTTTTCGTAAATCTGGGTAAGCGAACGTAAATCCGTGCGCCTGCAACCGGGCCGGCACTACCCGTTGTCCTTCAAGTAGCAAGTCGGCTTCTTCGCCTAAAGCGAAACGCATTAGAAAGCCCGGTGTCGGGAAAAAGCAGGGGCGATGGACCACTTGCGCGGCAGTTTGGCTGAATTGCCTTTGTGAGACGGTCTCGGGCGCAGTGAAGTTATATACGCCGCCTTCTTGAAGTTCAGGATCATCTTGCGTATGCGTACGCCATAGATGGGCGATACCTCGAAGCACATCGTGAACATGGATCCACGATAGCCATTGCTTGCCG
>DASYKE010000130.1:0-22808 GCA_035995725.1 Burkholderiaceae bacterium | reverse complement strand
GAAAACGATTCCCTGGTTCACATTCCCCGGGTTGCCACTCGCGCTATGGCTGCTTTGGCACAAACGCAAGACGGCACTGTCCGAGCCGGCAATACAATATTCGGTCGTAGCCTTCGGTGTATTGATGCTGGTACTGGCGGTCTCGGCGTCTGGAAGATGCGTGTATGCATTGCCGCTGATAGTGCCGATTGCGATTCTGGCCGCTCCGGGCGCAAGATCACTGCCCAGACAAATCGACAAGATGTGGGGTTGGACTAGCCTGGGATTGTTCGGCGCGCTATCTCTGGTCATCTGGACTGGCTGGGTCATCATGATGTTCAAAGGCTCACCGCCGGCCTGGCCCCTGTTGTTACGCTACTTGCCAATGGACTTCGTCCCTAAATTTGATGTTGTTCATGCCGTAACGGCGGCGCTCCTCTCCATCGGTGCTTTCTTTGCGTTACGCAAGCTATGGCATATGCCGGCAAGGGGGCTGACAGTATGGGTAACAGGGATAACCTTGTCCTGGTCGCTTTTGATGACCTTGTGGATACCCTGGCTTGATTTTGCCAAAAGTTACCGTTCCGTTTTTGCATCGATGCCCGTGCCTGCTGCTTCTAACTGCATAGCAAGCCAGGATTTGGGCGAAGGTGAAAGGGCGATGCTGCGCTACGTTACAGGGCATTTGCCCGTTCGACGTGAAGTGTTTCCCGACTCGGTTTGCAACACATTGCTTGTGCAAGGATATGCTGCACCGGGCGAGCCGACTATCGATCTGCAAGCATGGGAACGAGTTTGGCACGGCGCACGCCCTGGAATAACCAATGAAAGATTCTGGCTGTATGTCGCAAAGATACCCGCAGGCGCGAGGACCGGTGCAAACCGAGTCGCCGACAGTGAGGACCAGTGAATTCCACACCCTTGTCAGACTGGATAAAAACCGGTTGCCTGTATAAGCGCACCAGTCGCGACAACATCAGGCAGCTTCGGTTTGCATGACAAGACCGATGCTTAAAAGGTAGGCAAATCGTGCAATGTCCGACCGACGTGGTTAGCAGGATCGACAGTCTCAATACTTTCAGACCCATATTTGTATCTTACAACGCGTACTTTCGGGCCCAGGACGGACAGATTCCCAACTGAAAATGCCGTCCACACATCGTTGCCATCCATGAGCTTGCCGACCACCTCAATTACATCGGAGATGACCGGTTCGGTTTCCCAACTGTGGTGTGCCGGGTCAATCCTGCCCCAGCGAACCTGCTCGATCCGGCCGCTTTCGGCATTTATTCTTACTGCCTCGATTGCGTACATTGACATAATTACTCCCAAGCAGTCGAGCGGTCAGGCATTCAGCCTGCGGTTCGTACACGTCATTTTCCGCTCCCTATTATTCGGTCACTGGACCGCACCCGCACTAAAATTATCTTCAGCGCAGCCAGCACCGGAACCGACAAAAATATTCCGGCTACTCCGCCAAGCTGCTCACCAGCCAACAGTCCGACAATCACCAGCAACGGCGAAACCTCCAGGCCTGCGCTCATGAGATAGGGACCGAGGACGTAGTCCTGGAAAATTCGATAGGCTAGAATGAACGCCATGAGCCACAGCAGATGTTCATAACCGCTGAAACCGGAGACTGCCAAAATAACACCAGCAGCAGTAAGCGGGCCGAAAAAGGGAATGATCTCCAGTAATGCGGCTATGCCGGCTAACAACAGAGCATAGGGAACGCCGAGCGTTGAGAAAACCAGACCGTAACTTATGAAGGTAGCCAACGATAACAGCAGTAATGCGCGTACATAACTTACCAGCAGAACATTAAGATCCTCCGCTATCGCCGTCCATAATGTACCGTTGGATTTACCAAGCCATGAAAGAACTTCCGTTCTCAACGCCGGTGCCTCTTTGATCAACAGGAAGCTCAAAATTGGAATCAGGACCAGGTAAATCAGATTGGTGGCTGCGTGCATGATGGCCAGTCCCAATCGTCGTGCGAACGGTATCGCCTGGCCTGTTCCCGCTTGCAGCTGTTCGCTGATGAAGTTCAGCATGCGCGCGCGGTGCGGCTCCAAAACCTTCGGTAGCGGAATGCGCTGCGACATATTCGTTGTATCAAGCAGCGTCGGTAATTGCTGCCCAAGACGCACAGCTTCATCAACGATCCGTGTGCCAAACAGCGCGCCTGCGACGATAACAATCGCTGTCACCAAGATAAAAACCAATACGATCACCGCGGTACGTGGCATTCGACGGGGCCTATATCGATCGGCGATCTCGACTAGCGGGTATAAAAGGTAGGCGAAAAAAATTGAAAATATGACGACAAGTAAGGTAGACCTTATCAGGTAGGCGACAAACAACAACAGCGCGACGAGGAATACTGTCCATGTTATTTTTGCGGTGCGAAGGTCAAAACCGAACATAGTTTCCTTTTTGGAATAGTAGGGGCACGCCACGATTTTATGTCAGCTTTAAAATAGCTTACCCGCTTCGGCCGAATCGCGCCTCCCAGGGGGACAACACGCGCGGTTGCTACAATAAGCCATGTGCTCAAACTACGCCTCGCCCAAGCGTGACCAACCGGCCGCCCATTTACCCTCCCCGTTCAAAAGCCGAAAAGGCGAAGCTGAATATTTGGCAGCTTACGACGCCAGTATGCAGCTCTGGCCCGTGCCGTATGAGTCACTGGACATATCGAACCACTTCGGCCGTACCCATGTGGTCGCCAGTGGCTCCAAAGATGCTCCACCGCTCGTGCTGTTGCATGGCCTTCTTGTCAGTCTGACGATATGGGCGCCTAACATCGCAGATCTCAGCCGGAAATACCGGGTTTATGCTGTGGATGTGATGGGCCAGCCGGGCAAAAGCATACCCGACCAGCCGATTACAAGCCGGGCAGATTATGTAGAGTGGATCACAACTGTACTGGATGCCTTGAAGATAGATCAAGCCTGCGTCGCGGGGATGTCGTACGGCGGTTGGCTAACCCTCAATGCCGCAATCGGCATTCCGGAGCGGATCAAGAAGATCGTGCTCCTTTCACCCGTAGGCTTGGCCCCGCTCAGGAAGCAGTTCTTGTTGCGATCCATGCTGATGGTATTCCTTCCCAAACATTCCAGAGTGAACAGCTTGATGCGCTGGATGGCTTACGAGGAAAATCTGCAAGATCGGCGCATGCACAATCTCTACGACTGCGTAGTGAACCAGATGTATCTCGGTCTCAAGCACTTTCGCGCGCGCAGCCGAATAGCGGTTCCGCCAACCGCTTTATCCGATGAAGAACTGCGCTCAATGCGGGTACCCACGCTGCTGTTGATCGGCCAACAGGAAGTGCTCTACGATCCGGCAGCAGCGTTGAACCGCGCCAAGAGACTGATTCCGATTCTTGAGGCAGAGCTGGTTCCACAGGCCGGCCATGAGATGACTTTCAGCAGACATCAGTTGGTTGATGCCCGTATCCTGAGGTTTCTGAAGGAAAGTCCGCCGAAGAAAAGTCCGATTACCCGGTGCTCAATCGCGGTCTAGCATATAAAGGAGAAGCCCCTTCAACGCTGATTCGAGGAAGTTGCAGCGGATTACCGGTTCCGAATCTGATAGGCAGTTGATTCCGCAAGCAGCGCACAAAGCCTTGGCGTATCGACCGGCTTCATCAGATGATGATCGAAGCGTGCTGCGGTCGACTGTTCACGATCGTGATCCCGGCCGTAACCTGTCAGCGCAATGAATACCGCGCGCTCGGTGTCCGGAAATGTCTGGAGCTTTCGCGCCAGCGCATATCCGTCCATGTCAGGCAAACCGATGTCCAGAATAAACGCCTGCGGCGCATTGGCCGCGGCTTGTTCGAGTGCTGTCGGTGCATCATGGGCTACGGATACCGTGTAGCCGTAAGACTCCAGCAATTCGGCGAGCGTCTGCGCCGCATCGCGATTGTCATCCACGATCATGACATGCAATTGTCCGGCCGGAGAATGGCGCATTGCAGCTGGATGCCGAAGGTCGCGGCGATCGTCCGTTGCAGCCAGGCGCGGCAGGCGGATGGTGAACTGGCTGCCCTTGCCCACGCCTGCGCTTTTTGCAGCGACGGTTCCGCCATGAAGCTCGACAATGCTCTTGACCAGAGCCAGGCCCAGCCCCAAACCTCCCTGCGAGCGGTCCGCCGATCGCTCACCTTGCGCAAACAGGCCGAAAACATCCGGCAGCAGTTCCGGAGCAATGCCAATCCCGTTGTCGCTTACGCCAAGTTCGACCTGGTTTTGCGCCACTTCGATCGCCATCTGGATGATGCCTTGCTGCGGCGTGTACTTGGCGGCATTGTTCAACAGATTGGCGATGATCTGCACAAGCCGCACCTTGTCGCCCTGCACATAGGCGGGCTCCGCAGCCAGTTGTACCGTCAGCCGGTGGCGCCGTGCTTCAAGCATTGGGCGGACCTGTTCAACGGCATCGTCCACGACGACTTTGAGGTCAACAGGCCTCTGTTCCAGTGTGACCAGCCCGCGCGTGACGCGCGAGACGTCGAGCAAATCGTTGACCAGGCTGGTCATATGGTCGACCTGCCGGGCGATGATGGCACTGGTGTCGCGCACCCGCTTGTCGTCGAGCCGCCCCATCTTCAGAATTTCGGCGGCGGTGGCGATGGGTGCCAGAGGATTGCGCAATTCATGGGCAAGCATCGCCAGAAATTCGTCCTTGCGGCGATCGGCCTGCCGCAGTTCGTCCTCGGAGCGCTTGCGGCTGCTGATGTCCTTGAACAGGATGGCAACCCTGCGCTCATCCGGATGGTCGACGCGGAAGGCGTATACGTCGAACCACCTGTTCAGCGCCTTGGCCTCACTCTCAAACCGGATCGATTCGCCCGTCGTGGCCACCTTGCCGTATATCTCGAACCAATTTTTTTCATGCTGTGGGACCAGTTTCCGCACGGTCTTTCCCACGGCTGCCCGCAGCCCCGTTTGCTGTTCGAACGTCGGATTGATTTCAAGAAACCGGTAATCCGATGGCTTGCCCGTCTTGTCGAATATCATTTCGATAATGCAAAAACCTTCATCGATGGACTCGAACAAAGTGCGATACCGTTGCTCGCTTTTCATCATGGCCGCTTCGGCAATCTTGCGGTCATGTACATCGGTCGATGTGCCGAACCAGCGCAGTATGTTGCCGGTCTTCTGATCCCGGTACGGCTCTGCGCGTACGAGGAACCAGCGATACTCTCCCGACGCCGAACGGATGCGATGCTCGACAAGAAAAGTATGGCCTTCACGCCGCGCCGCGTCCCACGCCGACGTCGTCCGCACGCGGTCGTCCGGGTGGACAAAGTTTTCGATAACCTCCGATGCATTCGCCGGCTCGAAGGGCCCACCCGTGTAAGTGCTCCATTGCCGGTTGAAAAATTCGGCACGGCCATCCGAATCGGCCAGCCAGACCATCTGCGGAATAGCGTCGGCCATCAGGCGGAACCGCTTCTCGCTGTCGCGCAGCAGTTCCTGCGCCTTCATGCGTTCACTCACATCCCGGAAATAGACTGAAATGCCGTCCGCAGCCGGATAGACATGGACTTCATACCATCGGTCATGATCCGGATAGAACGAGGTGAACGAGGTCGGCACGCGGTCTGTCGCCGCCAGGTGGTATGCCTGCTCGAATTCGCTCCCGGCCAAGCCGGGATATTCTTCCCAGATGATTTTTCCGAGCAGGTCGTCTGGCTCGCGGCCAAGAATCTGCTCTGCATGGCGATTCACATAGGTAAACCGCCACTCGCTGCTCACGGCGAAGAATGCATCGGTGATGCTTTCCAGAATCGCTTCAGCGTTGCTGTTAATCCGCCTCACCTGATCCGTGTCTGGCCGCATGGCTAACCTTTTAAAAACGCCCACTTTACCATGTCGCCGATCGATGCCATACGCTGCGACAGCGGCTGTTCCGGAAGGACCTTGCCGATGAATTGCTTGAACCAAGCACGGAATTTCGTAACCTATGGGCTCTACACGATGTAGTCGATCGGGAGGGCGAAATACGAGTGGCCAGTGGCGAGTGGCGAGTGACAATAGCGAATAGGCCGCGGCGAAACACGGCATGCGCACCATCCGCCGAACGTGTGCCGAATGTGATATCGCTCAAGCGGCCCGCCGGAGCGGGGCACTTGCACCAGCCGGGCAACGTTACTTCTTTAAACACTGTGCCATGAATGTCTTGCGTTCGTCGCCTTTCTTGCCTTTTGCCTCGGCGTTGCAGGTCTTCATTTTATCTTGCTGAGTTTTTTGAGCGTCACCTGCTTGAGGTTTGCTGCTTAAGCACTCTTTCATAAATGCTTTGCGCTCATCTCCCTTTTTGCCACTAGCATTTTTGTTGCAAGCCGCCATTTTCTCTTGCTGGGCCGTTGCTGCAAATGCAGAATTAAACATGACAGGAACAACCAACAGGGTTACGGCTAACAAATGCTTCATTGTTTTCTTCCTCAATAAGAATAATAAGAAACTGCATATCAATAGCGGCAACCTCTACCGCTTCTTTATTACACCATGAAACTCATGAGCTGCCAATTAAAGGGAAATTCAAGGGGAAATTAGGGAAAATTATTCTTTGGCGCGGCTGGTCGCAGCTGTAATACCGCGGTCATAAAATCAGCGTAGCGTAACTCCCCCGTATCGAAAAAACAGAACAAAATAGAGTTTGCCGCTAGGAGCGCAGTATTATGAGCCCTGATATTTTGATCGTTCGAGAAAACGATGGCTATCGTGTTTTACACGGACATCTCCATTTGGTTAACGCACTTAGCATGTCGGATGAGGTAACAGTAGATGCCAGCGGCGAGGGAAAAGTGAAGGTCGTCAAGACCAGCAACGGGTATCTCGTAGATCAAGATAACCGCCGGATTCCCCTTCTCGGAAATTGAAGAAAATAGGCGCGGCTGTTAGTGTATATATTAGAGGGAAGCCGCTGGCTGCTCTAAATCGATCAACGATAATTTCTTCGCCTCACTGCCGCGCTTTGATTAAACCAGTGCAGCGCTTCTATCAATGTTATGGGAAAGGGCGTTCCATCCCTCTAAAACTCCCATCGCGGAAGCACTCCGATGACAGGCATGCCGTCGCAATGGCTGTATTCATTGGCTGTTTTGGGTAATCTGGACTTCTGACATACCATTATCGACACAATCGTCATGATGGCGATAATTGTCCCTGTGTTATTCGCTATGACAAGAAAAAGCAAGGGTGGCATGACAAGCCGGCCGGCGTTGTAATGGTGCAGACAAGAAAAATAGGCAGTGATCCGGTACAGTTTGGACACTAGTCATATACTGGTGATCGAACCATTTTCAGATTGTTATAAAACGCTGCTACTACATGACGAGGCATTATGGAAATAAATGATTTAAAAGTTACCCTTAATAAACTTCACAAGGAGCTGGAATCAACCGGAAATGTCGACGAAGAACTTAAGCAGCTTTTGCAGGTTTTGGACAGGGATATAGATCTTCTGCTGAAAAAAGACGAGCATGATCCACTGGATGCTGTCGGTTTAGCCGAGCGGTCCCAAGCGATATCCGCAAAATTTGCGGTGGAGCATCCTCGTATCGAGCCTTTGCTCAGGCAGCTTGGTGCCATCCTGGAAAGGATTGGCATATAAATCAGGCGGTTCCCATTTACAGAGAAAGGCCGATGCTGTTACGCTTGCTGACCGCGGCGCAAACTGACAATACGCTTAATGCAATATCGGGCTTGGTTGTCGTATAGGCTTGGCCGCATCGTGCGGCGGGATGCCTCTTTCGATAAATGTTTTCATCCGCAAGAGATCCTCGTCCATCTGTTTCTTCGGATCGCCGTTGAACAAGGATGCGACCATATGTCCCAGAACACCTGCAGGCGGGCTGTACGACATTTGTATGTAAACTCTTGTTCCTCCATTCGCAGGCTTAAAGCGGATTCTGCCGACATGCTGAACCGTGGAGTTCGGTTCGCTTTTCCAAGCCAGTAATTCAGGGCGAACAAATTCGGTCAATACCGCATCCCATTCGACCTGCGTGCCGGCCGGTCCGTTTACGATCCAATGGGAACGTCCGTTACCCAGGTCCCGTACTTTCTCCACGTTGGACATGAAATGCGGAAAATTTTCGTAGTTGCTCCAAATATCGAAGACGACTTCAGGCGGTGCCGCAACGTAGATGGATTTTTCCAGATGAATAGGCGGCTTCTCGGTGTCGAATCCGAGTATGCGCTTCAACGGCATGTTGATTATGCTGCGCATCATCAGACCCAAACCAAAGGCAGTCAGCACAGCGCTTGCCGGTGAACGGCGCGTCACTCCATAGTATGTCAGCACCCCTCCACCCAATGCGGCTGTGGCACGAAGTGCCGGCGGCCAGTTTTCTTGCAGCAAGGCAGGACGCAACTCCCTCCGTTTACCTTCACCCTGCAAGCTGGAGATATCCGGCCTTTCATGGATTTCCAGATTATCTTCAACCTCGGCGACGCCCGGGACTTTACGCACGACGTCCAGCAGTTGTCTTTTTTCATGTGCAAGAATCGGCCCGCTCAACGTAACGCGTCCCTGGTGCGCCGCTACCTTGATTGCATGGGGGTGCGATACGGCGCGTCCGATTTTCGCCCGCACTCGTGCCGCCAACACATTATCGTCGGATACATCATCTTTACGTAGCGACAGCATGTGACTTATCCGAATGCGAAGGCCTCGCAATCGATTACCGAGGTCGCGTGTAGTAACCGCCACCGCATCGTCTGCTTTTGCCCAAAGGCTTTCAACTTTATCCCTGGCCAATGCACGCCGCCTTCTGCCCCTGTCAGGGTCCAATATATACATTGCCACAGCACCGAGTGCAGCAGCGGACATTAATTTTTTCGATGCATGATTTGTTGCTGATTCCTGGTTCATGACCTTCTCCTTTTTGTTGACTGGTGTGTTCGTATTAGGCACTAGCCGCTGGCTGAAGCGTTCTTGCCAAATATTGGAAGAACCGGTGTCTGGCAAGTTCAGCCACCGTTTCCGGCGTTCCGGGCTTGGATATGATCCTCACCAGCTTTTCCCATATTGATAAAGCCATACTCAATATGCGTCATGGTTCTATTTGCCGGGCGGCTGACTCTGATTGTTTTTTTGTCTCTGCTGACCGCCCCAGCGAAGCCGTCAGTTGGCGCGACTTGCCGTTCTTTAAAACGCTTCACATTAAAATGCTTCACAAACATACTGAAATAACCTTGCCCAAACCACGCTGTGTAGCTGCGAAGCCGGCCCGCCATACATCTCCGGTAACTTCTCGCAACTTCCTAAAAGGAAAGATTCAGTTTATGTGCCTGAAGGCAATGGCCAGGGGTTGCAGCACCCGAAATTAAGAAAGAGACTGGCACTGCTATCAAGATGCGCAAAAATCTTCAAGGTAAGGCATCGGAAGAAGCGGAGGATATGTGGCGGAATGATTCCAACGTTATAAAGCTGTCGGCTTTGGCATCGGTCTGATATCTATTGGAGGGTGGTCAACTTTGCATTGACTACTATCACTCTCCAACAGGCATACCAAGAATGCATCTGCCTCCTCAGGCGTATCGAACATGTAAATCGTATCGTCTACCTGAACCTCAACACGTGAGATGCTAGTAACGATCATGGTTCGACCCTCTTTATGAAATCCTGCGAGTGCTTTCAGACTACATGAAATTCAGTATAGGCTCTGAGAGCCAGCGTACAAGAGCCAACTCTTCAAACCTTCTTTGGTTGAGTTTTTTAGTCGCGTCAGCCGCTACTATTATGGATCGACCTCAGGCTCGAAGAAATTTTCGCTGACATGGAGCAACAAGCGTTGTGCCACTGCTCCAAATCTTGCTTAACCCGGCCGGGGCGGCGCTTCCGGCAATGAGCTCCCAGGCATGGTTGAGCTTTGCGCCGGCGTATTTCCCTCCCTTGCGCCAAACACCATCTCGGTCAGCCAATTCACGAGCAAGGATGTATAAGCGCGCTGGCTGCTCTCGTCGGAGAGACCGTGATCGGCGCCCTGGATCACGCGGTAAGTCAATGAGCGGGTTTGAATGCAAGCTTCGAGGTAGCTTGAAATCACTGCGTGCGGTACCACATGGTCAAGCTCGGATTCGACGACAAGCACATCCCCTCGGAAAGCTGCGCAGGCGCGCAGCGCCCGGTTCTCCATCATGGGTACAAGACTCTGCCGGTAAGCGTCCAGGTCCTGGTCTTTGTGCAGTTGCCTCTTGGGCATTTCCCATCCGGTATCCATGTAAAGCGCCGGCACGCGCAGCACCAGCCACTTCACTGCCCGCATCGAGGTCAGGATCGCGGCCAGGTAGCCGCCGTAACTGCTGCCGACGACCGCGATGGCCGATGGATCGACGGCCCGATGGCTGGCCAGTACGTCATAAGCCGTGAGCACATCGCGGAGATTATTCTCGCGTGAGACGGTCTCGTGCTGCGGTTGTGTGCCCCCATGGCCGCTCAGGTCAAAGGTCAGGCACACACAGCCCAGCGCCGCGATTTCGCGCGCCCGGGCCAGATACTGTTCCTGACTGCCGCCCCAGCCGTGCACGAACAACACTCCCGGGACTTGGGGCGCAGGTGTGACGATCGTCCCGGCAATATGTCCGCCGTCGACCGCTATGTCGATCATGTCGTCATGAGTTGGCATATGACTTGAGCCGCGAATACTTGGTTATCGGTCCGACGTTCTTGTCGATTCCGCGGAAGTAAACAACTGCGTCAGCAGGCAGTATCGGGTTCGACCCGTAAATTTCAGTGGTTGAAGCGCGGACCACGCCGAGCGCAGGGTCGGCCCGGAAAGCATCGAGCGCCGCTATCTCCGCGCCGGTGGCACCACCGATCCGCCAGGATTGCTCAAGCACACCAGAATACCACCGTCCTTCATCGTCGAAGCCCTGGGCAACGTCATAATTACACCGTGATGCAAACATGCCGGGAAACGAAGCCATTGCCGCGTCATGATACGTGCGGGCCTGTGCGATCGCTGTTCGCATCTCCTGGCCAAGGCCAAGCCGGAGCAGCGCATCGAAATTTCCGCGCACGACAGTCAGGTCTGAACCACCGTACACCTCGTTGCCGTGGTTGTTCACGGTAAGTCGCTGCATCCCATGGTATGTGGCCAACAGCTCTCCGACACGCACTCGACCGACGCTATGCGTTGCCACATTCGTCAGGTTTTGTTCGACCACCAGTCCATCGCGCGATAATTCTTCAGCATCGAACGACTGGAGCCAAGCTTCGAGCTCGTCTGCATCGTTGACGACCGACTGCCCTAATCCGCCAATGCCGCTCGCCTTCTTGATACGCACGGTGCCCTGTTCGAGCAGGTGTGCACCGGCGCTGCGGGCATCGCGCAATGCGAACGCCGAAAAGCCTGGCAGCACCGCATCGTGCACCCGGCGCGCGAAGCCGGGTGACCATCCATCGGGCGCGTGCGAATCCGCATCGAAAAGCGAATGAGTGATGGTTTTGGTTGCGACGAACGGGAAAGGTACAACGCCCCCGAACAAGTCTTGTTCCCCGTGTATCCCAAGCCTGTGTGCAAAGTCGATAGCGACAAGCGTGTTGTCTGGCACGAAGTACAGCGGCCCGTCATAGCGGCACGAAGCATCGAATTCCCCCGCGAAATCATAGTCCTTGATCGCCGCCAGCTTCCTGGCCATCTCGCTCTGTGTCATGCTTTCATGGCTGCACGGATTGCCATATGCCTTGCATGAGTAAACAACGGCCATGCCACGCGCCTTCGCTCGATTGCGGGTCGCCAGCGAATCTGCCTGCGGTTTGACCGGATGCCCCGACGAATCCATAGCATCTCCTTTGCGAACCATCGCATCAGGCTGGAAGCCGAATCGGGACCCCATCACGCAATGTCTGCCTGTCAATTTTGATCTGCCGGTATCAACACTGACTGCCAAGATCGAAGCAAGAAGCGCACCGGATTGACGTAATAAACAAGCCATAGTGTGCCCATCGCTAAAATCCCGATTTTGGCAAATGGCAGCGCCTGACAAGTACAGAAGATTTACAGTCTGTTGGTATCGGGTTGCAAGCGTTGACTATGCTGTTTTTAATTACCTGGCGGTTGCATACGGGAGCAGTTCCATGACATTAAACAATGCAGATATCGACGGTAACTTAGGCCGCAGATGATGCGCGAAGCGCCGGAACCGGCCTATCGCGATTTGATTAACGGGGAAGGCATGTGCCGGCCAGCATGGATATTCGCATTCCCGCCTCTTTGCCGGGCCACACGCACTCGGAAGACTGCTATCTCTTTTATCAATACTCGTATTCAACCTGCGCTCTAAAAGCTTTGCTGTGTATCGCGTCGGACACGTCAATCAAATAGGCCGCGCTGTATTTGATCGCCTGGCGGCCGGCCAAAGGCAATTTGCCGAAAAATGCCGGGCCAACAAGATGTGTTTGTTGAGATCTTGGCGCCCAGTGGTCCCATGCCCCCACTTCACCAAAGCCTTGCACGCCGAACTCGAGCAGCGGATTCGAACGGTACTTTGCCTGCCACTGATAATCCAGCCGCATCGGATTGGGTACATCGGCATGGTAATTGCGCGAGAACAACAGGTTGGCGTTCACCTGCGTATTGCCAAAATCGGTTTGAAACAACGGCCCGAATTTCAGGCCGAATCCTTGGCTGCGGCTGTCAGGCAGTTCGAATTTGACAAGGAAACCGATATCGACAGGATATTGACCGACTTCGGTGAGCTGATATTTATTTTCCCATCCGATGGCGTTGAACCTGTTTCCGCTATCGCCTTCGCGATTGTATCTTAGATAAAGTTCGGTATACCAGTACTGGCCAGCGCCATACCCCAATCCGAGCAATGTGGCATTCCTGTGAGGGTCATTTCCTTTGCCGATCCAGCCGTACCTGTAGTCGAGTTCCCGCTTGCCGTATTCGACTTGTGGCGTGTATACGTTATCTGCAGGAGCCGCATTGGCAGCATTCAAAAATAGTGAACCGATAGCAATACTTGAGAGGATCAGTTTTTTCATGCGAAATTTCATGATGGTCCTAATTTGTAAGAATTTTATTGCTGGCACGTTCTGCGATGCGTCCATGCGATGCAGACATTTTTTGACGAGCAGAGTATTTTCAGGAACCGCCGCAAAACTTAAGCCTAGGGTCAAAGTAACAAAAGTCGGCGCAGATTCATGATTTCAATTCTCAATAATTTCCATTTGGCAACATGGTAATCATATCATTTGAGGTGCCAATATTGAAACAAAAGATTGCGCATCGGCAAATGTCCTACAGGAGACTTCCTTCAGGCGTTCGATCGCTGGTTTGGCGATGACCGCGATCTTGAGTCACTCACGAAGCGATTGAACGTTTTAACGGAGCGATCCCGGCTAGCCAGTCGAAGCAGGCCCTTTTTGTCACGTTAGCGTACAGTGACGATGGAGGAGGAAAATTGAATAAAAGACTGTGAAAAGGTTGGCACCGTAGCGGTTGCCAAGCTTTTTACCTGGTGCTGTCAGCATGCTGCTTTTATGCGTTACGGCATTGACTTGATTCAGGAAATCCGTACCAGCCGCAATGTTAGTTTTCCTGCAGAACTTACCCTTGCAGGAGAACGTTTGCCTTTTAGAATATTCATCGGCTATTTCTTCGAATGTTCGGCGGAAACGGAATTGGTGACGCCAGTGGCAATGATTGTTCGAGTTGCGTCGATTCTTCCATAGGTCCAGAAGATCTTCATTGCCGCAGTCGCGGACGTATTCCTGAAACGGTGTGGGACATTCGCCGGAATAAAGGTCGTATCCTGAGGCTGAAGATGGAGTTCCTGGCCATCGATATCCAGGATGGCTTCACCCTCGAGCAGCATGACGCTTTCTTCGCAATTGTGGCTATGAAACGGGATCGCCACGCCGGCCTCGAATGAAGTGATGCCGTTGATAAAGGATGAAGCTCCAACGGATGGGTTGACCAGGGGCGTCGTGCGAGCACCGCCGCCGCGATCATGGCTCTCCAGATTAGCTGGCCGCAGTACAGCGGCTTTTTTGGCTTGTTCTTCGATCATGTTTACTCCGATCTGTGAAATATTGATTGGCAGCTCATTCCGCGGTGATGCCGGCATTTCGGATCAACTGGCCGTAGCGCGCCAATTGGTCTTTGGTGGCAGCGGCCAGTTCTTGCGGAGAAGAGCCGCGCGGCGTCAGTCCCTGCGCATTGAATTTTTCCTGGACTTCCGGGTCGTTCAGTGCTTTCAGGATTTCTGCATTCAAGCGATTGATAATTTCTTTCGGGGTCCCGGCGGGGGCGACGATGGTGAACCATGAATTGAACTGGAAGTCATTCAAGCCGGACTCCGAAACCGTGGGCACATTGGGATACTGAGGCATCCGGTTCTTCGTCGATACGGCCAGCAGCTTAAGCTTGTTTCCGCCAACAAGCGAAGTCACCGTGGCCAAGCCCTGGAAAGCCAGTGGCACCTCTCCACCGGCAACGCCAAGGGCAGCCTGAGTTGCGCCTTTATAGGGAACATGGGTCAGGGTAACGCCCGCATTGGCCGCAAATAGCGCCATCGCGATATGTTGAGGACTGCCGTTGCCGCCTGAACCGTAGTCGATCTTTCCGGGTGCTGCCTTCGCCGCCTTGATGACGTCGGCCGCTGTTTTATAAGGTGAATTGGGAGTAGCGACCAGACCCCATTCGACGGTTGCAACCAGCGACACGGGTTCGAAATCTTTCAGGATGTTCCAGGGCAGATTCTTCTGAATGTTAGGCAACATCGTCATGATGCTGTCATTGAATCCTCCGATGGTGTAGCCATCGGGTGCGGCTTTCGCGACGCGGTCCGCGCCGATCTGACCGGACGCTCCCGGCTGGTTTTCAACGATGATCTGCTGCCCCATATTCATCGACATTTTTTGGGTCAGGATACGCGCTGCACTGTCAACCGCGCTTGCAGCTGCCAGCGGTACGATCATGCGAATCGGCTTATTCGGATAGCCTGATTGAGCGTGAGCCGCAACAGGTACGGACCCGATCGCCAGGCACGTCAAAATGACAGCTAATCGCAACATGATCGACCTCCGATTCACAGTGGTTCAATATTCAATTCTTCAGCCAATGCCTGAAGATTTTTGAGCAGCGCCGGCGCCAAAGGTACACCGTCCCGCGCATAGGCAATGCGCCTTTCGTGGCTCTGCTCGCCTGGTAACCAAATCCGTTCAACATCGGGCATGCGCGGGCTGTTGCGCATATCGCGAATCAGTACATCAACCCGCTGCTTGAATGCGGAAACGTCTCCGAACGCACTGATATCGATTGCCATGATCGCTTGCCCCGTATTGGTCGGGGTATTCTGGTCGACATTAAAATCGATGACTTCCTTGCCCATTGCAGCGCCATTCAGAGTACCCGCCAACAGTCCGACAATGAGCGCCAGGCCATATCCCTTGTAGCCGCCGATGGGCATCAGAAATCCCTCGCCCGCACGTTTGGGGTCAGTCAGCGGCTTGCCCTCGCGATCGATCATCCAGCCTTCAGGCATGGTCTCGCCTTTCTGGGCTTTGGCCTTTACCTTGCCGTAAGCCGCGACTGTCGTTGCCATATCCAGCACGATAGGTGGTTCGTGCCGCGCCGGAATGGCAACGGCGATCGGATTGGTCGATAACAGCATTTCGATTCCACCCCACGGCGGCAGATGGTTTGCATTACCGACAGCGAAGTACACGCCGATCATGTCCTGCTCCATTGCCATGCGCGCATAGAGTGAGGCTGGGCCGGCGTGGTTGCTTTGCCGCGTACCCACCCAGGCGATGCCCGTCGTTCTGGCTTTTTCTATGGCCATGCGCGCGGCACGGTCCATTACCAGGTGCCCCATCCCGTTATCACCATCCAACAGCGCCATCGCGGATCGCTCTGTCACGATGCGAATTTCGGGCCGAATGTTTATTCCTCCGGCGTGGATTCGCTTCACGTAAGGCACCAGGCGAATTATTCCATGCCCGTCCGAGCCTTGGAGGTCTGCCTGGGTCATCAATTCGGCAACACGATCAGCAGCTGGTTTTTCCAGTCCGGCGCGAAATAGTGCATTACTGGAAAACGCGAATAGCCTGTCAGCAGAGATAGGCATCGTCATATGAAGATTTTTATTTTTTAGATTGCATTATCAGGCGACGCTTCCAGGAACATATAACTTGACTGGATCAGGTCGGTCTCCAGTTCGCGCCGAAGAAATCACCACGAACAGGATTATTCCGCGTGTCCATGGAAAGATTGCAACGGCTTAACGAATTAACATCAGATGGGATTGTTGCATGAATCCTTCTTCATGCGCAGATACCTTGAACGAATATTGCCAATAAATTGACCGAAGCTTGCTATTCATTTCTCAGTGGAAATAAATAGCGCTGCATCGATAACCGCTTGAATTTCCCGAACCGTTTTATCTACTTTTCCCAAAGCAGGTCACGACGGTCGCAACCAATAAGTATGGATGCATATTAAAAATATCCGGCCATTTCGCCAGGAAGAAGTTGCTGTAAATCAATGATTGACCGCAAGGAATTGGCGGCGCTCGATGCTTACAGATTGTTACGTTCCCATGTGAAGAAACCGGTTAATTTGTGTTCTCTACAGAACCTACAACCGTTACATGCGCAGAGCCAACCGATGACAAGAGTCTCATCAAGGAGCAGAAAAATATGGCAGCCTTTCCTTTTTCCGGAGCATCGCTGATGGCGATAGGCTGCGCATTGTGCTTGCTCGCCGGTTGCGCAGCCTCCCGCCATGATTCAGGCCCGCCTTCAATGGGGCAACTCGATACTGTACGCGTACTCAATCGCGTCACGTGGGGAGCGAACGCGTCGTTGGCACAACAAGCTGATGCACTGGGCCTGGACAATTACATTGAAAGGCAACTGCATCCGAATCAGTCGAATTTGCCTGAACCGGTGCAGCAGCAGATTGCCGCAATGACGATTACGCAGCATGCGCTCGACCAGTTGGCGCAAGCCATGGAACAACGACGTAATGATGTGGCCAGTCTTGCCGATGACGACAAAAAACAGGCTGCGCAGCAGGCGTATCAGCAGGAATTGAATCGGTTGGCACGCGAAGCGGCTACACGGTCTTTGCTCCGGGCACTTTACTCGCCAAACCAGCTGCAAGAGCAGATGACTTGGTTCTGGATGAACCATTTTAACGTGCATCAAAATAAAGGCAATCTGCGCGTCATGATCGGTGACTACGAAGAGCGGGCGATCCGTCCGCATGCGCTCGGCAAATTTCGCGATCTGCTGGCGGCGACAGTACATCACCCGGCAATGCTGCGTTATCTCGATAATGAGCGCAATGCAGTCAATCGCATCAACGAGAATTATGCGCGCGAACTGATGGAGCTTCACACGCTCGGCGTCAACGGCGGCTACAGTCAGCGCGATGTGCAGGAACTGGCGCGCATCCTGACCGGTGTCGGAGTCAACCCCGGCCCTGATGCGCCGAACGTGCGTCGTCAATTGCAAGCCCAGTATGTACGCCAGGGATTATTCGAATTTAATCCGAATCGCCATGATTATGGCGACAAGCAGTTTCTGGGACAAACCATACGCGGCCGTGGATTGGCCGAGCTCGATGAAGCGATCGACCGGCTCAGCCGTCATCCATCCACAGCGCGTTTCATCAGCCGCAAGCTGGCAATGTTCCTGGTATCGGACGAGCCGCCTGCGGCACTGGTGAAACGCATGTCACAGACCTTCCGTCAGTCCGATGGCGACATTGCGGCCATGTTGCGCACGCTGTTCGATTCAGCTGAATTCGGACAGTCGCTTGGCCGCAAGTTCAAGGATCCGGTACATTACGTGGTTTCCGCCGTTCGCTTGGCCTATGACGACAAACCAATCCTGAATGCCGGGCCGATGCTTAACTGGCTGAACCGGATGGGAGAGCCGCTGTATGGACGGCAGACACCGGACGGTTATCCGATGATCGAGACGGCCTGGGCCAGCTCCGGACAGATGACGACCCGCTTCGAAATCGCAAAAGCAATCGGCTCAGGCAATGCCGGCCTGTTCAAAACCGAAGGCCCGCAGCCGCAGGAACGGGCGGCATTTCCGCAATTGGCGAATGCATTGTATTTTCAATTCCTGCAAAAAGCATTGAGTCCGGCGACCCGCCAGGCCCTGGACCAGGCCGCGTCGTCGCAGGAATGGAATGCCTTTCTGTTGTCCTCGCCGGAAATGATGAGCCGTTGAGCACCGGAGGAAAATTCAATGAACCGTCGTGATACGCTTAAAATACTTGCCACGCTGCCGCTGGCCTCCATGGCTGGCGGCTTGTTGGCAGCGCCAGCCAGCAAAACACGTCTTTTGCTGGTGTTCCTGCGTGGTGGTTACGACGCGGCCAACCTCCTGGTGCCGATATCGAGCGGTTTCTACTACGAGGCGCGCCCCAACATCGCCATCCCCCGTCCCGGCACCGACCTGGATTCCGCGCTGATGCTTAATGCCGATTGGGGACTGCATCCGGTGCTGCGCGAAACCATCTACCCATTGTTTACCAGCGGCCAGGTCGCATTCATTCCATTCGCAGGAACGGAAGATACGTCGCGCAGTCACTTCGAAACTCAGGATAGCATCGAGCTTGGTCAGCCGCTGGACGGCAGCCGGGATTACCGGTCCGGCTTTCTCAATCGGCTGGCAGCTACGCTCAATGGTGTCGGTGCGATCTCCTTCACCAACCAGCTTCCGCTGATCTTGCAAGGCAGTGTACAAGTGCCGAACGTAGCGCTACAGTCAATCGGAAAACCGGCTATCGATACACGGCAGAGCAAACTCATTGCATCCATGTATAAAGGCACTGCGCTGGCGCGGCAAGTCACAGAGGGCTTCGCCGTGAGGGACGATATGACGCGGGAAATGGCTGGCGAGATGGATAGCGACAATCGCAATGCCATTACTGCCAAAGGATTCGAACTCGAAGCGCGCCGGATCGCCAGGCTGATGAAAGACAAGTACAACATTGGCTTCGTGGATGTTGGCGGCTGGGATACGCATGTCGGTGAAGGAGGGGCAACAGGTTACCTGGCTGGGCGGCTGGATGAACTGGGCCGCGGGTTGGCCGCCTTCGCCCAAGAGATGGGGAATGACTGGCATGATACCGTGACGGTTGTGGTCAGCGAGTTCGGACGGACTTTTCGCGAAAATGGCAATCGCGGTACCGACCATGGACACGGTTCCGTATTCTGGGTTCTTGGAGGCAGCATTCGCGGGGGGCAAGTACTTGGCGAGCAGGTCCGCCTGGAACAGGCCACGCTATTTCAGAACCGCGATTATCCGGTGCTCAATGAATACCGCGCCGTTCTTGGCGGTTTGTTTGCACGTATCTACGGGCTCAATGCCGGGCAAATTGATCACATATTTTCCGGCGCGAAGGCGAGAGATCTCGGCATCGTCTAGCATCGTCTAACAGGCAATTTGCACCGAATGTCCTGCAAGACGCTCTAATCCCATTTGCAAAAAATCCGGAGTCAAAATCAAACGCGTGGATCTTCATGGCCGTACGGGGAGGCAAGATAGATGAGCGACATGAGCGACTCCTTCTAAAATCGTGGCTCACGCTTCTATTCCAGTGTTCCGTCCCGTACGGTGCTGATCACAATGAACCGCGTTACGCTCCTGCGCCAGCCAAATAACCAGGCCAATGATTTCGGTGTCCGCCTTAAGCCTATCCAGCTAACGAAATGACCTATGTCGCGGAAACCGCCTGTTGTCGCCGCTCAAGCTGGCGTATTGCCAAACCGGCGCCGACGTTGTTTGACGGCAGCACCATTCCGCCGATCGGCTACTGCGCCTTCCCGCGCGCGATGTCCATGACGAGACGCGTTGCAAGATAGAGGCGCGGCTCGATGTTGTCGATCAGGATGTATTCCGCGTCCGCCGAGTGAGCGCCAAAACCCTGCACGCCGAATCGCTCCACTACCGCATTCTTCGTGGCGAGCGCGGCAAAGGCCGCATCGGTTCCGCCGCCTTCGACGACGGCATCAACGTTCAGCCCCTTGTCAAGCTCCTTGTAGATCACTTGCGCGTGCTTGCCGAACGCTTGCGACGCGGGCGACGCCTCCAGCGGCGGACGGCGGCGCTCAAATATCATCGTCACCTTTGCGTCCGGTATGAGTTGCTTGCTGGTCCGCTCGCGGACCTTTTGCTCGATTGAGTCATAGTCCACAACGCGAAGCACCCGCACGTCGGCCTGAGCCTGAGCTTGTGCCGGGATCACATTGCGGTTGGTGCCAGCCTTCGCGAGCGTCCAGTTGAGCTTTACGCCGGTCGCCGGATCGGAAAGATCCCGCGTCTGTAATACCTGGTGCGAAAGCTCATAGAACGCATTGACGCCGCGCTCAGGGGCGGAGCCGGCATGCGAGGCACGTCCCTGAACATTCAGCGTGACCGAGGCGATGCCGGCGGTGGCAAGCGCAATCTTGTCGGACTCCGCGCGCGAAGACTCGAAGGACATCGTGACGTCGTGTTCGGCTCCCAGTTGCGTAAGCAGCTTGCGCGAACCCGGCGAACTGATCTCCTCGTCGGCATTGATGAGCACGGTGAGCGTACCGTATTCCTTGAACCCGAGGTCCTTGAGCATCTTGGTCACATGGATGATCGTCGCAACGCCTTGCTTGTCGTCCGCAATGGCCAGCCCGTAAGCCTTGCCGCCGTCGATGCGGAAGGGCTGCTGCTTGAGCATGCCTTTCATGTATACCGTATCCATGTGCGCGATGAGCAGAATTTTCTTCGTTCCGGTGCCCTTGAAGGTCGCGCGCACTGCCTTGCCGACGCGCTCGGGCGTGTCCTCCATCCTGTAGATGTCAGGCCCGAAATCGACGAATTGCACGTCGCCCCCGAGTGCCTTTAACCGAGCGGCAATAAGGTTCGCCAGTTTGTCGAGGCCTTCCAGATCGCGGCTGCCGGATTCGATGTTGCAGAGGTCCTTGAGCGTATCGAGGAACGGGGCCTTTTCTTTCCTGGCAAGCGAGAAGACAGGCTCGACCGGCTGTGCCGGTTGCGCGTTAACGACCGCCGAAGCCATCATGACAAGGCTGGCGAAAAAGAATCGGATTGCGCGGCGGGGCTGTGTAGGCATCATGGTTCCTTTGCTCCTGGATAAAAGAGCAAGAAGAATGCCACAATTTTCAGCAAGGCGCTACATTGATCGTTATTGCGCAATCTTGCTCGGTTCGAGCTGAAGCGCGCGTCCGTTGTCGACAATTCGGCGGCTATGCGACTCGGTTCACGCGAGCGTCGCCGCAGTGTACTCGGGACCGTAGTTATGAGAGAAGGATACGATGCGATCTTCAGCAAAAGGTAAGCAATCGTGACGATATTCTTTTGTTGCGGACTGTTCAGCGGCAAGGCAACGGATGTAATCCACAGTAGTCGACTCGACCTTCAACGTTCATTCACTGTCGTATAAAGTCGCGGTCTGATATCGCTGCTGTAATACGCTGACTGCGCCGACTGTCAATTTTCAACAGCGACAACTCGTGGCGAACACTTTCCCAATTCGATTTGCCTGCTCGATGTCGGGCAACACTTCCTTGCCGAGCGATTGCAACTCTGATCCGCAGTGCTCGATTGTCGGATAATCGACGACCCGCAACATGTGGTCAGGCGCATTGGCAAGACGGGAATTTGCGGGAAATAACGCCTGCACGGATGAGAATCCGGCTTGATCGCAGCAACTCGATTGCCTGAAAGATGCAATAAAATTGGAGATGTATCCGCTATCGTTTTGCATACAGTATGCCAAACCAGCGATACCTAAGAAAAATAGCGTTCCTGAAATTAGTGGAATTTTTATTCAATGCTGGGGCATTTCGAACCGATATAGGGTTTGATCGATTCAATAATTGCATACGCTTATACTTCAGTTTAGAATATTGTATACAAGTAAAGCTTGCCGCACAGTAGTAAGTAGTAGCTTGCCGATAGCCGGGTTGTCTTGCGAGTCATGCTCGCGCCACGGTAGCCCACTGCTGGCTAGCAGCACGGACATGAGGCGGACGGCAAAAGGACGGAACTTGTAATTCGTCCTTGTCAGGCCCGCTCACTTTTGCTTTTTAAAATCCAGCCGGAGAGTTTTCATGCACACGAGTTACAACATTCTGATCATGGGTGCGTCATACGGGTCACTGCTGGCAGCCAAACTGCTGCTCGCGGGGCATACGGTAAAGCTGGTATGCCTGCCTGCCGAGGCGGAGCTGATCAACAAGGAAGGCATCCGGGTACGCATGCCGGTCAAAGGCAGGGAGGGACTCGTTGAGATCGACTCGCGAAAACTGCCGGGCACTTTGTCCGCCGGCGTTCCCGAAGCAGTTAATCCGGCTGACTTTGATCTTGTTGCGTTGGCTATGCAGGAACCCCAGTATCGCTCACCCGGCGTGCGCGAGTTGCTGGATGCAGTGGCCAAAGCCAAGGTTCCATGCATGTCGATCATGAATATGCCGCCACTGCCTTACCTGGCGCGCATTCCGGGCGTCTCTGCCGATGCATGCAGGGACTGCTATACCGATCCCACCGTCTGGGACGGCTTCGACCCTGCGCTGATGACGTTATGCAGCCCGGACCCGCAGGCTTTCCGCCCGCCGGAAGACAAGGTCAACGTGCTGCAGGTGAGGCTGCCGACCAACTTCAAGTCGGCCCGGTTCGTGTCCGATGAGCACACCGCCCTGCTGCGCGGGCTCGAAGCCGACATCGAGGCGGTGCGTTTCGACACCGGCTCGGGAAAAATCGAGCTGCCGGTCAAACTCAAGGTGCACGAATCGGTTTTCGTGCCACTCGCCAAGTGGGCGATGCTGATCGCGGGC
>DASYKE010000129.1:0-9646 GCA_035995725.1 Burkholderiaceae bacterium | reverse complement strand
TCCGGGATCGGAAGCACGCATCATTTGACGACGGAAGCAATGAACGCAGGCCTGGGCATCGCCATGACACACGTCCCATATCGCGGAAGCGCCAACTCCGTTCCTGCGCTCATCGGCGGCCAGGTTGATATGGTGTTCTCGGCCTATCCTTCGATGGCCGGATTCGTGAAGTCGGGTCAAGTGCGTCTGCTGGCAACCAACTCGGCGAAACGCTCAACGCTGGCCCCGGACGTGCCTGCCATTTCGGAGCGGCTGCCGGGCTTCGACTTCGCGGTGATCGTCGCCGTGCTGGCACCAACCGGCACCCCGCCCGCGATAGTTCAACGCATCTCGACCGAGATTGCGAAAATCGCCAAAAGACAAGATGTCATCGACCATATGCAGGTTGCGGGCATTGAAATGGTCGGAAGCACCCCGGTACAATTGGCTGCTGCGCTGGATGCAGAGCGTGCGCGTATGGCCAATGCCGCCAAACAGGCCAACCTGCAGCCCGAATGACAGGATAAGACCAGCGGCACGGCGGTACGGGAACGGCCTGTTGTGGTCAATGGTCAACTCAGCGCGGTCGTCCCGGCATTGTTCGCTGGCGTCGTGAGCGGGACGCCGGGCACAGGCCTTCCGCTGTTATTATGCGGCTGATGTTGTCGACGGTCCCTGAGCTGCATGCAGTCGGCTGGACTATTACTGTTATCCGGCTGTCCTCGAACGCTTGCCAGGTATTCCGCGACAACACCGTTTGCTGCAGCCCGCGCCGCTGCTTGCGATACTTCCCGGTTAACCCGGCATAATTTTGATGAAAGAAGTCAGTATGGAAAATTCGATTTCATTGGCGGCGGAAGTTGACAGAAATGTGACTGCCGCCCTGTGCGAAGACATCGGCGGCGGCGATCTGACGGCATTGCTTACTCCCGCCGGCAAGCCTGCACGAGCCACCGTCACCAGTCGGGAAGATGGCGTGCTTTGCGGCACTGCCTGGTTTGATGCCTGTTTTCTGCGCCTTGATTCCAGCAGCCGGATTCGCTGGAACGCCCGCGATGGGGATACGATTGCGGCCGGCCAAAAGATTTGCGAAATTGAAGCCGACAGCCGCGCCATGCTGACGGCCGAACGCTCTGCGCTCAACTTTCTGCAGCTGCTGTCGGGAACAGCTACCGTTACCAGCCGATATGTGCAGGCAGTGGCCGGCACCCGCGCCCGCATAGTCGATACGCGCAAAACCCTGCCCGGCCTGCGGCAAGCTCAGAAGTACGCGGTGCGCTGCGGCGGCGGGCTCAACCATCGTCTCGGCCTTTACGACGGTATCCTGATCAAGGAAAACCACATTGCGGCTGCCGGCAGCATTGCCGCCGTGCTGGACCGTGCCCGTGTTTTAGGCCGGGACGATGTGTTCCTGCAAATCGAGGTGGAAACGCTGGAACAATTGGGCGAAGCGTTGGATGCCGGCGCAAAAATGATTTTGCTGGACAACATGAATCCGGATCAAATGCGCAAGGCTGTGAATATTTCCAACGGGCGAGCCGAACTCGAAGCCTCGGGCGGCGTGCGGCTCGATACTGTGCGTGTCATTGCCGAAACCGGCGTGGACCGCATTTCGGTCGGCAGTCTGACCAAGGACCCCCGAATCATCGACCTTTCCATGCGCCATATCGAATCGAACTAGGCATTTGCGGTGATCGGTACCGGCGAGGACGTGCGATTTTTCAGGAATGAAGCACTGCCGGTGCCACGCTGATTTCCGCTTCGCAGTCTGCCGAATGATTCAGGTGCACCGCTTTGTTTTCAACAAAATTTTCAGGCAGAAACCGGACAGCATTGCAGCGCATGAAAAAATCCAAACCGGCGGTTCCGAAAGCGGATCCGCGAATCATTCTTCAGCATTGGCAGGTAGAGGGATTTGACGACCGGCTGGCGCACCTGATCAAGGATGCGACCCGTGCGCTGGTTCGGGCGATGCAGATCCGGCTCATCGAATACGGAGTCTCATTCGGGCACTGGACATTTCTGCGCATTCTCTGGGAAACCGATGGCCTGACGCAGCGCGCGCTGAGCGAACAAGCCGGAGTGATGGAACCGACCACCTACGCGGCGCTCATGGCAATGGAAAAACTCGGCTACATCACGCGCCGGCAGCTGCCTGAAAACAAAAAAAATGTTTACATCCATCTGACGCCGGCCGGCCGGGCGCTTAAAAGCAAGCTTGTCCCCCTTGCTATAGAGGTTAACGAGATAAGCGTGCAGGGCATGAAAGAAAGCGACATCAATGCGACGCGCAAGGTCTTGCTTGCAATTATCAAGAATCTTGCGGCCGATGAGATCGAATCCGCCAGTGAAAAACGGCGAATGCCTTCTACACGTGAGCTCGGGCAATTCGTCACGAAAACCAAGCGTCCATGAAACAAGCGGCACCGGCCGCTGCATGCTTGATCGCATGTCGCCGGGATTTCCATTGCGTCATCCAAGACCGGACAGTTTTCGCGACCGAAGCGTCCAACGAAAACCATTCCCGAAAACGGCCCAGCCCCTTCAAATCCGGTAGTCCGATTACAGCCGGAGCTATCCGGAAGCCTTCCTTTCTCGCATCTTTCGAACGCAATTTGCAGTCCGGGCCGATAAGTCACGCCCTCGTATTGACCGATGGCGGATGCTGCCAAAAACCCCATTGCCACCCTCGCCGGATGTATAATATACTTAGAGGGCTAATAAAAATGTAGCGAGATCGAGCCGTAATACGACGCGAGCTGTTCCTGCGACGATGGTCAATGAGTGAACTTCCTGAAAAGGCAAGCAGCCATGCAAGCGAATACCGAAGAATCGAAACAGATGATGCTGCATGTAAGCAGTGCCCAGCAAATCGCGGAAGGCGTTTTCAGCTATGAGCTGCGAGATGGAAATGGCGCCGAGTTACCGGAATTCACTGCAGGCGCTCACATTACCGTCACCGTTCCCAATGGGGCCTTGCGCAGTTATTCACTATGCAATAATCCGGACGAGCGCGACAGGTATGTCATCACTGTAAAACGCGAGGATGGTGGCCGTGGCGGTTCAAAGAGCCTCACCGATGGCATAAAGAAAGGTAATCGCATTCCTGTGTCGGAACCGCATAACCAGTTTCCACTGGCAGCGGAAGCGAAAGAATATATTTTCATCGCCGGAGGGATCGGCATTACTCCGATGTTGTCAATGATGCGGCAGCTTAACGCCACCGGCGATATACCTTACAAGATGTACTATCTGAGCCGATGGCCGGCCGCCACGCCTTTCCTGCAAGAGTTGAGTTCACCGGAGTTCAAAGACAAGGTCGTGATACACCATGATCAGGGCGATCCAGCCCGCTCATTCGATCTTTGGCCGGTATTGGAAAAGTCTGCAGCCCGGCGCCACGTGTATTGTTGCGGTCCCGTGGGCCTGATGGATGCGGTCAGAGACATGACCGGACACTGGCCGATTTCGGCAGTGCATTTTGAGAGCTTCTCCAACCCGGACGCCGCGCCGCGCCCGGATGATAAACCGTTTACGGTTCGGCTGGCCCGTTCCGGCGCAATCGTTCCCGTCCCGGCCGGAGTATCGATTCTGGACGCGTTGCGCGAGCATGGCTGCCGTGTCTCCGCTTCCTGCGAGAGCGGGACATGCGGAACGTGCCGTACCAATCTGCTTGCAGGCGAAGCAGACCATCGGGACCTGGTGCTGCTCGAACATGAACGTGCCGATCAAATCATGGTGTGCGTATCGCGAGCGACATCGCCCGAGCTGTTGCTTGATCTCTAAAGGAGGCATCTTGGATCCACGCAAAATTCGGCTCGGCGTTATCGGCCTGGGCCGCGCATTTTCTCTGATGCTCCCTACGTTCATAGGAGATTCCCGAGTGCAGCTTGCCGCCGCGGCCGACCCGCGAGAACAGGCCCGGCAGCAGTTCGAGTCCGATTTCGGCGCTCCGGCTTTCGAATCGGTGGAACAACTCTGTTCGGACCCCTCGATCGACGCAGTGTACATCGCCAGTCCGCACCAATTCCACGCCGAACATGTGCAAATCGCGGCGCGTGCAGCCAAACACATCCTGGTTGAAAAACCAATGGCGCTCACGTTGTCTGAATGCCGCATAATGGTCGAAGCCGCGCAAGAAGGCGGCGTTCACCTTATCGTCGGCCACAGCCACAGCTTCGACACACCGATCTTGCGGACGCGTGAATTGATCGCCAGCGGAACGTTCGGACGATTGCGCATGGTGACTGCGTTGAACTTCACGGATTTTCTGTATCGGCCACGCCGTCCCGAGGAACTGAACACCAAAGACGGCGGCGGCGTCATCTTTAGCCAGGCCGCTCATCAGGTCGATATCGTCCGATTGCTCGCAGGCGGCCAGGGCCGCAGCGTGCGCGCATATACCGGCGCCTGGGATCCGAGTCGACCGACCGAAGGCGCCTACCAGGCATTGCTCAATTTCGAGGATGGAACCTTCGCCTCGTTGACATACAGCGGCTACGGCCACTTCGATTCGGATGAATTTTGCGGCTGGGTCGGTGAACTGGGTGACAAAAAGGATGCATCGTCATACGGCAAAAACCGGCGCCAGTTGCAAATGGTTTCATCATCTGCTGATGAAGCTGCATTGAAAGCATCCCGTACCTATGGCGGGCATCGCTACACCGCCCCCGTCGGGCCGAGCCGGCCTGCCCATCACCAACATTTTGGCATGCTGATAGCCAGTTGCGAGCGCGCAGATCTCCGTCCGACGCCGGCGGGCATTGAAGTCTATTCCGATCTCGAGCAACGCATCGAGCTTGTTCCAACCCCTGCAGTGCCGCGCAGCGAAGTCGTCGATGAAATCTATAATGCGGTTTTCTTTGACCGTGCCCCTCTTCACAACGGCAAGTGGGGGATGGCCACGATGGAAACATGTCTGGCAATTTTGCAGTCGGCAAACGAGGGTAGCGAGGTCACCCTGCATCATCAGGTCGCATGCTCGTGAAAGTGTAACGCCTTGTTGCAGAAACTACGCCGTTGAACGGAGCACCAGTACCGGACCGGTAGCACGGGCCAACACTTTCTGGGTGACGCTGCCGATCAATATGCTTCTTATACCGCTCCTGCCGTGTGATGCCATTGCGATCAGGTCGCATTGCGCCTCTTTGGCAAAATTAACGATCGCCTCGTCCGGATGGTCGTTGACCACATAGGATGTTTCGCACGGCACGCCGGCTTCGTGCGCAAGTTTTTCGATGACCCCGAGATATTCTTCCGCCTTTGCTTTACATTCCCTTGCGAACTCATCCTCGGTATCTTCCAGCATCACGGGGTCAAGTGTAATTACATGGAACTCCGGAATTACATGTATACCTATCACCTTGGCATTAATGGTTTTCGCAAACTGTATCCCCTTTTGTATCGCAATCTCGGACAAGGGGGAGCCATCGGTCGGCAGTAAGATACGTTTGAACATTGTTTGCTCCATGGTTAACTGCTTGGACCATATTGATCCGATTACCTGTTTATTGCTTGCGAAATATCAAAACAAAATTCACGCTTCCTTCAAAGTAATTACCACGGTCCGAATCTCCTATGACGAGAATCGCCATTGACAATGGCGATTCTTCACTCCGCATCATGCCGGAAATCATCGGATATCGAGCCCCTCTTGACAAAGAAGGCCGTGATTGACATGCATCAAATATCAACGCAAGACGAATATACTTCGCCGGCTTGGTGGTCTATACCTTGTACTTGTCCAGACAGGAGATAAACATGAGTTATACAGATCGAGATACCTATGGCATGTACAAGAAAAATACCGGTAGCGGACCGGGCCCCATTCTGATGGGTGCCAGCACGCTGATCGGAGAAGAGGTCTACGGCAACAACGATGAATACCTGGGAGACGTCAAGGAAATCATGCTGGACATGCGTAACGGCAAAGTGGGTTATGCAGTGCTGTCGTTCGGCGGCTTTCTTGGCCTGGGTGAAAAGCTGTTCGCGGTGCCATGGAATGCATTGAAGCTTGACACCGTGAATAAACGCTTCACGCTCAATGCAGATAAAGACCGCCTCAAAGATGCACCGGGATTCGATAAGGATGATTGGCCGGACATGGCCGATCAATCATGGTCCAGTCAAGTTCATTCTTATTACGGCACCGCACCGGAGTCGAGGGATTCGACCGTGCACTGACAGCCAGTCGAACCGATAGTGGATTCAATAGAGAAAAGCCGGCAGCGCAAGTTCTGCGCTGTCGGCCCAAAATTGCCATCGCGACGCCGAACATGCCATCGCCTGATGGCCGGGGTCAGCTGTAATTCTCTTCTGCGCCTTGCCAATTAGGCAACCTGGTTGCACGCAAACAGTCGCGCTGTTACAAAAGCAAATCGAATCATATGACAATGTGATGGTTTATTCCGTCTGACGTTTTTGCATTTCCTTGTTCTTGGCTCTTTTCATTCCCGACGTGGTCGCCCCGTGCGCATCTGTCCGGTGATCATCTGTTGCGTTTACACGTTATCAGCAGCTTATATTGCAAATTCCTTCCATAAATCCTGATTACGATATAGTGTTATCGAAGCGCAATATTTTGACTGTCCGGTCATATTCTTCTGCGCATAAAAATATACCGGTTCAATATATTTGATAAACAGGGGGCAAAATGCTTATTTCGAACAAGATTTTGAAATTCTTTGCTGGTACCTTACTGATCGCGGCGGTATCAATTTATGCCGAGGCTGCCGAACGATCCAAAGCGGCGCTGCCCGAAAGCGCTTCAGAGAGCACAATTAACACCGAGTCCGTTATTAGCGGCATTAGCGCATTCGATCGCACGCGGCCATTTCCGGTAGCTGAAAAACTGGCGTATTTCGTTAATATTAAAGATGGCGACAAGGTTCGCTCTCCGTTCAGGGTTGCCTTTGCCATATCGGGAATGGGCGTTTCGCCAGTCAAAGCCGGAAAAATTGACGGAACGGGCCACCATCACATATTGATCGATATGGCGATGCCGGCCGACATCAAGGCACCGATTCCTTTCGATCGGCCGGATGAATATAAAAACCAACACTACAAACACTTCGGCAAGGGGGAAACCGAAACCGTTCTGAATCTGCCGCCTGGCAAGCACACTCTACGTCTGCTTTTCGCCGATCACGATCATGTGCCTTACTATATTTCAAGCAAGGTAGTGGCGATTGAGGTAATGGAGAAACCGCGCTGATATTTCATCGCTGCAGCGCATGCGAATCAACGAAGCACCTATGCGCTTCAGGGCAATTGGATGCGCGGAAATGATTTGAGCCAAAGGCATTAAAGATATAAAGGGTTGCGGACAAAAGTCCGTAACCCTTTTTCATTTTACAGTGCGGCTGGCAGGAATCCGGCACGCCGCAGCAGCCATTTTCCCGACCTTCTGGTCCAGTGACATGCTTCCATCGAGCGGCCTGGAAAGTGCCGGTGCAGTCACGAGAAGCTTACGGTATCGCTCGGTCGAGACATACGCGCTCGGCCTGCTGCCTCGCCACACGCAATTTCCACACCACGGACCTTCGCGAAATGAGCTCTAATGTCCGGAACGGCAACGCATACACAACGGGAAAAGGAGAACACAAATGAAATTGATGGAGAGGTTCTTTAAGCTGAAAGAACAGGGAACGGATACGCGAACCGAACTGCTCGCCGGGCTCACAACCTTCCTGACGATGGCCTATATTATTTTCGTGAACCCCTCCATCCTCGGTGACGCCGGCATGCCGAAGGATGCCGTTTTTGTCGCGACCTGCCTGGCGGCGGCAATCGGTACACTGGTGATGGGCTTGTATGCGAATTATCCGATCGCCCTTGCGCCCGGCATGGGCTTGAACGCATACTTTGCCTATGGCGTCGTGAAAGGCATGGGCTATACCTGGGAAGCCGCGTTGGGTGCCGTGTTCATCTCCGGCTGCCTGTTCATGATCATCAGCCTTTTGCGCATCCGCGAAATGATCGTCAACGGCATTCCGCACTCGATCCGCACCGCCATTACGTCAGGCATCGGGCTTTTTCTCGCCATCATCGCCCTGAAGAATTCCGGCATCATCGTCGCTCATCCGGTCACGTTCATCACGCTGGGCGACCTGCACAAGGCACCCGCGATACTGGCCATCGCCGGTTTTTTTCTGATCGTTGCACTGGACCAGCTAAGGGTAAAAGGCGCAATCCTGATCGGCATCATCGCAGTCACCATCCTGAGCTTCATATTCGCCGGCAACAAATTCGCGGGGATCGTTTCAGTGCCGCCCTCGATCGAGCCGGCGCTGTTCAAGCTGGACATTTCAGCGGCATTATCGTTCGGACTTCTCAATGTGGTCCTGGTGTTCTTTTTGGTGGAACTGTTCGATGCGACCGGTACGCTGATGGGCGTCGCAAAGCGGGCCGGCTTGCTGAAAGACGGAAAGATGGATCGCCTGAACAAAGCCCTGCTGGCCGACAGCACCGCAATTGTCGCTGGCTCGCTGCTTGGCACATCCAGCACAACCGCCTACATCGAAAGTGCCGCCGGCGTCCAGGCTGGCGGGCGCACCGGCTTGACTGCAGTTACCGTCGCGATCCTGTTCCTGGCCTGCCTTTTCATCGCGCCGCTTGCAGGGGTCGTGCCGGCCTATGCGACCGCACCCGCATTGTTCTATGTGTCTTGCCTCATGTTGCGAGAACTGGTGGATATATCATGGGACGACGCCACCGAGAGCGTTCCTGCGGTAGTTACAGCGCTATTGATGCCGTTTACCTACTCGATTGCAAACGGCATCGCGTTTGGGTTTATTTCCTATGCAGGCCTGAAGCTGTTTACCGGCCGCGCGAAGGAAGTTTCGGTGATCGTCTGGCTCATCGCAGCGATCTTCATTTTCAGGTACGTCTATCTCGGATCGGAATAGGCGCGCCCGCAGGAAGTGCACAGCTGACCGGCCTTGCATTCCCTTCGATCACAGGGAATGCACAGCCGACCAACGGAAGTGTGACCGAAGGGAATGCAAGGCCAACGCCACAGCCAACACGAGCCGTAGATGCAGGGCGTTCTCCGCGCACCAATTCAATTGAGCGCAAGTCAAAGCGCTCTGTTGTCGGAATCAAATAGGCCGGCACGACCTTATAAGTTAACCTGCGGGCCGTCATTGTCAAAATAGCCATATTCTCTCGCCGTGAATCCATGCCTCGCAAAAACTGTTGCAATATTGTTGCAACCTCCCATATTTATGGCATTGCGGAAACTATTAAGATGGTGTAATTGCCATGCGGAATCATATCGGCTATAGTTGATTTGTGGCAACTAGAACTATGCCGATAGCTGCCCGAATACCAAGAACATTCCGTAACGATGTATGGCGCATCGGCACGCCACTCACCAAAGGGGAAAAATAATGAAAAACATATTCTGCGCCATGCTGTTCGCCTTGCTTTGTAGTCCCGCAATCAGCGCCAACGAAACATCGACATCCTTTTCCACGCCCGCTTATCAAAACTATAGCTGCCTGCAGCTTGCCGCACTTAATGATTTTTTCCAGGCAGCAGTGCTGCAGACCCAAAGAGAGCTTGGAAACCCCTCCGCCCAGCCTGTATATCTTGCAACCAGCGGAACCAAGGAACAGGCTTCGATACACGCAGCGTTCCAGGAACAAGCCGCAACGGTGTTTCGCGC
>DASYKE010000128.1:0-5015 GCA_035995725.1 Burkholderiaceae bacterium | reverse complement strand
GTACTACCTTGATTCACTCTTTAGACGAGGTGTGCCGTGGCTCAGTTTAATCAGCCAACGAAGCAGCAGGTCCGCATGTACATGGAAAAACGCGCCGAATCGCGCAAGCCGCCGCCCGACATGAAAGACATTCGGCGACAGTTGGGCTGGGAGTTAATCGAAATGGCCCGGAACGGCGCGCTGCGGCGATAAGCCGACCGGCGTGCCCGTCGAACCGTCAGCTTTAATCCTGATTTAACAGTCAGGTGTTACAACGCTTCTTGAGAAGATACCTGTCTCTTCCCCGCCCCTCTTGGGGGATTAAGCCCGCACCCCAAAGGTTGCGGGCTTTTTGCTTTTCTGGCCCATATGGAGCTTCAGCATCGATACAAGGAATCGAACGTTTAACCATTCGTTCACGTGCTGTTAATGTTGCGCGTGTGAACATGATATCTCTTATTCACACGATTAATTTCAGTCTACAAATTACAAACGTTCGATGTCCTTAGTACCTTAATAACGGGAAGCTTTTGATTCATGTTTTCCGTTTTACCACAAAGTGCATAACATGAATAACTTACACATCGCTTTATTGTTTCTTTCGTCTATTCTCGCCGGTATGGCGAATGCACTTGCTGGAGGCGGTACTTTCTTTAGTTTCCCCGCCCTTATTGCGGGTGGTATACCGGCATTAATTGCTAATGCGACCAATGCTGTGGCAGTGACCCCTGGACATGCATTCGCTGCCGTGGCCTATCGAAGCGAACTTGGCCGCTCCAAAAGGCGTTTGATCATTCTTGGGGGAGCATCGGCATTGGGGGCGATTGCAGGTGCATTTTTGCTAACTGTCACATCCGAGCATATGTTTGCCAAGCTTGTACCATGGCTGCTTCTGTTTGCTACCGTTAGCTTCGCCGCAGGTCCTTACTTGCAACAGTTTATTAAAAAGAGAAAGGCGATTGTCCAGATTGAATCAAAAGCTGCGGACATTAGCCCGAAGGGCTCGATTATCTATTTCCTGGCAAGCATTTATGGGGGTTACTTCGGTGCCGGTCAAGGGATTGTGCTAATGACAGTTCTAACCTTGAGTGGCATTGAGGATATCCAAGAAGCGAATGCGCTGAAAAATGCCATTGCCACGATTGTATCTCTGATAGCGGTCATTGTGCTTGCGTACAAAGGTTTCATTATCTGGAAGTATGGGATATTGATGATTATCGGCGCTACAATCGGTGGGTTATATGGTGGAAAGCTGGCCAAGCGCTTGAATAAGAAAACGCTGCGTGCAATCGTGATAATCGTGGGAACACTCCTGACAGCCTGGTATTTTTATAAAGGTTAAGCGCAAAAAGTTTCCTGGCTAGTTCCCTGGCCCGCTAACGCGCGCAGACGGTGGAAGAAAACAAGGGGGCGTTGCGGCATATGATGCGGCTCGGCAGATTCGGCCGCCACTTTAAAGCGAGCCTGAAAAGGCGCGTATCCCCGCACGCGGATTCCCTTGCCAGAATAAATCGAGTCCTTTTGTATTACGGCGGAAAAAATGATGGGCCCGATCGTACAGCGGTTGATGCTGTCGGCCCTGCCGGCATGTAAAGAACCGTCGAAAGACAAGCCGGATTATCTGGTCGAGTTCGCCAGGCGGAAGCAGCGCACGGACTGCTACTGAATCGCCCCGGTTTCTTCTGGCGGGAACCCCATACCCGCCATGCGCTTTATAACGCTTGTCGCGCGGATTCCGGCCTGCGCACATGCATCCACGCCGATACACTGCTGCATGCCGCAATCATCGCCATGCCGATCCATGCCCACAAGTCGGGCGTATGTTCAAACGCCAGCCAGCTCATGCCTGCCGCAAAAATAATCTGGGCGTAGGTGAAGGGCATGAGCGCAGCCGCGGGCGCGCGGCTGAAAGCCATCACCAGGAGAAGGTGCCCGAATGTACCCAGCAAGCCGATGATCGCCAGAAGCGACACATGCACAGATGTCAGCTCATGCAGCATGCCGAGCAAAGTATCAGCCTGAGTTGCCAGCAGCGGCGTCAGCAGCAGCGCGCCTGTGATTCCGGTATAGAACTGGGTGGTATGCGGATTCTCCAGACGCGCAAGTCGACCGGTAAGCAGATTGTAGTTTGTTGAAACCACCATGGCAATCAGCGGCAGCACGATGGCTGTTCCAAACAGGCCGCTTCCCGGCCGTATTACGATGAGAGTACCAATGAAACCGCCCCATACCAGCGCCCAGCGTAAACGGCTCATCGGTTCATCAAGGAACCAGCCCGAAACCGCGGTCAGCAGCACCGGCCACAGCATCATGATGGCTGTAAATTCCGCCAGAGGCATGTGGCGCAAGCTGTAAAACGTAAGCGCACTGAGGGTGATCAGCATGGTGCCGCGTAAAAGCTGGAAGCGCGGATGCGCCGTACGGAAACCCCTCAGTCCCGTTGTACGTCCTATCCACACTGCCATGATGCCTGCCTGGATGGCGTAACGTGACCACAACACCAGCACAACCGACAGAAAGCCGCCAAGGTACTTGGTACCGGCATCCATGATTGAGAACATCATCGCGGCCAGTACGATCATGGCGATCGCCGCAGTGGATTGGTGTGGCTTCATGGTGCTCATCATATCCGGATGTCGGATTGTCCGCTTCGCGCAGCCAACCCGCTCGCAAACCTTATCGTGACCTTATCGTGACCTTATCGTGCCGCGTCGCGAAAAATAGAGGCCGCCGCCCTCGCCTCCCGCGCAATTGCATGCGGCCGGGATGTCCAGGCTCAGCCGGCTACCGCCAGATCAGGCACGCCGGCCAACCGATGCAGGCTCGCGGCCCGGATGGTGCTCGACCGCCGGCGGCAGACTTTCGTGCCAGTCGGTCGCCTGCTGATAGGCTTGACCGATGCGCAGCGCCAGCGCTTCGTCATAGCCGCGGCAGACGATCTGCAGGGAGGTCGGCAAGCCTTCGGCGGTGAAGCCGTTTGGCAGCGCCAGGGCGCACATGTCGAGGAGGTTGACGAAGCGCGTGAAGCGGGTCGGTTGTTCCTTGTAGTCCACTTTTTCCAATGGAATTGCCGCCGTCGCCGTGGTTGGGGTCAAGAATGCGTGCGTTCCCGCCAGCGCGGCTTCCATCGCCACCTTCATCTCGTCCCGGCGGCGCAGCGTCGCCAGGTAATCATAGGCCGAGATACCGGCTCCGGTGAGCAGCCGGCCGCGGACGACGTCGTCGAGCTTCAGACTGCGATCTTCGGCGGCGTGGCCATTCAGGAAATAGGCCTCCGCCATCGTGATGTTCGTCATCGAGATAAAATCGACGAGGCGGAACGGCAGGGAGATGTCGACGATCTCCGCGCCGAGCTCGGCCAGCACCGCGAGCGATCGGTCGTAGGCGTGCAGCACATCCAGCGCCACGCCCGCCCTCTCCTCAGCCGGCAGCCGCGCGAGCCGCAGACCGCTGACGCCGCGCTCCAGGGTCGTCATCGGATCGGCCGCCGGACGGCCGAACGTGAGCCGATCCAGCGGGTCCGGCCCCTGCAGGATATCGTACAGCAGCGCCACGTCCCGGACCGTACGCGCCATCGTGCCGGGCGTGTCGAGGGTGGGGCTGAGCGGCAGGATGCCATGCGTGCTGATCCGGCCGATCGTCGTTTTCAGCCCGGTAATGCCGCACCAGGCGGCGGGCTGGCGTACCGAGCATCCGGTATCGGTGCCAAGCGCCCATGGCGCCAGGCGCGCCGCAACAGCAACGCCGGAGCCGCTGCTTGAGCCTCCGGGCGTGCGCGGCACGTCGGCGTCCCACGGGTTCCACGGCGTGCCGAGATGCTGGTTGGTCCCCCAGGCACCGCAGGCAAATTCTACGGTATGCGTCTTGCCGAGCACGATCATCCCGTGGCTCACCAGGCGACGGACGACCGTCGCCGTCGCAGTCGCGCGATGGTTCAGCCGGCTCGCGGAGCCGCCAGTCGTGACCCGCCCTTCGATGTCGATGATGTCCTTGATCGCGATCGGGATACCGTGCAAGGGGCCGAGCGCGTGGCCCGAGCGAATGGCCTTGTCCGCCGCCTCCGCCGCGAGCCGCGCCTCCGGGGCATAGACCTCAATGAAAGCGTGCAGCTTCGGATCGTGCGCCGTGATCCGGGCCAGCAGCGCATCCATCAGATCGACCGGAGAGAGACGCCGTGCCGCAATGTCCTGCGACAGGACATGAGCGGGACGCAGAGAGGGATCGTCATGTACTGAGACAGGCGACGTCTCGCGCTGCCCCACTGCTGCCACCTGGCTATTCATTTGCTTCTCCAAGTATTGAGTTAAAGGTGCTGCTTGCTTCAAACTTTCATAACTGCTTCAACTGCGCCAAAATTTGCATCCGGTCGTTATGCAACACGGTGCGCCTTCAGCCCGTTCACGATGTCCCGATAATGTCCTCGTCATGCCGAGTACCGGCTTTCACGGCGCGCGAGCCGTGAAAGCCGAATCCGCTACTAACTCCTAATGCAGACTGATCAAGGTCAGGTCGATGAGCCACGATTGCGCGGAGACGAGCCCCTGCACCTTCTTGTTCAGCGCGCGCGGGTTCAGGTCGTGCACGATGTAGAGCCATGGCGGATTGTCCACCAGACGCTGATGCGCCGCGCGGAAGGAGGCCTGGATCGTTGCGTTGTCCGTTGCCTTCGCCGCCGTGTCCATCGCCGCCTCGAACTGGTCATCCTTCCATTGCGCGAAATTGTTGCCGGCCGGCGAGAAATTGGCCGCGGCGAAGTAGCGCACCATCATGCCGATGTCGGTCGAGGCCGAGCTGGCATTGACCGCCATCGCTCCGTGCAGACCAGGATTGTCGGACCCCAGACGACCAGCGGAAGACAGCACTTGCCACTCCACGACATCGAACTTCACCTCCACGCCGCAAGCCTGCTTCAGATTTCGCTGCAGCACCTCGTTCATCGGCAGCGGCACCATTTGGCCGGAGCCGGAATTGGAAATCATCACCTTGAACGACAGCGGCTTTTGCGCATTGTAGCCAGCCGCCGCCAGCAACGCCTT
>DASYKE010000127.1:0-14808 GCA_035995725.1 Burkholderiaceae bacterium | reverse complement strand
AGTCATCTTGCATCAGCTGCTGGCACCGACCTCGGCTTGCTCGTTCTGCGTGCCGCGAACGCTTTCTTTGACCCGCTGCGCCAGCGTCTCGACGATTTTTCGACTAAACGCCGGAATATCATCCGGCTTGCGGCTGCTGATTAGTTTGCGGTCAACCACTACTTCCTGATCAACCCAATTGCCGCCTGCGTTGAGAATATCGTCCGGTAGCGTTGGCCAATTGGTCAGCGTTCTGCCATTAGCCAGTCCGGCCGACACCAGGAGCCATGTGGCGTGACAGATTATCGAGATCGGCTTGTCATCCTGCTGCATGCCTTGCACCATGCGTTGCATTTCGGGAATGCTCCTGATTTGCTGCGCGTTCAGTCTGCCGCCAAGCAATAACACCGCATCGAAATCCTGCAAATATGCCTCATCGAAACTCAGGTCCACGTCGAATTGATCGGCCCCAACATCATGATTAAAACCCTCCACCTTGCCATGCTTGCTCGAAATAATTTTGGTGGTTGCGTCGACACTCTCCAATGCGGCGCGCGGACAGACCATCTCGACTTGCTCGAAACCATCGGTGACCGGAATTGCAACGCTGGTGTCATTCAAGGATCCGTCATTGGTGAATTACGCCATGCTGTTTCTCCTGTAGAAAAAACTGCATTAATTTTTAGCAGCCAAATGACCGGCATATATATAAAAAGAGTAAGACGCATGGAAAAAGTTCGACTCGCCCCAATATTTTGCAAGTGACTTGAATATAAAAGGCAGATGCCTTCGCGTTAAATTCCCCGGAGCAAGTTCAAGTTTTAAAAGTCCAATATATATTCCCAAATTTTCTTCCTTGGATGAAAAACTTGTGTGAAATCAAAGCAAAAGATAACCGGGAGTGGCAAGCTGAAATGTAAAGAGCGCAATGGGCCTCGCAATGGTTGTGCCTGTGACCGCAAGATGCATGACGATGAAAGCATTTATCACTTAACTTAATGAACTATTTTGATAAAAAGCTTTCTCTAGTTCTATCTTTGCCAACCAAGTAGAGCGTACGCATGATGACTGTTGGCAGGCGGGATGATGCATCACGCATCAAAATTTACCCGCCGGTAAGATCTACATGCCGTGTCCACAAGTTGAATCGACAGGCAATCCCGGATGCCATGTCAGCTCTCTCTTTCAGCCGCGCTAGGACATGCGCCGCTCGCACACGATGATTCGTAGAATGAATTTTGTTCCACCGCTTGTGCCGCCTGGCGTTTGCCTATGGCACGTCAAAAAATTGACGCAGTTCGGTCCCGCAATACGGGTGCGGCTGATTTCGGCCGTGCCCTGCCGTGCCCAAGAAAAGCAATGCAAGCCGGATTTCTCCGGCTTGCGCAATTTGGTCCAGCCATAATGGATTAACCATGTCGACACCATCAAAACCTGAAGGATTCATGCCGTTTCGTTCAATCCGACTGTCATTGCGTTTCATATTGCCGCTCGCGCTCGCGCTCGGCTTGTTCGCCTATGCCGTCGTGCCGTTGGTCGATGAAATGACGCAGCGCTGGTTCGTCAGGGATCTGGATGCGCGCTCGCAAATGCTGGCCAGCGCGCTGCTGGAGCCATTGCTCGAATACGTGCCGCAAAAATCACAGAGAAGAATCACCCAATTGTTCGATCGGTCAGTGCAGCAGGATGGACGTCTATATGCGCTGGCGTTTTGCGACCCCAACAATACGTTGCTCTACAAGTCCGTCACATACCCGGGATCGCTTGGCTGCCGGGCACCGCACTTGAAGGATGACTTGCGGCAGTCGCTGGTGCACCTGCCGCAAGGCACCGTTCACGTAACCGAAAGCGCATTGAACAAGGACTCTCAGTATCTGGGCAAACTCATCCTGGTGCATGACATGAGTTTCATCGAGCGTCGCAGCGCCGAAACCAAACAATATGTGATCGCGCTGTTCGCGCTGCTGGCAGTGGTGATTTCGCTGATCACGGTATTCGTCGCGCATCTGAGCTGGCAGGGTTGGATCAGCGCGGTAAAAGGCATCTTGCGGCGTGATGTCGTAACGCGTTCGCAGTCAAACACGCCACCGGAAATCCAGCCGCTGGTGGGAGACCTGCGCGCACTGCTGCACGAGTTCAATGTCGAACGCCGGGTACAGGATAATTCGCCGCAACTGTGGACGCCGGAAAAGTTGCGCTCGCTGCTGCACGATGAATTGGCCGGCGACGAGGTGCTGGTGGTGTCCAACCGGGAGCCCTACATCCATACACGCACACCCAACGGGATCGAGGTGCGACGTCCCGCGAGCGGCCTGGTCACGGCGGTCGAACCCGTGATGCGCGCCTGCTCGGGCACCTGGATCGCTCATGGCAGTGGTTCGGCGGACCGTGAAACGGTGGACCGCAACGATCGTGTTCCGGTGCCGCCCAAGCGTCCGGCCTATACCTTGCGCCGCGTATGGCTGGCGAAAGAGGAAGAACAGGGCTACTACTACGGTTTCGCCAATGAAGGGTTATGGCCGCTATGCCATATCGCCCATGTCCGGCCGGTGTTCCGTTCTTCCGACTGGGATTACTACGTGTCGATCAACCAGCGCTTCGCTGATGCGGTGGTCAGCGAAGCGCGCACCGATGATCCGGTGGTGCTGGTGCAGGATTACCATTTTGCGTTGCTGCCGCGCATGGTGCGCGAGAAGCTTCCAAAAGCGACCATCATCATGTTCTGGCACATTCCATGGCCGAATCCGGAGTCGTTCGGTATCTGTCCATGGCGCGAAGAAATTCTCGAAGGATTGCTCGGCAGCACGCTGATCGGATTCCATACCCCGTTTCATTGCAAAAACTTTCTGGAAACCGTCGACCGCTATCTGGAAGCGCGTATCGAATACGAAGCATCTACCATCTCGTATGGCGGGGATCTGACGCAAGTCGAGCCCTACCCGATATCGATTGCGTGGCCGGAAATGGCCGAGCACCCAAGCATTGCCGACTGCCGCAGCAGCGTACGCGAAGAGCTCGGCCTGCCTGCCAATCAACTGCTCGCCATCGGCGTGGACCGGCTTGACTACACCAAGGGTATCATCGAGCGTTTTCAGGCGGTGGAAAGACTGCTGGAACTGCATCCGTCTCTGGTAGGGCGGTTCACGCTGGTACAGATCGCCGCGCCAAGCCGCTCGTCGCTGGATGAATACCAGAATTTCGAGGCGCGCGTCCGAATGCTGGCGCAACGCATCAACAAGCGTTTTTCGAGCGGCAATTACCAGCCGATCCTGTTAAAAATCGAACACCATGAATCCGACCAGGTAATTCGGTATTACCGTGCGACCGATGTCTGTATGGTAACCAGCCTGCATGATGGCATGAATCTGGTTGCCAAGGAATTCATCGCGGCGCGCGACGATGAGCGCGGTGTGCTGGTATTGAGCCAGTTTACCGGCGCCGCGCGGGAACTGCATGAGGCCCTTATTGTCAATCCGTATCACATCGAGCAAAGTGCCGAGGCCCTGTACCGGGCAGTGACTATGCCCGAAATCGAGCAGCGTGATCGGATCCGCAGCATGCGTACCCTGGTCAAGGACTTCAATATTTATCGTTGGGCCGGACGCATGCTGCTGGATGCGGCGCGCCTGCGGCGACGCGAACGGATCACCGCGAAAATCCATTCGCACAGCCGAAAATCTCTGCGGCGCGTGGTTTAATAGCCGGTCTCATTGGAAGCGATACGTTAGAACCCACTTCATCAATAAATGACACTTTTGTTTTCCGAAGCCGGTCTGCGCCGCCTCGACGACATCGTCCGGCCAGGGATTCTATGCGTGTTCGATTTCGACGGTACGTTATCGCCAATCGTGACGCAGCCTGACAAGGCGCACTTGCCGCTGGACATACGACAGCGGCTGGTGGAACTGTCCAATCATGCGCCGGTCGCGATCATTACCGGCCGCTCGGTGACCGATATCCGCCCTCGGCTGGAGTTCGAGCCGGATTTTTTAGTGGGCAATCACGGCCTCGAAGGTGTGCCCGGCTGGGAGCAATACAGCCTGCATTATGAAAAACTCTGTCGCGACTGGAGACATATGCTCTCAGCCGAACTGCAGGACCAGACGCGATTTGATCCTGCCATCTGGATCGAGGATAAGCATTACTCGCTGTCGGTGCATTATCGGCTGGCACGTGACCGCTCGAAAGCGGAAATGCAACTGGCTGAACTGTTTGCCGGCCTAATGCCGCCGGCACGGGTGATTGCGGGCAAATGCGTATTCAGCCTGTTGCCACGGGATGCTGCCGACAAAGGAAGTGCGCTGGAGCAATTGATGCGGATAAGCGGCGCGCACAGCGCGATCTATGTGGGTGATGACGTTACCGATGAAGATGTGTTCCAGCTGCGGCGGCGCGATCTGTTGTCGGTGCGCGTCGAACATGCACCCGGCAGCGCAGCGGAATTTTTTTTGCATCACTGGCTGGATATCGTGCAGTTGCTCGATGCGCTGATCCAGCGCTTGCGCGAACAACAAGCCAGGAACACGATGCAACCTACACCTGCAAACAACACATAATTGCGCAATATTCTTCACCCTGTCGTGGTCAGTTATAACAAAAGGAATAGTGCATGACAACACTCGACCTCGGGCTTATCGGGAATTCCCGCACCAGTGCCCTGATCGATCGCAACGGCGCAATCGTCTGGTGGTGCTATCCGTATTTCGATAGCGACCCGCTGTGCAGTTCGCTGCTTCAATCGGACCAGAAAGAAGAGCCGTTCGGCTTCATCGATGTAAAGTTCGACGGTGCGAAGCTGGTAGGGCAGGAGTATGAGCGCAACTCGGCGATTCTGGTCAGCCGCTTTCAGGACGATGCCGGCAACGCTATCGAAGTGACCGATTTCGCGCCGCGCTTCTATCTGCATGGACGCATGTTTTCACCGTCAATGCTGGTGCGGATCGTACGGCGCACCTCCGGCCGGCCGCGCATCGCGCTGCGGGTGCGTCCTGCAGTCGACTATGGCAGCAGCAGGGCCGAAGTTCGTGGCGGCGCCCATCACATTTCCTACGTCGGATCATCGCAGTCGATGCGCCTGACCACCGATGCATCGGTTGCCGCAATCACCGATGAACGTCCATTCTTCCTCGAAGGCAGTGTCACCCTGCTGATGGGACCCGATGAAACAGTAGACGGCTCGCCGCGCGAAGTGGGCCGGTCGTTTCATGAAAAGACACAGCAATACTGGCACGGTTGGGTACGCAATCTTGCCATTCCTTTCGAATGGCAGGAAATTGTCATTCGCTCCGCCATCACGCTGAAGCTCAACGCATTCGACGACACCGGCGCAATCGTCGCGGCGGTCACGACATCGATCCCGGAAGCGCCGCACAGCGGCCGCAACTGGGATTACCGGTATTGCTGGCTGCGCGATGCATACTTCGTCGTCAATGCATTGAATCGGCTAGGTGCGACCAGCACCATGGAACATTATCTCGAATACATTCTCAACATCATCGCCGATACGCGCGACGCGCCGCTGCAACCGGTGTACGGTATCCGGCGAGAAGCGGCGCTGGATGAGCGAGTGATGCCCGCGCTTGCCGGCTATCGCGGCATGGGCCCGGTACGGGTCGGCAATCTCGCCTATTACCAGATACAGAACGACGTGTTCGGCGCTGCGGTGCTTGCCAGCACCCATGCTTTTTTCGATAGCCGGCTCGAGCGTCCGGCCGGCCATCACATGTTCAACGATCTGGAACGGCTGGGCGAACAGGCGGTGCTTAACTACAACGTCCCGGATGCCGGCATTTGGGAGTTGCGCGGATCGAAACGCGTGCACACTTTTTCCAGCATCATGTGCTGGGCCGCATGCGACCGCCTGGCAGCTATTGCCGGCCGGCTCAAACTGCCTGACCGGGCGGAAGTGTGGGGCGCGCATGCAAGGCGGATCCACCAGGTAATCTGCGACTCCGCGTGGAATGCCGAGCTCGGCAGTTTTGTATCCACCTTCGGCGGCGACCACCTCGATGCCAGCCTGCTGTTGATGGCCGAGTTCCAGTTTCTTGCTCCCGACGATCCGCGTTTTGTAGGGACGGTCGCCGTGATAGAAAAGCATTTGCGGCGCGGCGACTTCCTGTTGCGCTACGATGAGGAAGATGATTTCGGTCTTCCGGAAACGGCATTCCTGGTATGCACGCTTTGGTGGATTCTCGCGCTGGCGCAGATTGGACAAAAGGACCGCGCACGCGAATTGTTCGAACGCGTACTTGAGAAGCGCAACCATCTTGGATTGCTGTCCGAAGATGTGGTGCCCGAAAGCGGCGAGCTGTGGGGCAATTTCCCTCAAACCTACAGCATGGTCGGATTGATCCAATGTGCCGCACGCCTCAGTATTTCCTGGGACGAGGCATACTAATGACATGAGCCAACGTGCGGAAATAGCGGAGATGGAACCACTATATATTGGCGCGCTCGATATCGGCGGCACCAAAATCGCGGCCACCATGGCAAGCGCGCAAGGCCCGCTGGTGCGCCTGACGCAACCAACCGTCAAAGCCGGAACTTCCCGTGCGCTGCCGGAACAGGGCGTCGCATTGCTGGAGGCGGCATGTGCGCAGGCGGGCATCGATCGGCGCCTGCTGAATACCGTCGGAGTCAGTTCCTGCGGTCCGTTCGCGCGGATCGACGGCGCGCTAGGACTCGCTGCACCCAATCTCTGCGGCGCCCGCGCAGGCCGCTCGGATCTGCCGAATGACTGGGACGTCATTCCACTGGAAAAAGTCTTGCGCGAACAATTTCAGACGATCGTGATCGAGAATGACTGTGTCGCCGCGCTCGTAGCCGAACGCACATTCGGCGCGGCGCGCGATGAACCCGACTGCGTCTATGTAACCTGGAGCACCGGCATCGGGTTCGGACTATGTGTCGACGGGCGAATATTGCGCGGCAAGCAAGGCAATGCCGGTCATGCCGGACATATGCTGATGAGCGACCAGTCCGCCGCGCTCTGTGGCTGCGGCAACCGGGGCGATCTGGAAGCGTTGATTTCCGGCCGTGGTCTCGGCACCCGTCTGGCGCAATCGGTACCCGCCTTATTTGCCGCAGCCCGTAATGGGGAGCCGGCGGCCTACGCCGCCGTGGAAGAAGCCGCGCGCTGGTTCGGCCGGGCTCTGTATAACATTGCCGCGATACTCGACACCCGCGTGTTCGTGATCGGCGGCAGTGTATGGGCGCATCATGGCGACTTGCTTGCGCCGCTGGTCCGGCCCGAAATCGAAACACGCCTGCCAGCTCTTACACACGGCGTTTCACTGGTACCGGCCGAGCTCGGGACGCTGGTGGCCGACATCGGTGCGCTCGGCCTCGTCATGCCGGCAAGCTGGACGCCTCGATGGCGCGACACCGAACCTTGGCGCTCGCTCGGGCGTTGACTCCGATCGTTCCGATCAGCGTACCCCATGCATCATGGGCGGCGATTCTTCTTCAACCGGGATCTTTGTCGGCTACGAGCCTAAAGGAATATCTCCGGCAGCAGCCGACTTGGTTCCTTCAATCGGCATATTGCTCTTGCCGTGATAGGCGAAGACTACCGATGCCTTCATCGCTGCGGTCGTATTTCTTCCCGCCGAGTGGAACAGGCCGCTATGAAAAAAAACCACATCGCCCGGTTGCAGTTCTAGCGGAATGCCCAGTGCGAACAGCGCCTGGTTTTCCGCCAAGTCCGGCCGCAGGAAATCCAGCTGGTCCAGCTGTTCGGGCTTGATATTCATTCGATGCGATCCGGGAATGAATATCAAGCTGCCATTGGCTGGCGTCTCCGGATTCAAGGCCAGCCATACCGAAATCAGATCGGAGCGGGCGAAGGACCAATAGCGAATATCGCGGTGCCAATCGGTAGCGGTACCGAAGTCCGGATGCTTGGTCATCACGCAGTTGTGATGCGCCAGCGACAGATACACCTCCTCGCCGAAAAGTTGCGCCAGATTTTTGATCAAACCGGTGTCCCGTGCCCACTGCCGAAAATGCACGTCGCGATCGTATGCGCTGCGCAGGCGCCGCACAGTCTTGCCGCCGGGCGCATCGAAAGATTTCGGCGCGCCCGGATATCCGACCTCGGCCTCGTATTCGAGCGGCGGCACTGCGGCGCGGAGATGTTCTTTTGTAACGGACAGCATGGACTCGCATGCGGCAGGCGCCACCATGTTGTTCAATATCAGATAGCCGTCATTTTTAAACTGTTCTATCTGCCTTTCAGACAGCATCTTTTCCATTGCCGCTTATTCCTTGCTGATTAATAGAATTCCGAACCATCGCTTTATCGCGCCGCCCGATTCTTCCGTCACGCTGCCGCATCTGGATCGTTATCGGGTTCACCCTGTTTGGAAGAATATCATTTATGAAGGATCTCCAAAAGCAAGGATGCGTGAGCAGTCAAACAGACGTCCAAAAAAAGTCGGCATGGACGCCGACTTTTAACTTGCTGGAGGAACGACGGTCAGAACTTGTACCGCATGCCGACCGACCACATGCGCGCTTTTGCATCGCCGTCGTCGACTTTGCCGAAATCTTCGTATTCCAAAGCCATGTCAAGATTTTTGGAGAAATTATAGGTAGCGCCGATGCCGCCCATGACACTGCCCTTGTTACTGTCGCCCCGAAATCTTAGGCCGGGACCGGATACGCCTCCTGAAGTACGGTTTGCTGTCACGCCAAATTTGGCAAATAGCGAAAACTGGTCATTCAACGGCAGCGTGCCGGTGCCGGCAATATAGAGCGATTTGGTGTCATAGTTGAGCGAAGTGTCAGTTGCGCCGAATCTGTACACATTGTTAACTTTACCCAAATCTGCATAGCCCACTTCTGCGCCCCAATTCCTGGTAAATCCAATGCCACCGTACACTTTGAAGCCGGTATTTGTCTCATCGCGGGATAGCAGAGCGGCACCTGCACCGACATTGCCGGGATTGTTGGTTGCCCGGCCAATATTAATTCCGACATAACTGCCTTGCGCTCGTGCCGCAAACGGCATTGCTAAAACGGTACCGAGAAAAAGCGTGATGAGCAAAGATTTTTTCATTTCCAATATTTCCCTCTGTTGGGCTGACACCACTTATGTACTGAAAGCCGGCCGGATCAGCATCCCCGTCGCAACGTTCAAGTTGCAGCCGGCGGGTTTAAAACAACAAACAACGGGCGCACAGTACGCAAAGACTATGTTGCATATATGCAACATAGTCTTTGCGTACTGCAACGATGCCCGCTAATAAGATTCAGACACAGGAAAGCGCACGATAAGTTCCCGCGCCGAGCACTATATTTAATCGTGCAGTATGGTGGCAATCAGCGTCAGATCGAAGATTCGGGCGGTGCGAGTATCGGCTTCGAAGACGATGGTATGGAGCCGCTCGCGCAAGCCGCGGTCGGACTTTGCCGAAGCGCCCGGCGGGGGGTCTGCCGGTGGCAGCATTTGCGCCGAAGCTCGGCCTTGGAATGAGAGGGCTGCGACATGTTTGTTGAATGATGCCGTAATGTTCTTGTGCCGACAATCGATCAGAGCGGGCTGCAATGAATTGCATGACGACGCTCAATGAAACACAGCCAGCCAAATAGTCTCTTCGCCTTCCATGGTCCATTCGACGCGGTGCCTTTCATGCGCGGAAATGTTGATATACATTCCTTCAGTCAAATGCACCGTTCTGTTTCCCTGTTCGAACCGCAATTCGGCTTCGCCTTTTATCAGCAGCACCCATTCATCGTCTTGCTGGTCATACCAGAAATCCGGGTCCGAACGATGGCCTTTCGAAACTATTCGTTCGATTTTGATCCCCTTGGAAATCATCAGCGTTTCTGCGATCTCTTTTGGCAATTCGGCCGGTATGCCTTCATATAAATTTCCTGTTTTCATGGCAGTTTCCGATTAAGCGTTCTGGTTTACAAGGCCGCGCGGCTGCCGGCCTCCAAATATTTTGACATGGCGCATAGTCTGCGCGCCATGAATCGGTACATTCAGCCAATACGCTTTGGGCCGACGTTCGTATACTCTCTTGCACTGAAAATCACCGAAAAATTAATGATTTACCCTGAAAGCAATGGCAAGCGGGTGCCATCGAAAGGACAAGATTGTTTGTTCACGAAATGATTGAATGCTCTGCATCGTTTCCTTGGGCCAGCCCGGATCCAGCACGCTCCGATGCCAACTGACCGCACTCCAAAGACATCGTCAGCTCCATCGATCGAGAACAACGGTCCGATTGTCGCCCGGCAGGTCGGCTTGCGCTATGTCCGCGATGACGCACCCGGCATTACGCGCAAGCCGTTGAAGAACGGATTTCGATATATCGGCGTCGACGGCAAGCCGGTACGCGATGAAGGCATGCTGGCACGAATCAAGTCGCTCGCGATTCCGCCAGCCTGGACCGATGTATGGATATGTCCGTTCGAAAACGGGCATATCCAGGCCACCGGACGTGATGCGAGGAGGCGCAAGCAGTATCGTTATCATACGCGCTGGCGCAGCGTGCGCGACGAGACGAAATACGAGAGGATGCTCAATTTCGGCAAGGCACTGCCATCGATTCGCGCGGAGGTCGATGCGGCGCTCAGATTGCCAGGGCTGCCACGCGAGAAAGTCCTTGCCACCATCGTGCATTTGCTGCAGGCGACGATGATGCGCATCGGCAACGAGGAATATGCACGCAATAACCAGTCGTTCGGACTCACCACGCTGCGCGACCGCCATGTACGCGTCGATGGCGGCGAGGTCGCGTTCCATTTTCGCGGCAAAAGCGGCGTGCAGCATTCGATCAAGGTGGACGATCCGCGTCTTGCGCGCATCATCAGGCGCACGCGCGATTTGCCGGGCCAGGAATTGTTTCAGTATATCGACGACGATGGCGAGCTGCATGCGGTCGGTTCGACTGACGTCAACGACTATCTGCACAAGCTGACCGGCGAAGACTACACCGCGAAGGACTTTCGCACCTGGTCCGGCACCATCCTGGCCGCCATCGCATTGCAGGAATATCAGAAGTTCGATTCGGCAGCACAGGCAAAAAAGAACATCGTGCGGGCGATCGAAACAGTCGCGGAAAAACTAGGCAATACTCCCACAATCTGTCGCAAGTGCTATGTGCATCCGGCAGTAATCGACGCGTATCTCGATGGCACGATGCGCAACGCGCTGCAACAACGCGCGCGGGAAAAATTGACGAAAGACATCCACGCGCTCAGCCCGGAAGAAGCAGCGGTGCTGGCATTGCTGCAGCAACGGCTGCAGCCTGCGGAACCCGAAAAAAAGCGGCAACGAATACAATAACCCACGATGCCGGCTGCGCCGAAATAAATGCCGTTCGACTTGCGAATCGTGCCTGGCACATGCTACATGCTGTACATGCTGATATATCCGATCAGATGGACGTGCGTCCGCGCAGCTGTGCAACGTTGCCTTTGATACGCCGATATTGGCCCAAGCGCATCTTTCGCTCGCGCATGATGATCTGCGCTGCCACCTTGCTCAACCGAAGTCAGATATTGCACGCTGAATATGCAGGTCTTTGATCAATTGCGTCAATGCGATCTTCGTGCAGTTTGTGGACATCGTGGGGGAACTAGTGGCGTAAGAATCGTGACTAATTTTTACATCGTTTTACATCGCACGTTTTGGCAGCTGGCAGGAAGCCTGTCGGCTTATCTGTTTCATAGTCCGTTAGTCTGAGTCAATGCAGCAAGGCACTACTAGCGTAACGGAGAAATAACATGCAGATTCCAGTAACAGGCCCAAGCGAGCCGGATTCTTCGCGACGTCGGCTGTCGCATCTCGACGACTACCGCTCCTATCAACCATCCCAAGCCGGAAGACTCGAGCATTACAAAACCAATGGCGCCAGCCGCGACCAGCGACTGGCAAAAGCGCTCGGCTGGTTCAGCATTGGGCTTGGAATGGCGCAACTGCTGGCACCGCGCGCCGTTTCAAGAGCGACCGGTGTTGCCGATCACCCGGTTTTGGTGCGGGCAGTCGGCGTACGTGAAATCGCCAGCGGCGTAGGCATCCTCAGTCAGCGCCGACCGACCGGCTGGCTCTGGACGCGGGTTGCCGGCGACGCAATGGATCTGGCGCTGCTGGGTATGGCAGCGAACTCGCCGGGCGCGCAGCGCAATCGCGTCGCTGTTGCGTCGGCAGCGGTGGCCGGCGTGACTGCCCTCGATGTGCTGACCAGCGTGCGTCAAACCCGGCGCGAAAGTACCGCAAAAGGCGTTTCGGAAAGCGATACCGCCTATGTCGAGAAGTCTATAACAGTGAATCGCTCCCCCGACGAATGCTATAGTTTCTGGCGCGACTTCGAGAATTTCCCCCGCTTCATGAAGCATCTGGAATCGGTGCAGGTCACCGGCGACAATCGATCGCATTGGAAAGCCAAGGCACCGCTCGGCGCCAGCGTCGAATGGGATGCGCAAGTGACGGTCGATCAACCCGGGCAACTGCTGGCCTGGCACTCGGTCGAGGGCTCCGAAGTGGACAATGCCGGCACGGTACGCTTCGAGCGTGCACCGGGCGGGCGCGGCACCATAGTACGGGTGGAAATGCAATACAGTCCGCCCGGCGGCAAAGCGGGTGCGGTGATCGCCAGGCTGTTCGGCGAAGAACCGTCCCGGCAGTTGGACGAAGACCTGCGCCGCTTCAAGTGGCTGATCGAAACCGGCGAGATCCCGACCACTGTGGGCCAGCCGTCCGGCCGCCGCGACCCGATCACGCGTCTGCTATTCAGGAAAGGAGCACCAGGATGAAAGCGAATTGCTGGTATGGCACAAACGATGTGCGGGTAGACAATGTCCCCGACCCGAAGATTCTGAATCCGCGCGATGCGGTCGTCAAAATCACGTCGACCGCGATCTGCGGTTCCGATCTGCATCTGTACAACGGTTTCGTCCCGACGATGGAAAAAGGCGACATTCTCGGCCATGAATTCATGGGTGAAATTGTCGAGCTGGGCAGCGGGGTCAATAACCTCAAGGTCGGCGACCGGGTGGTGGTGCCGTTTCCGATCGCATGCGGCAACTGTTATTTCTGCCAGGAAAAAATGTTTTCGGTATGCGAAAATTCGAATCCGAATGCATGGATGGCGGAAAAGATGTGGGGCCATTCGCCGGCCGGCATTTTCGGCTATTCGCACCTGACCGGCGGTTACGCAGGCGGCCAGGCCGAGTATGCGCGAGTGCCGTTTGCGGACGTCGGTCCGCTCAAGATTCCGGATGGCATGGCTGACGAGGAGGTGCTGTTCCTGTCGGACATTTTGCCGACAGGCTACATGGCTGCCGAAAACTGCGACATCGAACCGGGCGATGTGGTCGCAATCTGGGGATGCGGTCCGGTCGGCCAGTTCGCAATCCAAAGCGCCTATCTGCTGGGGGCCGAGCGGGTGATCGCAATCGACCGCTTCCCGGAACGGTTGCGCATGGCGCGCCAGCTGAAGGCCGAGACGCTCAATTACGAAGAAGTCGATACCCTCGATGCGCTGAAGGAAATGACCGGCGGACGCGGACCGGATGCCTGTATCGACGCGGTTGGCATGGAAGCGCATGGCGTGGGCATGGTAGGCGCCTATGACCGCGTGAAGCAGATGGTGAAGCTGGAAACTGATCGGCCGATCGCATTGCGCGAGGCGCTGATAGCGTGCCGCAACGGCGGCAACGTATCGATTCCGGGTGTGTATGGCGGTTTCGACGACAAGATTCCACTGGGCTCGATGATGAACCGCTCGCTGACGATCAAGACCGGCCAGACGCATGTGCAGCGTTATATGCAGCCGCTGCTGGAACGTATTCAGAAAGGCGAGATCGACTCGACTTGCGTGATTACCCACCGGCTGCCGCTTCACGACGCGCCACGCGGGTATGATATCTTCAAGCACAAGGTGGACGACTGCATCAAGGTGGTTCTGAAGCCGTGAGCCGACGTTGAACCTGATTACGTCTCGTTTCAATAGAAAACACTCGCGTCCCTATGCGTACGACCAAACTGCCGTCCGGCGAGGCAATCCCGGTGCTCGGCCAAGGTACCTGGCACATGGCCGAAGAGCCGCGACGCCGTGCGGATGAAATCGCGGCATTACGCTGCGGGCTCGATCTTGGCATGACGCTGATCGATACCGCGGAGATGTATGCCGATGGCGCCGCCGAGCAGCTAGTCGGCGAAGCGATCGCCGGACGCCGTGACGAAGTTTTCCTGGTCAGCAAGGTGCTGCCGCACAACGCGACATCGCGCGGGACGATCGCCGCGTGCGAACGCAGCCTGCGTCGCCTCGGAACCGATCGGCTCGATCTGTACCTGCTGCACTGGCGCGGCCAGGTACCACTGGCCGAGACGCTCGAGGCTTTCGTTGCGTTGACGCGTACCGGCAAGATCCGCCACTGGGGCGTCAGCAATTTCGATGTCGCGGACATGGAAGAACTCGAGCGCACTTCTGGTGGAGGCGCAGTGGCAACCGATCAAGTTCTCTACAATCTAACGCGCCGCGGTATCGAGTATGATTTGCTTCCCTGGTGCCGCAAGCGCGGCATTCCGATCATGGCCTATTCGCCTGTCGAGCAAGGCCGATTGCTCAATCATCCGCAACTGCAAGACATTGCGGAGCGGCACCGCGCAACCCCGGCACAAGTTGCGCTCGCCTGGGTAGTGCGCCAGGACGGACTTGTCGCGATTCCGAAAGCGGGGACGCCGGCCCATGTTCGGGAAAACCGTGCGGCGCTGGACATTCTTCTCACCGACGAGGATCTCGCGGCGCTCGACCGCGTCTTTCCACCGCCAACCGGACCGCAACCGCTCGAGATGATCTGAGCATCCGCGGAAGT
>DASYKE010000126.1:0-9995 GCA_035995725.1 Burkholderiaceae bacterium | reverse complement strand
CCATTCAGCGTATAAATGCAATTGGCAACGGTAATTTGCGTTTTCCATTATCAAGCAATTAATCAACATCAAAAATAATGGATAACATCAATATGGATTATGTCGATACCAAGACTAGTCCTTGGTATCAAGCGCTGTTCGAAACAAATCCCCTGCCGATGTACATCTACGATGCCGGGACGCTGAGATTTCTGGCAGTCAACGATGCCGCCATTCAGCATTACGGCTTTACCCGGGAGGAATTTCTATCCCTGGCGGCCAGCGAAATCCGGCCGATGGAAGATGTGCCTGCGCTGTTGACTGAAATCCAGGAGCTTAGAGTTACCGGTCGCGCAGGCTTTCAGAAGAGTCCCGTTCGGAAGCATCGCAAAAAGGATGGGGCGATCATCCATGTGGAAACCGCCAAGGAACTGTTTATCATCAATGGCAGGCAGGCCATCTGCGTGCTGGTGAACGATGTCACCGAACGTGTGTGGGCCGAGCAAAAAATCGAGCACCTGGCTTTTTACGATGAGTTGACCAACCTGCCAAACCGCGCCAAGCTATTGCGTGATTTGCAGGAAGCGATCACTCAGGCGCAAAAAACTGAAAAATCCATGGCGCTGGTAATTGTGGAACTGATTCGGTTTCGGGAAATCAACTATACGCTCGGGCATACCATAGGCGATCAGTTGCTCAAACAAATCGGTCCGCGCATCCGGCAATTTGCAAGAAAAGACGCTACCGTGGCCCGGATCAGTAACGTGCAATTCGGGATATTTTTGCCAGACATCAGAGACAGGGAAACGATCGGCCTCATTGGGCCCTTGTTGAATTTGCTGAAGGAACCGATTACCGTCGGAGAAATCGATTACGAATTGGGCGCGCACGGCGGGATTGCTTTTTTCCCCAGCCACGGAACCGACCCGCACGCCCTGATCCGGCATGCCGATATTGCGCTCTATCATGCGAGAAAAATCGGGTGTGATTACACGGTTTATGACCCTGCACACGACCCTTATAAGCCGCAACGCCTCGCCATGCTCGGCGAATTCCGCAAGGCGATCAAGGCGGAGCAACTGCAGTTGTACTGCCAGCCGAAAGCCAATATCCGGACAGGGCTGGTTACCGGCGCGGAAGCGCTCGTGCGCTGGATTCATCCGACTCGCGGCTTGATTCCGCCCGATCAATTCATCCCCCTGATCGAACCCACCGAATTGATCCAACCCTTGACTCAATGGATGCTTGAGGCCGCCGTTCGCCAATGCTGCGAATGGCGGCAAAAAGGGCTCATGATTCCGCTTGCGGTTAACCTGTCCACGCGCAATCTTCTCGAAACCGACCTGCCTGAGACCATTAGTCGCCTGCTCCAGACCTGGGAAGGCAGTACCCCTTGCATAGGACTGGAGATTACGGAGAGCAGCATCATGGCGGACCCCTCGGCCTCGCTGCAGGTTCTCGACCAACTCCATCAAATGGGATGCAAGTTGTTTATCGACGATTTCGGTACCGGCTACTCGAGCTTAAGCTACCTGATGAAGCTGCCTTTCGATGTGATAAAGATCGATCATTCCTTTACGATGTACATGATCGAAGATCCGCATGCTGCGGCAATCGTGAAATCGACCATCGAAATGGCCCACAACATGGGAATGAAAGTGATCGCCGAAGGAACGGCGAGCAAGGAAATATGGCAAGCCCTGGCGGACCTGGATTGCGATGAAGCACAGGGCGAATATATCAGTATGCCCATGCCTGCCGGGGATTTTTCCGGCTGGCTCGCTCACTCGGCTTAACCTTGCCTGATTCCATTTCTATTTCCGGGAGCTGCGATGTTTACATCGGCTTTGCGGCCGGGATTGTGAAGCAAATCTGCACCTGTCCAACTGTCCGAATTTCACGGGCCACTTCTTTTTGCTTTGTATAGTCAACTTGCGGAGCGTACCTGTGGCATGGATCGTGCCGCCTCGGTGCTTGGGGCGGCGCGCCCGTTGGTAACGCTCGCCGAAGCAAAGAGGATCAGCGTCGCCCTCAACCCAGGGTGATTGTCGGTCAATTTCAGGACGCCGCCATGCAGCTTGGCGACGGCGGCCACGAGACTGAGGCCCAATCCGGCACCCGGGGTACCGCGACTTGCGTCGCCGCGGTAGAAGCGCTCGAGAACTTTGGGTTTCTCTTCGTCGGGGATGCCGGGCCCGTCGTCCGACACGGCGATCTCGATCGCCCCGTCCGGGCGGCGCGACACCTCGACCATGATCGCGCCGTTTTCCTGTGCGTACTTAAGCGCATTGTCGATAAGGTTCCCGACCGCCTGCGCAAGCAGCAGCGGATCGCCGGCCAGCGCAAGCGGCCCGGACGACACGAAAGAAAGCGCGACCCCCTGCAATTCCGCCACGGGTTGGTAGAATTCGGCGGCTTCGCCTGCTATCGTGGCCGCATCAATTTCAATGAAGCCGGAGCGGCGCGTGCCGGTGTCAATCTCCGCTAGGCGCAGCAGCGCATTGAAGATACCGATGACGCGGTCTACGTCGGCGATTGAACTTTCGATCTCGGCGAAGGTTTGTTCCGGGCCAGGCCGGGTCAACAACAGCTCTTCCAGGCGGGAACGCAGTTCCGCCAGCGGTGTGCGCAGGTCGTGCGCAATGGCGTTCGACACGTTTCGGATGCCCTCAAACAGGTGCTCGATCTGGTCGAGCATACTGTTTTCCGTTTCCACGAGAGTGTTGAGTTCGTTCTCGCCGCCATAGGCCGGCAGCCGGTGCGAGAGATTTCCCTGCATGATGGCGGCAGCCGTCTGGTTGATGTCGTGTACCTTCGCGAGTAGCGTGCGGCGAATCAGCAACCCGCCCAGTATGCCAAGCAGCAAAACGATGCCGGCAGCACCCACCAGTCCATACAGGAACAGCTCTTCCAGTCTTTCAAACCGTTCGATGTCTCGCCCCACCAGGAGGTGATACCCGCCGGGAAGTGTCCTGTGAACCAGCACGGCACTTAGCATTCGGTCGCCTGCGTCAACCGACATGATATGCGCCCCTGTTGATTGGAAAACCCCGCGCGGCCATGCACGCAGATTGCCGGCGCGTTTCGCCAATGCCGGATCAACGAACAGAATTATTATGTTCTTCAAGTCCACAAGCTGCCCGTTCACTTGCGTTTCGATTGCTGCAGCAAGGGCATCGGCGCCGTCCTTGGCAAAAAGGTCCACCATCTTTTGCGCATCGGCTTGAATCATCTCGGTTCTGCCTTGCTCGATAGTATTGCGCCACTCATACCAGAGCGGCATAGCAAACGCGGCGAGCACAACCAGGCTCACCGCGACATAGCTGAGCGATAGAGTGAGCGCCGAAACCGAAAAGCGCAAAGACTTAATCATCTGCAGTCAGCATGTAGCCGGCGTTGCGGATGGTCCGCAGCAACTGCCGCCCGATGCCGGCATCGATCTTCTGGCGCAGTTTGCTGACGTGGACATCGACGACATTCGTCTGTGGGTCGAAATGATAGTCCCACACGTTTTCAAGCAGCATGGTTCGCGTCACCACCTGGTTTGCATGGCGCATCAGGTATTCGAGCAACTTGAATTCGCGCGGTTGAAGCGCGACGGCCTTGCCCCCGCGCGTTACCTTATGGGAAAGGAGGTCCATGGACAGGTCGTCGAGCGTCAGAGTGGTCTCGGCGCGAGCGTCCTGCGAACGCCGCAGGAGCGCATCCAGTCGTGCCAGCAGTTCGCCGAAGGCAAATGGCTTGACAAGATAATCGTCACCGCCGCTCTTGAGGCCTCGAATCCGATCATCGACATCGGACAGTGCGCTCAGGATCAGGATAGGGACCTTGTTTCCGGTCCTGCGCAACGCTTCGATGATGGCAAGGCCGTCGATACTGCCTGGCAACATGCGATCCATGATGATCGCTTCATAAGGCTCGCTCGCAGCAAGGAACATGCCGTCACGCCCGTTGTCGGCGTGATCCACGGTGTGCCCGGCTTCGATCAATCCCTTTTTTACGAAGCGCGCTACGCGCTCGTTATCTTCCACAAGCAAGAGTTTCATGATAGGTCCATAACCTTTCGCCGGCGAGGGAGTGTGAGTGTACATTTTAGTGTTGGAGGACAAAATAGCATACTTGAATTTGTTTCATGGCCACGGCCGCTCGGCGGCTTTTTTTATCAATCTATTTTATTCGCAAGCAAACCGGGAGTGCGGTATGTTTAGGCCATAGTTGAAAAATTTCCCGGTCGCGTCGAGCGTTAAGCCCATGGTAAAAGATCCGTTGCCCGTCGCCGGCGGCTCGGACGGCTTCAAGGTCCTGATGCCTCATATCGCGGCACGCGGCTTCGAGAAGGTGTTCGAACAGGTTAAGGAGCTTTTGCATTCAATTTCCTTCCGGTGATAGAAAGTGGCAGGAGCCGGCGGTAACCCAAGCGGCGTTACTGTCATCAATCATGCTCCTCGGCAGGTTCACTTGAGATTGTCGGATCATTAAACTTTATTTATCCCCGGCCCTTTGCCGGTTGGCGTGCCCCGAATGAAAACCGGACGGTTATCTCTTCGAAGCACCTGCTGCCGGTCCGGCTACATGCACTACATGCACTATGCAGAGAGTCTTTACGCTATTGACCGGGCCACCGGCGAGCTTGAAACACCTCGATCCAGCGGCGCAGCCTGAGCAGCTGTTTCGCGCACGAGCGGTATCAGTGCGAACTCGTCACGATGTCACAGCAATGGCTGCATGCTTGAAGACAGCTGCCGCAAGGCCCACTACGGGTCGGAGCTGGGGCTGCCGCGGCGAAGATGTCAATTCCGGCCGGAGTTTTGCCTTTCGATCACGCGCGCCGAATGCAAGACGTTTTCGAGAATTGCGATAAAAAATCCGCCGCACAGCAGCACCGCCGCGCCTGTGCTGCCTACGATACCTGCATATCGAGCCGCAGCCGCCGCGCCGAGTATGGCGAGCGTGACCACGGCAAGCCGTGCGTCGTCAATGAATAGTCCGGTTAGTTCGCGTACGATGTTTGCAATGACGGCCATGCCGCCCTCCTTTCGTTCAATACATAAATTATTCTTCTCGACCTGTATCGAGTCACGGACCTTCGACTATCAGGCCTGTGCGTACAATGCCTCGACAGCCGCTATCAGTTCCTCGAGCGTCATCGTATCAAGATACTGGTCGCGCGCTGTGAACGGGGCGTTCGATTGGATAGACTCGATCGCCTTTCGCAAATCGACCAGGCAAAGGCGAAGCCACACGGCGGTGGGTTGCTGTATGGCATGGACATTCATGGCCAGCGCTGCAACGGCGTTGGCGAAATGAACCTTTTCCCAACGCCTGGGCATTGCTTGCAGGGAATAGAGCTGATCCAGCATCAACGTCGCTATGGCGCGCCGAACATACTGCAGATTCGAGTCGTCGTTCAACTGGCGCGCAATTTTGTCTATTCCCTGCATGGCACTATTTTCCCCGATGCTACTTCGTTCGCTGGTAATCGACCGGTCTATGCCGTGTGGCAACTGCCGCCACTGTCTGGCGGGTCAGGTATGCAGCGGCACGGGACCATATCAGCAAACCCGCAAACAGCCCCACGATGGCTGCGTCTCCATACGGCCACACGATGCCGATTCCTTCGCCGAACCAGAACAGGCCGAATGCGCTCACCAATAGCCCCACGACCCATTTCAACGTGTTCTCCGGAACCCGGGAAAGCGGCCGATGGATTAACGCGCCCACCGCTGCGACCAGCAGGCAGGCGGCAAGGGCCCCCATGCTGGCATAGGCCAGCGTGTTGCTCGCTGCGCCGATGCCGATGACGATGACGATCACCTCGATGCCTTCGAGCATGACAGCCTTGAAGGCTGCGAGCACCGCTAACGTATCGAGCGGACTGCGCGCACCGGCACTGCTGCGCAGCGGGCTGTGCGCACCGGCGCTGCCGCGGATCGCCTGCGTTTCCCGCGCAAAGGCAATGTCTTCGTCATGAAGCGCAATAACGCCTGCCGATCGCAGAATCGCCTTGCGCAGCCAGCGAACCCCGAACAAAAGCAGCAGCGTGCCGATGACGATTTGAAGCATGTGGATTGGCACCCGTGCGATGGCTGGGCCGAATATCGCGGCAGTGGCAAACAGAGTAATGAAACCGAGCAGTGATCCCAGCAGGGCCGAACGCCACCCGCGAACCGTGCCTACCGCAAGTACGATGGTGAAAGCTTCCACTGCCTCCACCAGCGAGCCGGTGAATGCGGCAGCCATTGATGCATATTGATGTATTGCGCTCATCATGATGACTCCTATAGTTATGTTGCAGTCCCGGCACTGCTTTTTCTCAACCGGTTGGCCTGAAAAATGGCCTGAAAAACGTTACCCATGTCCATGCGCCAGCTGCGCCGCCGTGCCGTTCGCCATGCTTACCGGGCGGCTGACGGCATTGGCCTTCCCGACGTGTCGGCCGGCCGCGGTTCATCGCCGGTGTGCTGGATCCAGCCGCCCCCGAGCGCCCGGTACAGATCGACAAGACCGGTCAACCGGTTCAGGCGCGTCAACACGAGTGCGAGCTGGGCGTTGTACAAATCCGTCTGCGCGGTCAGCACTTGCAGATAGCTGTCGATCCCGTTCGTGTAGAGCATATTTGCCAGATCCAGCCGGCGCTGCTCGGCATCGGTGAAGCGCACCTGCGCCGCGAGCTGATCGTCGAAGGTGCCGCGCGCCGCCAGCCCGTCGGAAACCTCGCGGAAAGCAGTCTGGATACTCTTCTCGTATTGCGCGATACCGATGTCCTTTTGCACCTTCGCGATATCGAGGTTGGCCTGATTCAAGCCCCCATTGAAGATCGGCGCGACCAGCGACGGTATGAACGACCATGTGCCGGCTCCGGCTCCGAACAAGCCACCGAGCGTCGCGCTTGCCGTGCCCAGGGAGCCGGTCAATGAAATGCTCGGAAAGAATGCCGCGCGCGCAGCGCCGATGTTCGCATTCTCTGCCCGCAGGAGCGCCTCGGCCTGCAGAATATCCGGGCGGCGTTGCAGCAGGTCAGAAGGCAACCCTGCAGGAATGTCGGCGAGGATCGGCTGCGCGCCCAGCTTGACAGCGGGAGGCAGGTCGCTCGGCAACGGATGGCCGACCAGCAACACCAACGCGTTTTCGGCCTGTGCGCGCAGCCGTACCAGGGCGGCATAATTGGCCTGTGCCTGTTCGACAATGGTATCTGCCAGGCGCAGGTCCAGCTCCGCCACGGTGCCTGTGTCAAATTGCAACTTGACAATCTTGTACGAGGCCTCCGATGTCTGAAGCGTGTTCCGCGTCACCGCGAGCTGCTCGTCGAACGCGAGCATGGTCAGGTACTGATCGGCGACTTGGGACACCAGCAGGATCTCGAAAGCCTGGCGCGCGTACGCACTGGCGAAGTACTGCTGCAACGCTGCATCCGACAGGCTGCGCACGCGGCCAAAGAAGTCGAGCGCCCACGAGGCGGTAAGACCCGTGGCGTATTGGTGGAAGGTGTTGCCCTGCGTGCGCGTCGCCGCTGAATCGGCGAAGGCCGACACCTGCGGATACAGTGCCGAGCGCTGGACGCGGTATTGCGCCTGGACTTGCTCGATGTTGAGCACGGCGACGCGCAAGTCCCGGTTGTTCTGCAATGCAAGTTCAACCAGCCGCTGCAGGCGTGGATCAGGCAGGAAGTTGCGCCAGCCGATATCGCCAGCCGGCAGCGTTGTGCTGCCCGCCCCGCCTGGGAGAGCCTTGTAAGCGTCGCCTGCGGGGAAAGCGGCAGACACCGGCGCTTCCGGCCGCTGGTACACTGGCTGGAGCGAGCAGCCGGCGACAAGGGTTGCCAACACCGCACTGGCGGTGCGTCGGTATAGCGCCATGTCAATGTCCTCCTGTGCTTGGGTCGGCTGCGGCCGTTGTTTGCTCTGTCGGCGCTGGCGGCGCGGGCGGGTGCTTGTCTTTGCTAAGCTTGTTGCTGACCACAACGTAAAACATCGGGATCATGAACGTGGCGAGGAAGGTCGCGGTGAGCATTCCGCCGATCACGCCCGTGCCGATGGCATTCTGGCTGCCCGCGCCCGCACCGTTGGCGAGCGCGAGAGGCAGCACGCCCAGCACGAAGGCCATGGAGGTCATGATGATGGGCCTCACCCGCATGTGCGCCGCTTCGATGGCGGCCTCCAGCGCGGTGCGGCCCTGTGCATGCAGCTCTTGCGCGAACTCCACGATCAGGATGGCATTTTTCGCCGACAGTCCGATCGTCGTGAGCAGGCCCACCTGGAAGTACACGTCGTTCGACATGCCGAACAAGGTCGTCGCACCGAGCGCGCCAAGCACCCCAAGCGGGACTACCATGATCACGGAAATGGGAATCGACCAGCTCTCGTACAACGCAGCGAGGCTGAGGAAGACCACCAGGATCGAAAGCGCATAAAAGTATGGCGCCTGCGAGCCCGACTGCTGTTGCTGCAGTGAGATCCCGGTCCACTCGTAACCAATGCCGGCGGGTATCTTTTGCATCAGCCGCTCCATCACAGCCATGGCCTGCCCGGTGCTCAAGCCGGGCGCAGCCTGTCCCTGGATTTCCATCGCGGGAACACCGTTATAGCGCTGGAGTTGCGCCGGGCCGTAGGTCCATGAACCTTTGGCGAAGGAGGAAAACGGCGCCATCATGCCCTTGTTGTTGCGCACGTAAAACTGACCCAGGTCCGTCGGGTTCATGCGATACGGCGCGTCGGCCTGGACATACACTTTCTTGATGCGGCCGTCGGTATCGAGAAAGTTGTTGACGAACTTCGAGCCCCAGGAAACCGAGAACGTCTGGTCGACATCGCTCACAAGGATGCCAAGGGCGCTGAGTTTTTCGCGATCCATGTCGACCTGGAACGTGGGGTTATCGGGCACCCCGTTGGGGCGCACCAGTGCGAGCGTCGGATCCTGCTTGGCGAGCGCCATCAGCTGGTTGAGGGCTTCCATCATCTTGGCATGGCCGACCCCGCCACGATCCTCCAGCTCGAAGTCGAAGCCGGCGGCCGTGCCCAGCCCCTGGATCGGAGGAGGATTGACGGGGACGATGCTGGCGTCCTTGTACGTCGAAAAATGCTGGGAGATGCGGTTGATCAGCGCAGCGGCGCTCAGATCCGGGGCTGTCCTCTCGCTCCAGTCCTTCAGCCGCACGAACACCATGCCCTGGCTCTGACCGCGGCCGGCGTAATTGAAGCCGTTCACAATGAACGTGGCGTCGACCATTTTTGATTCGTCTTTCAGCAGATAATTGCTGACGTCGTCGAGCGCGACCCCCGTGCGCCCCTGCGTCGCGCCCGGCGGAGTCTGCACCTGGACGAACAGGTAGCCTTGATCCTCTGTCGGCAGAAATGACGTCGGCAAGTGGACGAACAGCCATCCCACCGCGGCGATGACTGCCGCGTAGATCGCGAGCCAGCGTCCATACCGCGCGATCACATGGCGTACGCCATGCAGGTATTTGTTGCGGGTACTCTCGAAGCCGCGGTTGAACCAGCCGAAAAATCCTTTGGTGCCGTGGCCCGCGCTGGCAGGCTTCAGGATCGTGGCGCACAGTGCCGGGGTGAGCGTAAGCGCGACAAACACCGACAGCAGCATGGCGGAGACGATCGTGAGCGAGAACTGCCGGTAGATGGCGCCGACCGTGCCGCTGGAAAACGCCACCGGCACGAACACCGCGGAGAGCACCATCGCCACGCCGACGAGCGCGCCGGTGATCTGCCCCATGGCCTTGCGGGTCGCTTCGACCGGCGAGAGTCCCTCCTCCTGCATGACGCGCTCGACGTTTTCCACCACGACGATGGCGTCGTCAACCAGCAGTCCGATCGCCAGCACCAGGCCGAACATGGACAGCGTATTGATCGTGAAGCCGAGCGCTGCCATCACGCCGAAGGTCCCCAGCAAGACCACCGGCACCGCGATGGTGGGGATAATCGTGGCGCGGATGTTCTGCAGGAACAGAAACATCACCAGGAAGACGAGCGCGATGCCCTCGACCAAGGTCTTGACCACGTCGA
>DASYKE010000125.1:0-4551 GCA_035995725.1 Burkholderiaceae bacterium | reverse complement strand
TCCAATACCAAGATCGGCGCATCGCGGCTGGCGCGGCAACTGGAGCAGGAAGGCGTCAAGGCGTCGGCGATTCATGGCGACAAGTCACAGGCCGAGCGCATGGCCGCGCTCGAAGCGTTCAAGAGGGGCGAAGTGGATGTGCTGGTCGCGACCGATGTGGCCGCGCGCGGTCTCGATATCGCCGAGCTGCCTTGCGTGATCAATTACGATCTGCCTTACAACGCCGAAGATTATGTGCATCGCATCGGCCGCACCGGCCGTGCCGGCGCATCGGGCGATGCAATCTCCCTGTATTCCGACAAGGATGCGCGCCTGCTGGCCGATATCGAAAAAATGATCAAGCATAAATTCGTGCCGGCGCAGCTGACAGGATTTGTGCCGCATTCGTCGCGAACCGCCGATCGTTCCGGCGAGCGCCGTCCGCGGCGCGATGAAGGCGAGCAGCGCGCGGGCCACAGTGCGCAGCAGGGACGCAGCGCCTATGCTCCCGCACCGCGCAAGGAAAAAATCGATCCGTGGTTTCTGAAACCGTACGAACCGGCAGACCCGGCCGCTTCGACTGCAAAAACAGAACCCTCCGGCAAGACTTCTTCGGCCAAGCCGCAGAAAAAAGCTGCTCTGTTGGGCGGTACCCCCAAGCGCTGAATATGCAATAACCTAATAACCTGGGGGGCGCTCGTTTTCGGTAGTCGAGTTATTGCCTTTGGCGATGGCGTTGCATTCCCTGCGGTCACATTCCCTTCGGCGACCAACGGGAGTGCACCGCCGACCAACGGGAGTGCAGAGCTCACAGGGAATGCAACGTCAAAGCTCCCGGATTGCTGAAAATCGATAGGCCCATGCAACAGTCGCCTGCTGCCAGAAATCATCGAGCGAGTCCGCACGGCGGATCGGCAAGCCCAGAAACTGCGCCGCTGCAAGCAATGCGTTTCGCGGCTGCGCCGGGTCAAGTGCCTGTGCTCCGGTTTGCTTCGACAGCTTCTCCCCGATTGCATTGCGCACCACGGGCACATGCAAATAGCGCGGCGTCGGCAGTTTCAGCAGTCGTTGCAGATAAATCTGGCGTCCAGTCGAGTCAAGCAGATCGGCCCCGCGCACCACGTGGGTGACGGCCTGCTCGGCATCATCGACCACGACTGCCAGCTGATAGGCCCAGAAACCATCGGCCCGGTTCAATACAAAATCGCCGACTTCCGATGCCAGGTGCTGCGCCATTGGCCCGACGTAGCGGTCTTCAAATGTAATGTATTCGTCCGGTTTGTCCGCATCGGGTACGCGCAGCCGAAACGTACGCGGCGATTTGCCGGGCGACAATCCGTTGCGGCAGGTTCCGGGATAAAGCGCCGCGCCATCCGATGCAATACCCAGCCTCGAATCCGCGATTTCGCGGCGCGTGCAGCCGCAGGGGTAGGTGTGGTTTTCCAATTGTTCGAATGCCGCTTGATACAATGCCTTGCGCCGGCTTTGCCAGACCACTTCGCCATCCCAATGCATGCCGAATGCGGCAAGTTGCCGCAGGATGGCTTCGGCCGCGTCGGGCACGGTTCGCGCCTCATCGATATCCTCGATGCGCACCAGCCATTGCCCGCGATGTGCTTTCGCGTCCAGGTAACTTGCCATCGCCGCGACCAGCGAGCCCGCATGCAAGGGGCCGGTCGGAGATGGCGCAAAGCGGCCAATGTAGGGAATCTCGGCCATGCTTAATTCTCCAGCAGCATGCGTTGCGTGGCAGGGTCCGCCAGTCGGGCCAGGAACCATTTCAGCGATTTGCCGCGCGACGCCGTGCGCCATGCGATCAGGCTTCTTCCGCTCGGCTTGGCTTCCATTGTCTGCTTTTCAATCAGTGCGCCCGATGCGAAATAAGGCGCAGCCATGGCGCGCGGCAAATGACCGCAGCCGAGGCCGGCCAGCTGCGCCTCCAGCTTGGCATGCACCGACGGCACCGTCAACGTCTCCTGGCCGGTCAGCAGGCCGGACGTAATGCTCGGCAATGCGCGGCCGGTATCGCCCACTGCCACCGCGCGGTGCTGCTGGATCACGCTCGCCGGCAGCGGGTCCGGCATCAGCGCCAGACTATGCGTAGGGGCGACCGCAAATACCCAGTCTATCGCACCCAGCGGCATGGTCTGGAATCCGCCGTTCATGCGGATCGTGTCCGGCCCGTCATAGGCGGCGCCGATGGCAAGGTCAGTGCCGCCGGTCAGCAGCGATTCCCATACCCCGGACAGAACTTCGAACGAGAATCGCAGGCGAGTGCCGGACTGTTCCCGGTCGAATGCATCAATTATGGGCAGCATCTTTTCAAACGGGATGATACTGTCCATGACGATGCGCAATTCCACTTCCCACCCGCTGGCGGTGCGTTTGACGCGTTGCTCCAGTTCATCCGCCGCACGCAGCAAATGCCGGCCCTCGGTCAGTAATTCCACCCCCGCCGACGTTAATTTTGCCCGGTGGCCCCGGCGGTCGAACAACAGCACGTCCAGATCGTCTTCCAGTTTGCGCACGCTATAGGTCAGCGCCGACGGCACCCGGTCGAGTTCCGCAGCCGCTGCAGCAAAACTCCTTTTACGATCGATTGCATCGAGAATGCGAAGTGCTTCCAGGGTCAGGTTCATTGCAGGGAAGTATATTCAAAATATTTGAATGATTTATCTGAAATTATGCCCTGTTTTAATGGTTTCTGACGGTATATAGTGCAATGAATCAGCAATTTATTTGTATGGATGGAGGTACCCAAATGATCGAACTGCGCAAAGCCGAAGACCGCGGACATGCTAATCATGGCTGGCTGGATTCGTACCACTCTTTTTCATTCGCCGATTATTACGATCCGGAACATATGGGATTCGGGCCGCTGCGGGTGATTAATGAAGACCGGGTCGACGCCGGTACCGGGTTCGGCACGCACGGCCACAAGGACATGGAAATCATCACCTATGTACTCGAGGGTGAGCTCGGGCACAAGGACAGCATGGGCAACGGCAGCGCGATCCGCCCTGGCAACGTGCAGCGCATGAGCGCCGGCACGGGGATACGGCATTCCGAATTCAACCATGCGCCGGACCGGCAGACGCATTTCCTGCAAATCTGGATCGAGCCGAACGAGTTTGGCATTGCGCCGAGCTACGAAGAAAAAGATTTCGGCACCGCGCAAAAACGCGGTCAATTGCGCCTGATTGCGAGCCCCGATGGGCGCGACGGGTCGGTAACCGTTCACCAGGATGCCAAAGTGTATATCGGATTGTTCGACGGCGACGAGCACGCCAACATGTCGGTGCCGGCCGGGCGGCGCGCTTATCTGCATGTGGCCCGCGGCGGACTTACCGTCAATGGCATTGCGCTTGAGGCGGGCGATGCACTAAAGCTGAAGGATGAAGCACAAATAGAATTAAAGCAGGGCCGGCAGGCGGAAGTGCTGTTATTCGATCTGCCATGATTTTTATTTTTATAATTTACAGGGAGGAAAAATGAACCAAAACATGCAAAATTCCACCGCTTTGGCGGGTCGTATTCTGCTGGCGCTGATTTTCGTATTGTCCGGCTTTAACAAGATTACCGGTTTTGACGGTACCGCGGCTTACATGGCGAGTGCAGGATTGCCGTTCACCAAAGTCTTGCTGGTGCTGACGATCGCGGTCGAATTGGGTGGCGGTCTGTTGATCATGCTGGGATGGAAAGCCCGCTGGGTGGCGCTGGTTGTTTTCCTGTTCCTGATTCCCGTCACGCTGGTGTTTCATAACCCGGCGGCCGATCCGGCGCAGGCGCAGCAGCAGATGGTTCATCTGCTCAAGAACGTGGCAATCATGGGCGGCATGTTGCACCTGTTCGCTTTCGGCGCAGGCGCGTGGAGCGTCGACGGGCGTCGCAGCGTGCAGGCCTAAAAACGCTTTGCAGTAATCGCGAAGGCGCAAGCTAGCAGCTGTCGCCTTCGCATTCATCCTGTAGTCAATCCCGCGGCGCGCAAGCGCGTCGTTGGACTCCGTTTGTCTCCAGTAACTATCAATGAAAGAAAAATCGTGACCATGGTTGTTATCATCTGAAATAATCGCTGAATCACCCGCAACCTGAAGCGCGCCGCGATAAATGCGCCTAATTTCCTGAGATAAATTGATTTCGTATTTGTTTCATGTTGCGTAACGAAATTACGCCGCAGACAACGGGATAACAAAAAGACCGAATGCGGCTCAAGCTTTCGTCATGTAAGCAAGCAAGTCGTGCCCACGGCCTGCCAATTTCACTGGATAAGCCAAGAGTTGAGATAGGAGCTGCCCAACCCTATAAGTAGCCGGTGAGCATTGCCCCTTTTCATAAAAGCGCACGTTGCGCGCCTCCATGCGGGTAACTTGGAGGCCGGTACGCTCACCAAGCAGCGCCATGGATCCCGGGGTGAAGAAGCTTATATGGCCTCCCATCCGCACCAGGTCGAACCCTTCCCACCGACTTTTCATAAACCACGCGGTGAGACTTGCGGCGTTCGGCGTATTGAGAATGATGACCCCATTCGGCTTGAGAATCCTGCCGCACTCTTCTAACAGTGCCAGTGGGTCC
>DASYKE010000124.1:0-30603 GCA_035995725.1 Burkholderiaceae bacterium | reverse complement strand
ACCTGGCCATGGGCGTTCCGGCCGTAATCGCCGGATGTCTTGTGGCGCGCAACGGTAATATGCTTGCGACAGCACGCGAGTTTTGTGCGGTTGTCATGGCCCTTGCGGCCCTCGCGTTGCTGGGGGTGTTGACGAGGCGGGGGAAAATAACAAGCTGATTTTTGAGTCCTGCGATACATGGCGCCGTACACGGCCTCGGAAGTGCCTCGCAGTCGTATTGTGCGATACAGATGGAAAGACATTGCAATCCTTACTTATTTATCTTCAAAGATAACGCAAATAAAATCGTTTCACCGATGAGCAATTGCAGGCGCAATCGTTCAGAGAGGCAGGAGCTGCCGATGTCGAGCCGCCGTGCCTGAAGTCCTTGCATGAACCTTGCCGCGTTCTAACTTTTTGGAGAATGCAAATAGTAGTGGCCCGGGCGCGGAACGTCCGGTTTTGTCGAGTAGCTTGTTGCCCACCGTGAAGATTAACAGTCGGATTAATAATCGTTAACGAACCGGCCATCCAGTCTTAACACGCTATAGCGCAAGGTATGACTGCACAGCTCTCTTCACAAACTGCGGACTGCACCGGATGTGTCGAGGAAACGCACCGCAGTTCGGCCATATGCCGGTCGGTCATGCCAAGGCGGACGTGCTTCACATGGCAGGGGCCATGCTGCAGAACGAACTTGCAATAACGCTGCAGGCGTTTCTGTTGGCCGGAGTGAAACTCGACTAATCGGTGGCAGCAGTAATACCTAACACGGAGAAACACATGGTAAACAAACGCAAACGCTTCACCCCCTTGGCACAATCGACACTAAAAGAAGGTGTTGACCTTCGGCTGGTGGATGTCGGCTCTATTCCACATATTTCCAGGCATGGTCCCGCAATCGAGGTCATGACCGATCTGCGCAAAGGCTATGCATTGACGATCGGTAAGGAAATTCAGATCGACCGTGCAAGCGGCCTCATGAGCGATCTGGGTATTCGGTTTCTTGTTGTTACCGATAATGGGCATCGATTATTGGGATTGCTTAGTTTGGCGGACATCCTGAGCGAGAAACCGGTGAGGCTGGTTCGCGAGCGTCGGCTCCTTCACTCACAGATCCTGGTAGAAGACGTCATGGTGCCAATAGATAATCTGTACATCATGGAGTTGAACGAAGTCTCCAAGGCTACTGCAGGGAAAGTATTTGAAACCCTCAAAGGCGCCGGACGGCAGTATGCCATCGTAATCGACCGCCCGGACAACGATCATCAGCAAGTGTCCGGCATCTTCTCCACGGCCGAGCTTGCTCGTCGATTGGGGGCGGAATACCATTCGCCTCCCGTTAGCCGTTCATTTGCAGAGATTGAATTTGGAAATATTGAGACCGAGATTGCTGCTTGAAGATTCATTTGAACCGGGAAGCTTGCAATTGTTCACTGCGACGCGTAATGATTGCCCAGGGGATTGCTCAGGCGGGGGGCGCAAGCAGTTCGGCTGCCCACTCGACAAACGCGCGAACCTTGGAAGAGATGTGCCGGTTCTGCGGATACAGTATGTAGAGCGGCACCATCTCCGTCGGCTTGTCTTCCAGTACCGGCTTCAGTTTTCCCGCGGCCACATAATTCGTGACGCTGAACTCGGGAAGCTGAACCAGTCCGATGTCGGCAAGGGCCGCTTCAACGCATGCATCGGTATCGTTGAGAGTAATGCACCGCTTGCCGAATATCGTGACCTTTGCACCGTTCTCCAGATATGTGAAACCGTACACCTTCCCGGATCGAGGTGAAGCGTAATGGACGATGTTATGCCGCTCCAGCTCCGCGAGTGTCGCGGGCATACCGCACTCGCGCAGATAATTGGGCGTGGCACACGTCACCAGCTTGATCGAGCCGATTCGGCGCGCAACGAGCGATTCGTCCACGGTGAGGGCAGTGGGGCCTCCACGGATGACGCAGTCGACCCCTTCCTGCAACAGGTCGACCTGCCGGTCGGTGCAGCCGACTTCAAGCTCGATTTCCGGATAGCGTTTCAGAAAATTGCCAAGCTGCGGCACGATGACGCGCCGCCCGAGCGAACCCGGGATATCCACCCGCAAGCGCCCGCGCGGGCTGGTCGTCAACCGGGTAATCGCCGCCTCGGTTTCTTCAAGTTCATTGAGCAGCCGCACCGCCCGCTCATAGTAGGCCGCACCATCGGGTGTCACGCTGATGTGCCGTGTCGTGCGATGCAGCAACTTGACCCGCAAACGTTCTTCGAGAGCATGAACCTGAGCCGACAAGGTCGTCTTCGGGAGGTTCAGGGACGCGGACGCCTTCGTGAAGCTATGCAATTCAACTACGCGAGTGAAAGCCAGCATCGTGTCGAAACGGTCCATTTGATTATCCGGTAAACGAAAACAGTATGGATGATTTTACCCGACCCGTGCATGCAGTCTGCCCAATAGGGGCGAAGCGTCCGGCCTGGCTCGGAAATTCGGCCTTTCGTTTTGCAGACGAGCATGAGGAAAGGTTTCATTCGAAGGAGGTATTGTGCAATACGAATGGACAGTCATTGCACTCTTTGCTTATTTATCTTTAACGACAGCGCAAATAGAATGATTTCACCGATAGGCAAATAGGCAGCGCAATCGTGCAGGAAGGCAGCGCGTCCGGGTTCTTGTGATGAACGCGCTTATGTAATTTTACGCAACCTTGTAACAGATCGCACGCACGGATGATGAAACAGTCTCACGATTCGCTGATGTCGCCATTGGACAGTTCGTTCCGTCTGTCGTGGCGAAGCGACGACATAGCGGTGCGCGTATTCGGCGTACGATCCGCAGACGAAGCCATGCCTCTGGTGCTCTATTTCCACGGCGGCCGGTTCAACTGCGGCGCGCTGCAAGACGCGGAGCATCTGGCACAGGCCTTGAGCCATGTCGCCGTTTTTGTTTGCGTCGAATACCCGCTCGCGCCGGCGTCCCAGTTCCCGGAAACAGTGGAAGTCGCGTTTGCAACATTGCAATGGGCCTCCTCGCATGCCGAAGATTTTGGCGCAGACCCGGCGCGCATCTTCGTTGCCGGCGACCAGGCAGGCGGCAATCTGGCTGCGGCAACCGCGCTCGTGGCGCGCGACAGAAGCACGCCGGCGGATACCCTGCGGCTTCTTGCCGGCCAGATCCTGCTGACGCCCATGCTCGATCCCACCCAGGCAAGCGCATCAATGCGGGCGGCGGCCGACTGCCCGTGCAGAAAGGGCTGGGCGGACTACCTTCCGTTAATGAGCAATGCGATGCATCCGTACGCTGCGCCGATTCATTCAATACGCCTTGGCAATCTGCCGCCGGCACTCATTATCACGGCCGAAATGGATCCGCTGCGCGATGAAGCGGAGCAATACGCTGCCAGATTGATCGGTGCCGGCATTCCGGTCCAGGTTCGCCGGATGGAAAAAGCGGAAGGCGACCTGGTCAATCCCGCAAATCCGCAGTTTGGCGCTCTGGTCGATATGGTGTCGCAATTCATCGTTAAATCGGGATGAAAGGCCGTTCGACTCGACTGGCTGTCTGGCTGAAAATATTTGACAGGAAGAGAAAATGATGAAACTCCTCAATAAAGTATTCGTTACCGCCGGCTTTGCCCTCGGCACACTGGCATTCTCCGGCGAGGCACTCGCGCAGGAAGCACCGGACGTGTTGGTCAAACGCATCACCCAGGAAGTGATGGAGGTCGCGAAGAACGACCAAGAGATCAAGGCCGGCAACCAAAAACGCATCCAGGCGTTGGTCGAAACCAAGATTCTTCCGCATGTCGATTTCAAGCGCGCCACCGCGATGGCCGCCGGGCGTTACTGGCGCGACGCGACATCGCAGCAGCAGCGGCAACTGACCGATGAATTCAGTGCGTTGCTGATCTATACCTATGCAGGCGCGATTTCAAAGATAGGCGATCAGAAGGTGGAGTTCAAGCCGCTGGCGGCCAATACCGATGACACCGAGGTCGTGGTGCGCTTTCAGGTCCAGCAACCGCGCGGCGGCGAACCGGTCCAGGTCGGCTACCGCCTGTACAAGTCGCCGGAAGGATGGAAAGTATACGACGTCAATCTGCTCGGCGCGTGGTTAATCGAGACGTACAAGGGTAACTTTTCTACGGAAATCGGCAAGGGAGGGATTGATGGGTTGATTCATACCTTGTCGGAAAAGAATCGGAGCTTGGCGGGGCAGGCGGGCGGGGGTGGCAAGCCGTTGTGATTGGCGACTTACTTGGCTACTTATTGGGCGAATTAAGCAGCGCTGCCAGAAATAAACGAAGCTCACGAAAAATCGAAAAGGACAGCGCATGTCATACCTGTTGCAACTGATCGAACAGTACGGCCTTGTTGTCGTATTCGTCAATGTGTTTGTCGAGCAGGCGGGCGCGCCTGTGCCGGCCTATCCGACCCTGATCATTACCGGTGCCATGGCGGGGAGCGACACCTATTCGACACCCATGCTTCTGCTGGCTGCCGTGTCGGCGGCGCTCCTGGCCGACCTGGGATGGTATGTCGCGGGAAGGCGCTACGGCAGAAAGGTGATGTCAACGCTATGCCGCGTGTCGCTATCGCCGGACTCATGCGTGCGCCAGACCGAATCGATTTACCTGCGCTGGGGTCCTGTGTCACTGGTGGTCGCGAAGTTCATTCCCGGTTTTGCGTCGGTAGCCAGCGCGTTGGCAGGCACCACCGGTACCCGGGCCGGCAGCTTTCTGTTTTTCGACGGGCTGGGTGCCGCACTCTGGGCTGGGTTGGCGATTTTTCTCGGTTCACTGTTCAGTACTGACATTGATAATTTATTGAGCGTGCTGGAGCAATTCGGAAAAGGGGGAACCCTGCTGCTCCTGGCTGCATTTGTCATCTTCCTCGCAACCAAATGGTGGCAACGTTACCGGTTTCTCAAAGCGTTGCGAATGGCGCGAATATCGGTCGATGAACTGTACCGGTTACTGCAGCAAGGTGAGCTGCCCACCATTGTCGACGTGCGTTCGCCGCTTTCGCAGAAAGCCGGCCGCATTCCCGGCGCGGTCGCCATATCGGACGAGGAGATCCAGACCTTCGTGGCTGCCGTGTCGTCCGACCATGAAGTGATCGTGTATTGCGCATGCCCGAACGAAGTGTCCGCTGCGCGCGTGGCAAAACAGCTGCGGCAACGCGGCTACCATCGTGTCCGTCCGCTCCACGGCGGCATCGATGCATGGATAGAAGCGGGCTACGCGCTTGAACTCGATCCGATCGAGACACAATCTCCTCCGCACGAAGCAAGGAGCGCATGACGCGCGAACTCTCGTCAACGTGACGAACCGACAACGCGCAGACTGCAGAGCTGACGACACGCCTGGCATCAAGCAGCGCAGTCGAGTTTGATCGAGCAGCGTCTGCCCGCCTTGCCGATTAATCATCGGGTTAACAATCGTTAATGAAACGGTCATCCGGTCTTAACTCGCCATGGCGCAGGGTAGGGTATGACTACAGCCTTCACAAACCTGCAGGCTGCACCATTCTTTCTTCTTTTTTTTACTGGAAAACATCATGAAAACGAAATCACTTATGCCCGCCGTTGTTGCGTTGACACTGTCCGTCTCGGCGTTAGTTGCGTTGACAATGTCCATCTCGGCGTTATCTTCAATGTAGAGAGGCTTGACATGGCAACTACGATCAAGATTAAACAGGCGCCGGCAATGCCCGTTAGACACGTACAGGCAATATTCCGCAGAGGCTCGGCTGGTGATCGATTGGCCCTGCATTGGATCGATGGCAAATGGGTGGATTCCGACCAGCACAGGGACAGCATTAATCCAGCCACCGGCGAAGTGATCGGACAATACGCAAATGGCGGCCGCAAGGAAGCCGCGCTGGCCGTCGCCGCAGCGCTTTGGGCGTTCCGGGAGACGGACTGGAAGGACAACCGTGCTTTACGTGCACGGGTGTTGAATGGGATGGCCGACGCTTTTGAAGCACGCACACCGGACCTTGTTCATCTCCTGGCCACCGAGAACGGCAAGACAATTCCCCAGGCACAATACGAGGCAGCAATTGCCCCGCTCACGTTGCGCCACAACGCAGCCTTGGCGTTGACCGAATCCGGACGCGCCGCCGAGGTGGACGCAGATCACCTCTCGATGGTTATTCGCCAGCCGGTTGGCGTCGCAGGCATTGTCACGCCGTGGAATTCACCGATCGCGTTATCAATCCGCTCGCTGGCACCGGCGCTGGCTGCCGGCGCGACCGCCGTGGTCATGCTGCCGCGACAGACCGCGCAAGTCAATGCATTGATCAGTGAAGTGATCTCGGAAACACAGGGATTGCCTGACGGAGTGGTCAACATCTTCACCAGCGGCCGCGAAGGAGTTCAATTCCTCGTCGAATCGCCGGACGTGCCGGTGATCAGCTTCACCGGAAGCACCAGCACCGGGCGCGCGATTTCCGCGGCTGGCGCTCCCCATCTCAAGCAGTTTGGTCTGGAACTCGGCGGCAAGACACCGATGGTGGTCTTTGATGATGCCGATCTTGACGCGGCGGTGGCAAAGATAACCGAGGGGTTGATTGTCTTTGCGGGCCAGTTCTGCATGACCGGAAGCCGGGTGATTGTCCAGCGGGGCATAGCCAACCGCCTGCGGGAGGCTCTTGCCGAGCGCCTCAAGAACGTGAAGGTCGGTCCTGCTTCCAATCCGGGCAGCGAAATGGGGCCGCTGATCGACAAGGCCAATGTGCAGCGTGTTGATCGCATGGTTCAAGAGGCGATCTCCGCCGGCGCGCGAATCGTAGTGCGCGGTGGTCCGATTACCGCTGGTCCGCTGGCGCGCGGAGCGTTCTATCGCCCGACCTTGCTCGAAGTGACGGATTCCGATTTGCCGATCGTACAGAAGGAAGTATTCGGGCCGGTACTGACGATGCAGACATTCGCTACCGAGAACGAGGCGGTCGAGCTGGCCAACCACAGCGAATACGGACTGGCCGCCAGCATCTGGTCGCGCGACATAGACCGGCCGCTGCGTGTTGCGCGTGCAATTGAGGCCGGAACAATCTGGATCAATAACTGGGCCGTCTTGCACGACCTGTTTGAAGAAGGCGGCTTCAAGCAGAGCGGCAAAGGCCGCCTGCGCGGAATGGCGGCGCTTGAGGATTTTCTGGAGTACAAGCATATCGCCTTTACACCCGGGAAAGTCGAACCGGGGTCTGCGGCCCGAAAGAAAGTAAGGACATTCAATGAGTGGCGGGACGCAAGGCGCAAGACGTTTTCGCTATTCGGTAAATTTAATGACTAGAGAGATACACATGGCAAAGATCGTTCGTTTTAATAAGTTGGGCGGACCGGAGGTTTTGAGGATTAAAGAGCAGGCGTCAAGGCAGCCAGGCAAAGGCGAGGTGCGGCTAAAGGTGCAGGCGGCAGGCTTGAACCGGGCGGAATCGATGTTCTTCCATGGCCATTACGTGGAAGAGCCGAAGCTGCCTGCCGGCATCGGCTATGAGGCGGCGGGCGTGGTGGAAGCGGTTGGCCCGGACGTGGACAAAAACTGGATGGGCAAAACGGTCGCGACAATTCCAGCCTTCTCCATGAACGACTACGCCATGCTGGGTGAAGAAGTAATTGCTCCGGTTGCGGCTCTGGGTGAGTATCCGGAGAATCTGTCAGCGGTGGAAGGCGCAGCCATCTGGATGCAGTATCTGACGGCGTATGGGGCGCTGGTTGCAACTGCGCATCTGGCAAAAGGCGATTTTGTGGTGATCACGGCTGCGTCGAGCAGCGTGGGTACTGCCGCGATGGAGATTGCGAAAGCCGAGGGCGCCATTTCAATTGCAACGACGCGCAAGAGCAACAAGAAAGCCGAGTTGCTTTCCCTGGGCGCAGACCACGTGATCGCTACTGACGAAGAAGACTTCGTGGCGCGCGTGAAGGAGATTACCAGTGGCAAGGGCGCGCGGGTAATCTTTGATCCGGTTGCCGGGCCATCCCTGGAAAAGCTGGCCGAGGCTGCTGCACCCGGCGGGATTATCTTTCAGTATGGTGCGCTTTCGATGCAAGCCACACCCTTTCCACTGATAACGGCGCTTGTCAAGGGACTCAGCATTCGCGGCTATATGTTGATGGAGATCACACTCAATCCGGAGCGGCTTGCAGCGGCGAAGAAGTATGTCTACCACCGGTTGGCGGATGGACGGTTCCGTCCGAAGATCGCGAAGATATTTCCGTTTGCGCAGACGGTGGAGGCCTACAAATATCTCGAGTCGAATGCGCAGGTGGGGAAAGTTGTGATTACTGTTGCGTGATTTGCAGATTGTTCGACACCGAGACCCGCCTCGAAGAAATGGACAAGTTCGGAATCGAAACAGCGTCTGGAGCGGCGGCTCCATATGCAACGTGAGGGTATGAACCCTCCAGGAGCCCATCGCGAATTTTACTTAACGATGAAGAAATACCATGGCAAGCGAACCCATCCGTGATCCCGTTAACGATCACCTGCTGACCCCGAAGAATTCCGCATTCGTCATCATCGATTACCAGCCCGTCCAGGTGAATTCGGTCGCCTCGATGGACCGTCTGCAGCTCGTCAACAACATCGTCGGCACCGCGAAGGCGGCCGTCGCCTATGGCTTGCCGATCGTGCACTCCATGGCCAACGTCAAGACCGGCCTTAACAAACCGCCGATCTCGCAGCTGCGCAAGGTGCTCGACGGCTTCCCGGCTTATGACCGCACCACGATCAACGCGTGGGAGGATGTCGAATTCCGCAAGGCGGTCGAAGCTACCGGCCGCAAGAAGCTCATCATGACGGCGCTGTGGACGGAGGCTTGTCTGACCTTTCCGGCGCTGGATGCGCTAAAGGAAGGCTATGAAGTGTACGTGGTTGCCGACGCCGTCGGCGGCACTTCGGTCACCGCGCACGAAATGGCCTTGCGCCGCATCGAACAGGCTGGAGGCAAGATGATCAGCTTGACACAACTGCTGTGCGAACTGCAACGCGACTGGCAGCGCAAGGAGACCGTGCCAGCCTTCATGAAGCTATTCATCGAGACAGGCGGCACCATGGGAATCCAGCTCTCATACGATCACGATTGATGGGCGCGCAGCCAATTCAAAGTCAATTTTTTTGCTGAACTGAAACATGCCGTTGTCGTCCGTCAACCATGTTGGTCGAACGAATTTTGCCCACCTCGGAGATTAACAATCGGATTAACAATCGTTAACGAACCGGCCATCCAATCTTAACTCGCCATGGCGCAAGGTATGACTACGCAGCTCTTCACAAATTTGCAGGCTGCACCATTCCTTCTTTTTTACTGGAGAACATCATGAAAACGAAATCACTTATTCCTACCGTTGTTGCGTTGACGCTGTCGCTCTCGGCGTTATCTTCAATGGCTGCAACGCCTGACGAACTGCTCGGCGACCCCGTGCCCGCGGCAGCGGCAGCCGATCGCACGATCGCGATTACACCCGACACCAGGTACGTCAACGTACAGGGCGGCCAAACTGTCAGATTCGACGTCGGCGGGCAGACGTTCAGCTGGGACTTCGATGGCGCGGAGACTGTTGGGGCCTTCGACCTGAACCAAGTCGCGCCACCGGGTCTGCTTGACCATCCGGTAACGGCTTATGTTTCGCCCAACCCGCTGTATAGGGGCTAGGCCTGATTGCAGCAATGCGCCTGCACTTCTTTTACTGGAGAACACGATGAAAACGAAATCGCTTATTCCCGCCGTTGTTGCGTTGACGCTGTCCGTCTCGGCGTTATCTTCAATGGCTGCAACGCCCGACGAGCTACCCGGCGACTCCCCGCCGGCGGCAGTGGCAGCCGATCGCACGATCACGATTACGCCCGACACCACGTACGTCAATGTGCAAGGCGGCCAAATCGTCAAATTCGACCTCGGCGAACAGACATTCGTCCTGGATTTTGATGGCGCGGAGGCTATTGGGTCGTTCGACCTGAACCAGGTCTTGCCACCGGGTTCGCTTGACCATCCGGTAAAGGTCTATGTTTCGCCCAACCCGGACACCCCCGACTCGTATATGAACAATATCTGATCGCAGCAATGCGCCTGCAATAGTACGGCAGCGTTCTGCGGCTGGCTTGTGCATACCGGCGATCCGGCCCGCGCTGCCGGCACGGCAAGAAGTTCAACGCCGCTAGCCGTACGCAAGCGTGCGGCAGTCGGCTGGACGCCGCGACGGGAATTTTTTCTCCGTAGCGAGAACCATGGAGCGTATGTCGAAATGAAGGAGTGCACGTCTGAGCACATGAACGTGCCTCGAGTCGACCCTTTCCACTGCGGGCAAGAGGAACCGCTTCGCCCGGCATGACCGGCAGATATTCAGCCAGAGCGATGATAGCGGCAGAACGAAGTGCCAAGGAAGTTCTGAGAGCAATTCATTCCAAACGAAGGAGCAGTAAATGCTTGTACATCATTCCAAAATAGCGACGAAACGTTTAACGAACAGCATCGATGTCAAAATGCGCGCGGGCCCGGACTGGATCGGCCCCGAGGACCGCGAGACCACGCCAGTGATCAACCCGAGCACCGGGGAGCTGATCACCGATGTGCCGGTCGCCACCGAGGAAGACGCGCAATCTGCGCTCGAGTCGGCAAAGCGCGCCCAGCCCGCCTGGGCGGCGCTGACTCCCGGCGAGCGCGCCGGTTACCTGATGCGGATAGCCAAACTGGTGCGTGCCGACAGCGAGCGTCTGGCCGGTATCATTTCTCTCGAAGAAGGCAAGCCGCTGCGCGAATCGCGCGCCGAAATCCAAGGCTGGACCGCCGGCTTCTTCGACTATTTCGCGAGCTTCGCGCGGGCCGCCCATGGCGAGATCCTTCCGTCCGACAACCGCAACGAGGAAATCGCCATCCGCAAAGTGCCTTACGGCGTCTGCGTCGCGATAACGCCCTGGAACTTTCCTTCCGCCATGCCCGCACGGAAAATCGCACCGGCGCTGATGGCAGGAAACACCATGGTAGTGAAGCCGAGTTCGACCACACCTCTTTCGGCGCTGGCGCTCGCGACGATCCTGGGCCGTGCCGAACTGCCGCCAGGCGTAGTGAGCGTATTGACGGGCGCCGGGGGCAAGCTCGGCGAGGCCCTCGTTCGCAACCCCATCACGCAACTGGTCACGCTCACCGGATCGGTAGGCGCCGGCAAGAAGATCCTCGCCGCTGCTGCCGGAACCATCGCGGTTGTTTCGCTCGAGCTCGGCGGCAAGGCTCCGTTCATCGTGATGGACGACGTCGATGTCGACAGCGCCGCCCGTCACGCACTCACCGCGCGGTTCCAGAACAACGGGCAGGTCTGCACCTGTAACGAGCGGACCTATGTACATCGGCGGGTCTTCGACCAGTTCGTCGATCGCTATGTGGCACTCGCGCGCACGCTAAAGCTCGGCGACCCGTTCGACAATGCAACCGACGTTGGCCCAAAAGTCACCCGGGACGAACTCGCGAAGGTCGAGCACATGGTGGACAGGGCCCGAGAGCAGGGCGCGGAGATCCTGACGGGCGGCAAGCGCGCCAAGGTGCCGGGCTTCGAGCACGGGTTCTGGTATGAGCCCACCGTTGTTACCGGAGTGCGAAACGACATGGAGGTCATGCAGGAGGAGCTGTTCGGGCCGGTATCGCCGGTCATGGCGTTCGACGATTTCGAAGAGGCACTGGACCTCGCCAATGACAGCAAGTATGGCCTGTCCGCATATCTGCTCTGCAACGACGCGAAGACTGTGCAGCGCTTCGTGGAGGGCTGCGACTTCGGAGAGCTCTACATCAACAAGATCGGGCCGGAGCAGCTGAACGGCCATCATACCGGCTACCGCTCGAGCGGCATTCTCGGTGACGACGGCACCCATGGGCTGGACAAGTATTCACGGCGGCGCACCGTCTACTCCAGCTGGCGCGAGAAGACGGCGGCGGAACTGATGCCGGCCGCGGGATAGCCGTCATGAAAAGCGCGAACAAGCGCACAGCTGCATCAAACACCTGCGGGAAGGGACTTACCTGCTATCGCAGAGATTACAGGGTTTGCCGGTGCATCGATCCAGCGACGTGTTCTCAGGCGTGCGGCCGATGCAGGAATTGAATACCGGTCGCTACGCCGCTGTCCGTGCCGGCGCATCTTCGGTCATGCTTTGCACGGCAGCGGTGAAAATGTCCATCGCAAACGGCTTGATCAGGAGTTGCATGCCGGGCGGGAGCGCTTCTTTTCCGATCACTGATTGCTCTGCATAGCCGGTGATGAGCAATACCTTCAGGTTAGGGCGGAGCCGGCGTGCCGCGTTCGCCAGTTGACGGCCATTCATGCCGCCGGGCAGTCCGATGTCGGTTATGAGCAAGTCAACGTGCGCAGTGGACTCAAGCGTTCGCAGGCCATCGGGTGCGTCTGCCGCCGCCAGCGAGTCATGGCCGAACTGCTGCAGCATCTCGGTCAGCATTGTGCGCACGGTCGGTTCATCATCAACCACCACCACGGTCAGGCGCTTGTTGGCTGGACGCTTGTTATCTGCTGCCGGGAATGCAGTTGCAGAGGTATTCGCTGCGGGCGCGTCGCTGGCCGCCTGGTGCTTCGGAAAGTAAAGGTTTACCGTCGTGCCTTTACCGGCTTCAGAGTCAATGGTGATATATCCGCCGGACTGGTTCATGAATCCATGGACCGTTGATAGCCCCAGCCCGGTGCCTTTGCCGAAGGCCTTGGTCGTGAAGAAAGGTTCGAACGCATGTTCCATTACTTCAGGTGTCATGCCGGCTCCGGTATCCGTGACGCTTAGCATCACATATTCACCGGGCTGAACGTGCGAATCGAGAATGGCTTGTGTCTCTTGCGCAGACATGTTGTTCGCCTTGATGACCACTTTCCCGCTTGCGGGCATTGCATCGCGGGCATTGATGACCAGATTGAGCAAGGCATTCTCCAGTTGATTCTGGTCGCATAGCGCCCGACACAGCCCATTCTGAACTGTCGATTCGATCTCAATGTTCGGGCCGACTGTGCGCCGAAATAGGTCCATCATTGAATTGACCAGCCAGGTTACGTCGATCGGCTTGGGTGCGAGCGTTTGGCGGCGTGCAAATGCGAGAAGGCGGTGCGTCAATGCCGCGGACCGTTCGACGGCCGACATGGCGGCATCCAGATGGCGATCGAATCCGGACAGCTGGCCCTGGGCAATGCGCAGCCGCATCAAGTCGAGGTTACCCATGATTCCCGCCAGCAGGTTGTTGAAGTCGTGCGCAATGCCTCCTGTCAGCTTGCCGATTGCTTCCATCTTCCGGGACTGGAGCAGGGCGGCATTTGCTTGCTCCAGCATTTCGGCCGCCTTGCGCTGTTCGGTAATATCGCGAGTGATTTTCGCAAAGCCGATCATGTTTCCCTGACTGTCGTAAACCGGGTCAATGACGACGTGCGCCCAAAACCTTGAACCGTCCTTGCGGACCCGCCAGGCCTGGCTTTCAAACTTGCCTTCCTTGATTGCGGTTTTCAACGCAGTCGCGGGCGCCTGACGGGCATTGTCTTCCTCTGTGTAAAAGCGGGAAAAATGCGTGCCGATGATTTCTTCTTCGGTATAGCCCTTGATCCGCTGCGCGCCGGTATTCCAGTCGGTGACTTCTCCTGTCGCAGACAGCATGCAGATGGCATAGTCGGTGACCCCTTTCACCAAAAGGCGAAAGCGTTCTTCGCTTTCATGCAGGGCTTCTTGCGCCGCCTTTTTCTCCGTCATGTCGCGCGTGATCTTGGCAAACCCGACCAACTCGCCGGACTCGTCCCGAACCGCGTCAATGACGACATGCGCCCAGAACCTGGAACCGTCCTTGCGCACACGCCATCCCTCGGCTTCGAAATTTCCTTCGGCTGCGGCGATTTGCAAGGACTTGTCCGGCAGACCGGCGGCCTGGTCTTCCGGCGCATAGAAACAGGAAAAATGCCGGCCGATAATTTCATCCGACGTATAGCCTTTGAAATGCTGTGCACCGGCATTCCAGCTGACAATGACGCCTCCCGGGGTCAGCATATAAATCGCATAGTCTCTTATGCTTTCGACGAGAAGCTGGTGGCGGCTTTCGAGAGTTAACTGCCGGATGGTTAAATTCCTGCTTATATCCATTTCAAATTTCCGCATGTAAAGAAGCGACCACCGCAACAAGAAATTTCCCGCTGGTTTCCCGCTTCGGCGCCTGATTTTTCTTAGGAAATATTGTGACGCCGGCTGGGCGACTGGCGGACCGATTGGCGTAATTTTTGAGGTAGATCAACCCGTTCTCGGAAGCTTGCAGCTAAATGGTTGTCTATGAGCAACGTTTGTCCTGGGTCGGAGAGGCTGTTCGTCAGCCCTGAATCGGTAGGGAGGATGGCGGTGGGTAGCGATATTCGACCGTAAGGCTGAACGAATATTCCTGTGAAAGCCGCGCTGAACAATACGGATATAAAAGTAACTAAATGAGGTAACTAAAAAGGGACTTACCCATAACCGGATAGTTTCAGATATGAATGTCGATTTCGCATCATTGCTGCAACAGTACGGCTATCTCGCTCTTTTTATCGGTACTGTCTTGGAGGGCGAAAGCGTTCTTGTTCTGGCCGGGTTTGCTGCGTATCAAGGCTATCTTCAACTACCACTGGTAATCTTTTGTGCAGCGGCAGGCGGATTTCTGGGCGATGAAATATTTTTCGCCATTGGCCGGCTGTTCGGGCGACGCCTGGTACGACGCTACAAGGCGCTGGCGTCGAAAATAGATAAAGTGGATGACTTGATCTGTCGCTACCCGTCAGGTTTGATTATCGGCGTTCGATTTCTGTATGGCCTGCGGATTGCGGGCCCGATTGCCATCGGAATGACCTCCATATCATGGCTGCGATTTGCAACGCTTAATCTTGTCGGTGCCGCTCTGTGGGCAAGCATCGTCGCCGGGATCGGGTATGTTTTCGGCGATGTGATCAAAACCATGTTCGGAAACGTGCACGAAGCGTCAATTATCGGCCTCTTGCTTTTCATCGCCGTGGCGACGCATCTCTGGAAGAAGGCCAGGAGGGCATAGCCGAACCGTTTGGTCCGTCGCGCGGCGCCGGGCGCGTTTTTCTCTTTAGAGCGATTTTAGAACCGTTTATGAACCAATCAGCGTCCTGGCTGCGTCGCCACTACATCAAGTTGCTCATTCTGTTTGGCGGCGTGCTGGCGCCCCTGTATCTATTCGGGATGCTGGCGGAAGATGTGGTCGAAAAGGAAATTTTCCCTTTCGACAAGCCTATTCTCCTGTTCGTCCACAGCCATGCAAGCCCCTTGCTCGATGCGGTAATGATATTTTTTACGCGAGCCGGTTCTGCGTTTGCGCTCGTCCCTTTCAATATTCTGGTTTTTCTTTACCTGCTGCGGCGGCGAAATCGGATGCAAGCGCGGATGCAAGCGGTTTTTTGGGTTCTTGCGGTGGCAGGGGCTGCATTGCTCAATGGGCTCGCCAAACATGTTTTTGCCAGAACCCGGCCTGAGTTCTGGGTTTCCGCTTTACCGGAAACGACATTCAGCTTTCCCAGCGGTCACGCGATGCAATCCATGGCCGTGGCGGCCGGTCTCGTGGTGCTTGCATGGCATAGCCGCTGGAGATGGCCGGTGGCGCTGATCGGCGCGTGCTTCGTTTTCCTTGTCGGCTTGTCCCGGGTATACCTTGGCGTGCACTTCCCATCCGACATTCTCGCGGGCTGGGCGGCGTCGCTCGCCTGGGTCATCGGATTGAGCGTCTTGTTCAGGGACGCTTTGCAGCAACGGCGACGCGGCGGCACCTCGGTCGACGCTTCTCCGGCGGTTCATTAATGGTCGCGGCAGCCTGACTGGTACGGCCGCAAATCGCATTAACAATTACAGGAGAAACCCTGATGGAAACGCTGCCAAGTGACAATGAAGCACGCATGCTGAACAAGGTTCCGGAAGTCACCATTTTGTTCTGGATTATCAAAATAATGGCGACAACTGTCGGCGAAACGGCTGCGGATTTTCTGTCGGTCGATCTGAAGTTCGGGCTCGTCGGCACCTCTTGCATCATGGGAGCGCTGCTTCTGATTTTTCTGTTCCTGCAGATTCGCACCAGAAAATATGTGCCATGGGTTTACTGGGCTACCGTAGTCCTGATCAGTATCGTGGGAACCCTGGTTACGGATAACCTGGTAGACAACTTCGGGGTGACGTTGGAGGCAACCACCATCGCATTCAGCGTAGCGTTGCTGGCGATTTTCATTGCCTGGTATGCGAGCGAAAAAACACTGTCCATTCACACAATTTATACAACCAGGCGCGAGCTGTTCTACTGGGCAGCCATTCTGTTCACGTTCGCGTTGGGCACTGCAGCCGGCGACCTGGCCGCGGAAGGTTTGCAGTTGGGCTATGCGACATCGGCATTGATGTTTGGAGCCATGATCGCAATCGTAACGATTGCCTATTACTTCCTCAACGCGAATGCAGTGGCGGCGTTCTGGATTGCTTATATTCTGACTCGTCCTTTCGGCGCATCGTTCGGCGATTTGCTCTCGCAGCCGCTGGACAAGGGCGGCCTTGGCTTAGGCACTGTCGGGACAAGCCTGGCATTTCTTTTGGTCATTTCGGCAGCGATTTGCTACTTGACCTTCAGCCGTAAAAAAGTGCCTGCTAAATTGTGAATGAGGACTGCGGGTCGCGAAGCGCTCTGTGAGTATCGGGCGCTTGCCGACCAAGAGCGGTCACTCGAACCAGCCTGCCCCCGGCAGGTGTGCAGCAAAGCTGTGGCGCAGCGTACGGGTGGAGGCGTGCTTGGTTGGTTTGGCAGCAAGTACAGCCCGCTTGACGGCATGCCGAATGCTTTGTTCGCAAATGCGATGGCGCCTGACGATGCCGCTACCGGGGCTGGGACTGGACGACGTTTCCCGGCAACCGGCATGCCGGGCACTGTTCCGTAGGGAGCAAGTACTTCAGTCGGTAGTGATCCTGGTGGCCTGTACAACTTTCTTCCAGCGGCCTACCTCTTCCTGTACATAGCTTTTCAGTTGCTCGGGTGTGCTGGTTTCGACTTCCGCACCCTGAGCTTCGATGCGTTGTACCACTTCCTTGTTCATCAGCACGGCATTAAGCGCCTTGTTGAGCTGTTCAATAACGGGCCGGGGCGTTTTTGCCGGCGCGAACAGTGCATACCACTGCGAGACTTCGACGTTTTGAATTCCTAATTCTTTCAGCGTCGGCACGTCAGGCAGCATTGCCGAGCGCTTCGGTCCCGCAACGGCGAATGCCTTCAGTTTGCCGCCTTTGACAAACGGATACGCGGTAAACAGGCTCGGAAACATCACGTCCGTCTGTCCGCCCATGGTGTCGGTGATTGCCGGGGCCGAGCCCTTGTAAGGAACATGCAACATGCTGGTCCCGGTCGATAACTTGAACATCTCCGCGGCGAATTGCGGCGCTGTCCCGCTGCCGGCGGAGGCGTAGCTGAACTTTCCCGGATTGGCTTTGAGTAAAACCACCAGCTCCCTCGGGTCGTTCGCCTTGACGCCGGGATTGGCGACCATCAGCGTCGGCGACGTAGCGACCATGCCGATCGGCTCGAAGTCGGTGACCGGATCGTAGCGCAATTTCTGCAACGCGGGATTCATCGCGTGCGTGCCGATATAGCCAAACAGGATTTTGTAGCCGTCCGGTGCGGAGCGCGCCACGTATTCCGAAGCGATCGCGCCGTTCCCTCCGGGCTTGTTGTCGACGATTACCGTCTGCCCGAGTATGGGCGTCAGCCGCTGCGACAGCACGCGCGCCATGGCGTCGTTGGCTCCGCCAGGGGCGGTCGGTACGACGATAGTGATGACCTTGTCCGGATAGGCTGCGGTCGCGCTGCGACCGGGAACAAGCGCGCCCAGCAAGGCGCAGCCCAGGATCAGTTTCTTCAGTTGCATGATGTCTCCTCGGTATTTGAATTTGAATTAGCCGGTGCAGCCGGCCAGTGTCCGATTGATGTTGCTCCGCATTGACCGTGCCGTCGCCATGGCCGGGCGGCTGCCCGGTGCGCGATCTGCGGCAACACGATCCCGCCCTGTGAAGATCATCGCCTGCGCTTCAACAGCGCCGGCAATGAGCCATGTGGCGAGTGCAAACGGAAGCACGCATCATGGGACCCCATACTCCAAGATCGCACTCGCTTTGTGAATTGCATGTTTAGAATGGATTGATGCATACTCGCTATAAATCCTTCATTTTTGCCGGGCATACGATGAATACATCAATATTGGAAAGCAATGTCCATCAAGTTTGATCTTGGGGATCTGCAGGCGTTTGCGGCGGTGGCGGAGCTGAAAAGCTTCCGCCGGGCCGCCGAAACCGTTCATATCTCGCAGCCTGCATTCAGCCGAAGAATCGACAAGCTGGAAGCGGCGCTCGGGGTGCGCCTGCTCGAGCGAAGCACCCGAAAGGTGGAGCTGACTGCCGTAGGGCGCGATTTCGCGCGCAAGACGCGGCAAATTCTGGATGATCTCGACAGTACCCTGCTCGGCATTCAAGAGGTTGCCGCGACGCGCATGGGTTCCGTGACCGTGGCTTGCGTACCTTCGGCGGCATACTATTTTTTGCCTCAGGTCATAACTCGCTATCACGAGCAATATCCCAAGATACGCGTGAAAATCATCGATGCGAGCGCCAACGACGTGCTCGCCGCCGTGGCGCGCGGCGAGGCCGATTTCGGCATCAATTTCATCGGCAGCCAGGAGGCGGACATCGAATTCGAGTCGCTGCTGGAAGAATCGTTCGTCGCCGCGGTTCGCCGGGATCATCCGTTGGCGGGCAAAAAGATGATCGCGTGGAGCGATCTGCGCGACCATGACTTCATGTGCGTCGACAAGACCTCCGGCAATCGCCTGTTGCTGGACCTCGCCCTGGCGAACGTGCCCAATCGCCCGCACTGCATCTATGAAGCGCAGCACGTCATGACGCTGCTGGGGCTGGTGGAAGCCGGCCTCGGCGTGGCTGCCGTACCGCGGCTCGCGATGCCGGATGCGAACCATCCGAGCCTCGTCAGCATTCCGCTGGTCGACCCGGTGGTAAAGAGGCAGATAGGCCTGATTCGCCGGCAGGGCTACTCGCTATCCCCGGCGGCGCAGCAACTTTATGCATTTGTCGCAGATCTCCGGCAACGCTCCAGGCGCAAGGCATCCCGCAAGGCCTGAACCATGATCGCGTTCGCTCGCTTTATGCCAATTATGCCAATCCCAGCCCATAATGTCATGTCATCGTCATGTCATTGGCTGAGATCGGTATTAGAGCCGTTGCAGTACGCGATCGACCATTACGCCGGACTGTCCAAGGTAATTGTTGGGATCGCATAGCGCGGCCAGCGCGGCGCGATCGAGATGCTTGTTGATCTCGGGATGTTCACACAACAGGTCGAGCAGCGGCCTGCCGTCTTTTACGGCCGTCCGGCAAATGTCATAAACCAGGTCGTGTGCATACTCGCGGCCGATATAGGGGCCCAGTCCCATCATGACCGCCTCGGACATCACCAGCCCCTGCGTGATGTCGATGTTCGCGCGCATTTTCGCGACATCGACCTCGAGCCCGTCGAGCACGACGCGTGACTGCCGAAGTGCGCCGGCCATCAGGCAAAACGCTTCCGGAAGCACGATCCATTCGATCTGCCATGGCCCGGTGGAGCGTTCATGATCGGCCACCATCGCGTCCATCAGCGCCGCGGAATGCTGGCGTACAACAGAGATGGCGCCATGGATGTAACACGACGAGATCGGGTTGCGCTTCTGCGGCATGGTGCTGCTCGAACCGCGGCCGTGCGCATACGGCTCGTACACCTCGCCGACCTCGCTTTGCATCATCAGCTTGACGTCCATTGCAAGCTTGCCCAGCGTGCCGCCGACCAGCCCGAGAAAGCAGCCGACTTCGGCGATGCAGTCGCGCACGGTGTGCCATGCAATCACCGGTTGGCCGAGGCCCAGTTCCTGCATCAGGCCGGCCTGTGTTTCCATGGCGCCGGTTTCCAGCGAAGCAAGGGTACCCGCAGCTCCGGCGAACTCGCCGACCAGAACGCGCGGGCGCAACTGCGCCAGGCGTTCACGATGGCGTTCGATGGCGGCAAGCAGGCCGGCCATTTTGTAGCCGAAAGTGATCGGGATCGCCTGTTGCAGATTGCTGCGGCCGATCATCGGCGTATTGCGGTGGCGGCGTGCGAGATCGGCCATCGTTTTCGAGATGGCTTGCAAGTCGGTATCGACGATATCGAGCGATTCTTTGATCTGGAGCACGGTGGCGGTATCGGTGATGTCCTGCGTGGTTGCGCCCCAGTGGCAATATTCGCCGAGCTTGTCGCGGCACAGCGCATTAAGCTGAGACACGACGCCGAGAATCGGATAGCCGATGCGCTCGGTTTGCTGGCGCAGCCTGGCCATGTCGATTTTGTCGATCGAACAGTGCTTGACGATTTCATCGGCAGCTTCCTGGGGAATGACGCCCAGGCGCCCCTGGACCCGCGCCAGTGCCGCTTCAATGTCGAGATACTTTTGCGTGCGGTTCTCGTCCGACCATACATGGCGCATTGCGTCGGTGCTGAAGATATTGCCGAAAATTGCGGAGTCGATAATGGTGGAAGGCATGGGGTTTCCTTGTTATTTGCTTGCCGATAAAGAGTCAGTGCGGATTTGAAACATTGCCGGGAAGAACCTGCGCCGCGAACCCCGGCGCCACCGGATTGGATAGACATCGATGGCGCAGGCTCATATGGCCTTCGCTTCGCGCAGCTTTGCAATCTGTGCGCCCGAGTAACCAAGACCCTGGAGGATAGCCTCGGTATGCTGGCCGAGCGCCGGCACGGGAGCCATGGGCGTGTCGGCATCGGGCGATACACCGGGCGGCAGCAGCGCTGGCAGCAGCCCGGCGGATGATGCAATTTCGCGCCAGCGCTTGCGCGCAAGCAGCTGGGGGTGAGCCCACACTTCGGCCATCGTGTTGCCGCGCGCATTGGCGATTTGCGCCTGGTCCAGCCGTTCCAGCACCTCCGCCCCGGTGAGCCCGGAAAACGCATCGGCAATCAGCTGGCGCAACTCGACGCGCGCCGCGCTGCGTTTGGAGTTGCTGGCGAAGCGCGGATCAGCCGCCAGAGCGGGCTGGCGCAACACTTTCTCGCAAAAGGCACCCCATTCGCGTTCGTTCTGCAAGCCGAGCACCACGGTCGTCCCATCGCCAACCGGGAACGGGCCATACGGGTAAATGGTCGCGTGGCTGGCGCCGGTACGCGCCGGCGGAGCGGCGCCGTCAAAGGCGTAATACAGCGGGTAACTCATCCATTCGACCAGCGATTCCAGCATCGAGATGTCGATATGTTTGCCGCGGCCGGTCTGGCCGCGCTCGATGAGCGCCGCCAGAATATTGGTGTACGCGTACATTCCGGCCGCGATATCGGCGATTGAAGGGCCTGCCTTGGCCGGTTCGCCGTCGCTGCCTGTCACCGACAGGAAGCCGGCCTCGCTCTGGATCAGCAGGTCGTAGGCTTTCTTGTTGCGATACGGGCCGTCGCCACCATAGCCGGAAATGTCGCAGACGATGATCTTCGGATTGACCGCCGAAAGTTTTTCATGGGACAGGCCGAGGCGGGCCGCCGCACCGGGCGCCAGATTTTGCACGACGATGTCGGCCTGTTCATGGACCAGTCTTTGCAAGATCTCATTGGCCTCCGGATGCTTTACGTCCAATGTGAGGCTTTCTTTGGAACGGTTGGTCCAGACAAAATGGGAAGACAGCCCGCGTGCACGCTCGTCGTAGGCGCGCGCAAAATCGCCGGAACCGGGCCGCTCGATCTTGATCACCCGCGCGCCGAGGTCCGCCAGCTGGCGTGTGCAGAACGGCGCAGCGATCGCATGCTCGAGGGTGACGACGGTAATGCCTTTCAATGGATTCATGGAAACGCTTTCAGGCTAATTCAGGCTAAAACAGCAGTGGCATCCATCGTCAGCAAGCCTTCATGATCGTGCGCCCACAAGCGCACCGTTTTGCCATCCGGCGACGGCTCGCCGCGGACATGGAACGCATTGACGTCGAAGGTAGGCCGCACAGCCTTGAATGCAAAGCTCGCTACCGTTGCATCGGGGCGTTCGCGCCGCAGCAGATCCATCAACAGCGTTGCAATCAGCGGTCCATGGACGATGAGGCCGGGATACCCTTCCACTTCGGTTACGTAGCGCCGGTCATAGTGAATCCGGTGGCCATTGAAAGTCAGCGCGGAATACCTGAAGAGCAGTACATCGTCGGGCACGATCTTCCGATGCCAGCTGGAGTCCACGATGGCGTTTTGCGCCGCCGGAGGTACGTCGTTCGGGTTGGCTGCGCCCCGATACACGATGTTATGAATCTCGGTCAGCGCCGGTTCGGCGTGGCCGCTGCGATACAACTTGTGCTGTACCTTCACGAATACCAATGGACCGCTGCGGCCGTGTTTCTCGTCGATGCCGGCAATCGTCGATACGCGGCGCATGCGATCGCCGACGCGGAGCGGCGCGTGGAAGCGAAATTCGCTTCCGGCCCACATGCGCCGCGGCAGCGCGATCGGCGGCAGGAAGCCGCCGCGTTCGGCGTGACCGTCCGGGCCGAGCTCCGACTGGCGGTGCAGCGGAAGAAAGTACAGCCAATGCCACAGTGCCGGCAACACATAGCCTTCCGCCGGCCTGGCAGCCGGATGATCCAGCGTGGCGGCCAAAGCCGCGCAAGGCGTGGCGGTGATGACATCGTCGGACTCTTCCGTCCGGCCGATCCATTGGTGCAGGTTCGATGCGTCGTCCATCAGCAGGCATTCCATTGACTAATTTGACTAATGCGCCATTCTGCGGTTTGGCACTTCCGCCGTGAAGTGCAAAATTCTGAACGATTGATGCGTCAGGCACATCATCGCAAAATGGCGGCATTGGCCCGCGGCGTTGAGTTGGTCGGATCGGTACCGGGTTCAGCTCGATATAGCGCATGCGCTTGAACAGATAACTTCCGGCGCCAACGACCGTAGCGCGGGTGCGGCTTTCCCGTAATGTGCCGGTGCGGCTATAGCGCAAGCATGACGCAAACCAACGATGCAGGGCTCGGCATTTTGACTTCGACGAGCTTGACAAAGCGCAACGTAATTTTCCCTATTGTTGTTAGTGTTTGATGGTCGCGTCAGAAATCTTGAAAGCCACCACACCAATCCCGGATTGAAGAAATAAACAAGAGCTTCCAAGTCAGACGCGAAAGCATTTGTCCTGAAATCAACAAGCGATCGGCATCGAGGAGCGATAGCCGGCAAAGCGGTTTGTATGATCGTGCGGATCGCCTGCATGATGGCAAGGATAGGGAATAAGGGGTAGGGAAATGTTATATGTCTCGAATTCTTCGCCGCAGACGCAGACAGTGATTGTTTTGCGTCCTCCAAGCCGTATTGAGCGCGCTTGTCCGTACTCCGAAATACTAAAAAGCCATGGTATCGATCTGGTCGAGCGTCCAACGCTCAAGGGGACGTACCTCGCTATTTGCGCAGGTTGTCGTGTCGGCCTGTTGATAATAGCCAGAGAAGAAGACTTGCATTATCTTGATGTCTGCGAACCATTCTTGAACATCAACAAAATTTCGTGGGTCGGATTGATTGCGCAAGAGTTGGTTTCGTTGCCGCGCGTGCGTCAATTGATTGGTGAACATCTATTCAATTTCATTACGGTCCCCGCCAATCTCGACCACATCGTCTTGACGATACGGCACGCCTGGGGCATGGCATTCGTCCGTGACTCGCACGGAATGGCAATGCCGGATGCGCTGCCTAATTCCGACATGGCCATGGTGGGAAAAACCGTCCACATGCAGCGCCTGTTCGATCAAATCAAGAAAGTCGCACGCACAGATGCAGCGGTACTGATCATAGGCCTTTCCGGGACTGGAAAAGAATTGGTTGCGCAATCGATCCATCGCCAGTCGACTAGAAAAAATGCGCCGTTTGTCGCGGTCAATTGCGGCGCAATCGCGCCGCAATTGTTCCAGTCGGAGCTGTTCGGCTATGAAAAAGGGGCCTTTACCGGTGCCCATCAACGCAAAATCGGCCGCATAGAAGCCGCCCAGGGCGGAACACTGTTCCTCGACGAGATCGGCGACATGCCTTTCGACATGCAGGCTAACCTGCTGCGCTTCCTGCAGGAAAAGACCATCGAGCGTGTCGGTGGAACCGAAACCCTGCCAATTAATGTTCGCGTCATCGCAGCAACCCACGTTGACTTGACTGAAGCGGTCAGGCAAGGCCGGTTTCGCGAAGATTTGTATTACCGAATCAATGTGGTATGCATCGCTATTCCAAAGCTGGCCGACCGCATCCAGGACATCGAAGACATCGCCAGGTATTACTTCGCCAAGTTTGCAGGCATGCATAACAAGAGTCTGCGCGGGTTTTCCAAAGCTGCAATGGATGCAATGCTGCGTCATCCCTGGCCCGGTAATGTGCGCGAACTGGTTAACCGCGTGCAGCGTGCAGCGGTCATGGCCGAAGGCCGCTTCATCCAGCCGGAAGACCTGGGCTTCGAGCGAAGTGCGGAAGGAGCGCAGATCATATCGCTGGAAGATGCACGCGGTGCCACAGAAAAAGCGATGATTAAACACGCGCTATCGCAAGCCCGCAATCGGATTTCGCACGCAGCGACTTTGCTCGGGATTTCACGGGTGACACTGTATCGCCTGATCGAAAAATACAATATTCGTTCGGATGCGGTGCCGGATGCCCATCCTTCTTTTACCGAGCAAATAAGCCGGAAAATTGAAAGCCGTTGAAAGATCCTCAATCCGGTTTTGTGGACAATCGATTTATCGCACCATTGGAATCGTTTCATCAATATCAGTGCAATGCGTTTTTACCAGAAACCAGAACGGAACGATTGCGCCGCGCCGCCGCCGCTGCGCGCCCTGTCGGAGCATAAGCCGTGCACGCGCATGGCGCATGCAAAGGCGGAGCGATACGTGATGCCTCGCAGGCTGTGGCGTCAGACTCGTTCGCACACGTTGATATTGATGAAATGAGTTCCGGAGACCCTTGAAGAACGGGCCCTTCATATGAGATGGCCCGTTTGCTTTCCGTCCGGACTGCAGCGCACTAGAACGTGTATGGAAACCTGATTCCGACGGAGAAGTCCGGCGCATCCGGTGATAATCCCGTCGAAACCGTACCGACCATCGACAAGTTCTTCGAGAGCTGGTGGGTAAGTCCGGTGTTGAACATCGCAGAATTCACATCGCTGCCAGCCTGGCGCACCCATGGACCGCCCGTGCCGCGAAGACGAGCGGCTTGCTGAATCAATTGCGAATAAGAGAAACTGACCGACGTTTTTTCGTTCAGTGCCAGCGCAAATCCGGCGCCGAACGACCATGCATTTCCCAGTTTCACATCGCCTGGCGCGGTCGTTCCTTCGGTACTCGACAGGTCCGCAAAACTGCGCCTGAAATTGTAGCTATAGCCAACGTTGCCGAACATGACTACAGGATCATACGTCTTCAACACCACCAAGCCGAGCGACGTGTTCCAGACACCGTTACCGGTCGGCTGGCGGGAAGGAATCACCAAATTGTTGTTGTTCGGATCGGCGTTTCTCAACTTGATACCGAAAGGATCGCGCCCGGTTGGGGCTTTAATCCGGATGCTGGCGATCCAGTCCAGATCGGTGGGCGATTTTTTCGACAATTGATAGTACAGGCCCGCATTGACATCGCCTAACGCCGATGTGTTGCTCGATGCTTCACTGGCTGCCGAAGCCGTGCCGCCCGCACCGGACGAAATATAATTGGAACTACGGTAAATGAACGGCAAGTTCAGATCCGCGCTGATCCGGTCCGACAAATTCCAGCGTCCGGTCACATCATATTGAAGTTGATCAGTCTTTATTTGCTGCAAATTGATTCGCCCAAGCAAGATTGAATCCAATGCGAGAAATCCGCTTAACACCAGGCTGCGCTTGTCGTAATGGGTATACGTTAGACCTTGTTCGATCGAAAACTTTCCAACGAACAATGGAATGCGCTCCATACTGGTAATAGCCTGTGCCTGCGCGCTGCCTTGTTGGACGCCAATATTGCTGGCAGTCGTGCCCGATGGCAATGCTTGAGAATTTTGTGCAACTTGGGGAGACGGCCCGTTATTTACTTGAGCAATCGCCGGCGACAGTGATTCACTGTTTGGTGCTGTACCTGATGCTGTACCGCGGCCCCGAGTGCTATCTAGTCCGGAAGCAATGTACTGCTCCAGCTCGCCAAGCCGCCTTTGAAGGGCATGGATGATGCGCTCCTGTTCCTCATAACGCTGCTTGAGGAACCGCGTCGTCGCGATCGTCTCGTCGACTTCAGCCTGCGTTACCGCCGATACCGAAAGCGGCGCCATAAAAATGGAAACTGCTGCCATACCTACAAATTTTTTAATATTCATAATGCTTTCGCGGGTTGCAACAGCCAAGGCCAGAGTTTCTTGATTTTAGGAAGCAAAAAACACCCAAACTTTGATTTGGGACAAGAAAACTGCCGATAACAAGGAACTATCGACCGCGTAACATATTGAGGGATTGAGACAGCCCTTGAGAAGCGAGGACCGCATTGCTGTATGGCAGCAACTGTAATTGCAGCTGCATCTGGTTCACGACTTGTTGCCGGCTTGCAGCGATTTGGATATTTTGTTGAATGCTTCCCATCCCGGCCATATTGACTTGCTGTTGCGCATTACCCACCGCAGGCACCGTCAAGCGTAACGACACCCCGTTATTGGCAATACTGACTACCGCTTCTGCGCCGTTGGACGCGACATAGGATGCCTTCAGCTGTTCGTTACCGCCGCTTGCAACGACATTGTTGGTGGTCGCTTGAACCGAAGCACGATTTGATGCACCATTGCCGTCACCTGCCACCTGTATTACCTGCGCTACGCCGGCGATACTTTGCAAACCGCTGCCCTGGCTCACGATACCGGTTGAGCCAGGGGGCGGGTTTTCCGAATTTTGCGGATCGGTCGCGCTGGCCGATGCGCTGAAATGCGCTTGCGCGTGTCCGGAGTTAGGTAACGCAACAGACAAGGCGGCGGCGGCGTCCAAGCGCTGTCCGTTGGCCGCCTGCCAGGACGATGTCATGATCAAGTTCATGCCGACGACTTCGCCGGCAATCGTGAATTTCCCCGCCACGCCGGCCATCTGCTCGTCATCGATAGCTTGCGCCAGGCCGCATATGCCGGTCGCGGCGCAGACTTCACCTGGAGCAAAACCGCTTGCGGGGCCGGAAAACAATGCGACAGTTGCCGTTGCGATCACAGTCCGGATCGGAAAGCGGAGAAAATTATTTTGCATCACGCTCCTATTGATGAAATGAGTTCTAGAATCTGTCCATGCCGACCAGGCCGAATTCTTGCTGCGGCGGCAGTATTCTCGTAACAATCCCGGCGCGCTGGGCCGAGCCGAGCGATTTTGCTGATTCCAGCAGGGCATTCTCTTGCTTCAGTCCATTGCCCAAAACCGCGAATACGATCCCATTCCATGCCGTGACGAATTCATCCACAGGCATCTGGCGATGACCTAACGCAGGATCCGCGATATAAACGATTCCGCCATAGACCCGCTTGACAACAACAAAATGCGCATAGCCATTGATGGTTTGTTGTAGCGCAATCACGGGAATCTTGATCGTAACCAGGCTGCTGCTGTCGATCCGGTAGCCGCGTCCGCGCAAGCCGACACGCTCCAGATAATTTTTCATATCCAGCAACGAAAAGCCGCGCTCCTGCGCAATCTTTGCGTCGGTGTTTTCAAGCATGTTCCGGATAATTTCTTGCTCGGTGATAGTTCTCCCATATACATACTGCAGGATAGTGGCGAGTGCCGCAGCACCGCAGGTGAAGTCCTTTTCCTGACGGACCATGTTGTTATAACGCATGTCGCGCATTGACTTGATCTGCATCGACATCATTGGCACGCCCGGCACTACATTGCCGACCGGAATAACAGGTGCGTCTTGTCCCGGCGGTTGGGAGTGCGCTGCGATAGCGATCAGCATTGCAGTGCAGATACAGCCGATTTTGATAATGGGTCCAAGTGCCATGCTTAAGCCGTCAGGAAAAGCCCGCCACACGCTTGCTTAAGCAAGCCGGTGGCGGGAACAGCAAGAATTTTCCAAGTACTTCTATTGAAGGACTATCTCGCGGAAGCGATCGACAGGCTGTTGTGCTGCAAGTTGCCGTAACCCGCAGCCACGTTGGCGCCGACGCTGCCCGATGCGGACGTCAGGGAACCGGTGATCGTCGCAGCGTTGGTCATGGTAAAACCAACATCGGCGTTCAACGTCAATGCAACCACCTGCTCGTTGCTGCCGGTGGCTTTGGCAACAGTGCCACTACCAATCCAGCCGGTGCGGGAGGCGACTGCCAACTGATTGTCTTGCATGCTGCCTGATCCGGCGGCAATGTTGACTCCGACATTGCCGACAGCATGATTGACTGAATGATCCAGGGTAGCTGCGTTGTCCGTAAACAGCGCAATATGGGTGTTCACTGCAGAGACCTGAGTCGAAAAAGTCTGGGCCGATGCAAATACGCTGGCGGCATCTTCCAGAGAGGCCACGGCTGTTTCATTGCTTTGGGCATTACCTGTACCGGCAGTCGTGTTGATCCCGGCATTGCCTGTAATGCCATTGGCTGAACCGGCGACGGATGCATCATTTCCGCCGCCGATCGTGATAACCAGATTGCCGGCCGATCCTTGAGCGTTGCTGGCTACCGCACCGGCTTCGGCGCCGACGGGGATAACTCCGGTTACCAATGCACCGCCGGTCACGCTGACTGTGTTGGAAATATTGGTCGTGTTCTTCAGAGTGGCCTGGGCCAATACCGGGGCGGAAAATGCTGCAAGAACGGCGGATACAATAGCAAGTTTGGCGAATTTCATTTTAATTCCTCCTGATAAATATTTGGGTTGGTGAAGCTAAGAAAAAGATTGCGAACCACAACGACGGACTGCAACATCAAATTACTGCGTGCCCACACCTACACTAAACGCAAACACATTGGCCGAGCTGTTTCCCGATCCTGCCAATTGATTCACCTGCACGATGCCTCGCGCACCGATGAAAGCTGAATCGGCGATTGCGGATTTCTGCTTTCCGGAACCTTCCGCACCACCTGTCGAATTCGCGGACATGTCTTGCGAAGCGCTCACGCGGCCGAGCTGATCGATCGAGACTTCAGATATTTTTCCAAACGCAATGGCAACCAGATTCGCTTGGGTATTTCCATTGCCGCTGGATTGGTTGACAGCGATTATTCCGGTTGCATTTCGAAAGGCGTTGCTACCGATTTCGGCAAGCTTGTTGCCGCCGGCAGCAGGTAAATCATGCGCAGCTTGCTGGCGGCTGCTGATATCTGCGCTCGCAAGCCCTTCGCCGATGCTGATCACCGCAATGTTCGCCTGCGCGTTTCCAATGCCGGCGCTATTGTTGATTGCGATGTTGCCGGCGCTGCCAGCCAATGCTGCGTCCGATATCGCACTGTGCGATATCGGCAGGCCGGCGGATTGTGCAAAAGCAGTCTCCACTTTCGTCGCGATGGCCAACAACAGCGTTACTGCCAAGATGCCGATCCGCATCATTTCATCTCCGGCATGGGTGATACAGCATTGCCGATCGGGGTTAAGCCGCATGCGCGCGCACCGCCCTGCATCGCTTGCATCATGCCGGCCTCGATCGACGACGTGGTGCGGCCGATCACGGCGCCAAAACGGCGCATTGCCGAGCCAGCGGCAACAGCAATGGCGACTGTGCGGTTCGACCTATAAGCTGTTGGCGTTACAGGTTCAGCAGCTCTTGTGTCAGGCATCACAATTACAGATGGCCGGACCATCATCATGAAAGTCGCTTTTGCAAAATGCGATGCCCCTGCGCTGGCGCCAGGTCTCATGCTATTTCTCCCCTTCAGGATAATCTCGTTTATTGAGATATGGCAAAAGACGTGCCAGCGACTTAAGCAGTTGATTCTTCTGTTTTTCTTATACCGCTGTCAGACAAATCCGCAATTTCAGGTCCGCGTTTGCATGGTTTTTGAAACACTATTGGCAAATCGATTGCGGGGTAAAACTTCATCGGAGAGAGGGAAAAGATTGGAAGAAGCGAGCGCCCATCACATTCAGGCGGGATTTCGGTCATGCAGAGAGGCATGCCCCACGCATATCCGAGCGTCGCGTCGAGCCATGTAACAAAAATGAACAACTGCTTATGGGACGTACCAGTTACCAACTGTTGCAGAAATAATCGATTCGCAATCGACAGAAGCACGGCTCTGGCGGTTTCTTGTACATTGCTTCGATAAAAAAGCTTTCTTCTCCCTTGCCTGACTGCAGCAAGATCATTGATGTCTGAATCTGAAGCAAATCTGCAAGTCGCCGCGACGTTAAAGAGCGCCTGCAGAATAAAGATCGCTTGGAGTTTGCGCTTGGAGTTTTTTAATAGCGCTGAAACGTCTGGGGGGTGAAAATAATTTTATGTAATCGGTCATTTGGCAGACACTGCCGCCTGACGGGGAAAGCGCGGATAAAACGGCTTCCCTCTGCAGGCTGGAGAACGCGGTCGAATTGTCCTTCGCCGAAAGCGCACTGCAAGCGCATGGCATTCCCATTTCGCA
>DASYKE010000123.1:0-3500 GCA_035995725.1 Burkholderiaceae bacterium | reverse complement strand
ATCCTTGCTCTTCGGCGTGGCTTGCAGCCATTCGATGCCGTCCTTGGCGCCGGCGTCTTTTAGCGTGAAATTCTTTTCCAGATCGTTGCTGCCGAACAGAATCGCGGCGGGCGATGAACCGAGCGCGTTGCCGAGTTTCTTGACTGTCACCTGGTTCAGATCCTTGTCATAGATATAGAGCTTGTCGCCGTCGGCTTGCAGCAGCTGTTCATAGGGTATCTGATATATCCAGATGAATTTGCCGGGCCGCGCGAATTGAAAAGTGCCGGAGGAAGCAGCCGATAGCTTTGCGCCGCCGCTGCCCGCGCTGTCGGTTTTGAGCAGGCGCTGGGTGAATTCCCCCTTGGCCGACTTGGTGGTGGCGACAAAGGATTTGAATTGATCGAGGGCGGAAGCGTTTGCCGACCAGGGAATCAAGGCCAGCAACGCGATGGCCAGGATCTTCGTGGAGAGTCCGCGAAAAATGGGGTCAAAAATGGGGTCAGAGCGATTTTTCAACGATGAAACTGTTGAGGAAAAAACTCTGGCCCCACTTGCTCCATTTCTTCCATTCATTCGCTCTTTGGCGATTCTTGCGTTCTTTAACGAAGACAAACGCATGCCCAAGCCGGAACAAATAAAATTGGTAGTCGAGTCTTGATTCAAAGTTTGTCCTATTCCGTGTTGCCTGCGGGCACCAGTATTTCGCGATTGCCATTCGATTGCATGGTCGATACCAGTCCGCTTTGTTCCATCTGCTCCAGCAAGCGGGCGGCGCGGTTATAGCCGATGCGCAAATGACGCTGCACCAGCGAAATCGACGCGCGCCGGTTTTTCAGCACGATGGCGACCGCCTGATCGTACAACGCGTCGGCCTCGCCGCCGGCCGACCCATCGGCGCCGACCGCACCGTCGGCGCCCTCTTCCAGTACGCCACCTTCTAGGATTCCTTCAATATAATTCGGTTCCCCTTGCGCCTTGAGGTGATCGACCACGCGATGCACTTCTTCATCCGACACGAACGCGCCATGCACGCGCACCGGCAGGCCGGTACCGGGCGGCATGTAGAGCATGTCGCCCATGCCGAGCAGCGCTTCGGCACCCATCTGATCGAGAATCGTGCGCGAGTCGATCTTGCTGCTGACCTGGAATGCAATGCGGGTCGGGATGTTGGCCTTGATCAGGCCGGTAATCACATCGACCGACGGCCTCTGCGTCGCAAGGATCAGGTGGATGCCGGCGGCGCGCGCCTTTTGCGCGATACGGGCAATCAGTTCCTCGATCTTTTTACCGACCACCATCATCAGGTCGGCCAGCTCGTCGATGATAATGACGATGGTCGGCAATTTCTCCAGCGGTTCCGGTGCGTCGGGCGTCAGGCTGAACGGATTGGGAATTTTCTGTTCATGCTTGTCGGCGTCGGCGATCTTCTGGTTGTAGCCGGTCAGGTTGCGCACGCCGAGCTTGCTCATCAGCTTGTAACGCCGCTCCATTTCGTTCACCGCCCAGTTCAGCGCATGTCCGGCCTGGCGCATGTCGGTCACCACCGGCGCCAGCAAGTGCGGTATGCCTTCGTAAATCGACAGCTCCAGCATTTTCGGGTCGATCAGGATCAGCCGGACCTGGTTCGGATCGGATTTATACAATAGCGACAGGATGGTTGCATTGATGCCGACCGATTTACCCGAACCGGTAGTACCTGCAACCAGCAGGTGCGGCATCCTGGCCAGATCGGCGACCATCGGATGGCCGGCGATATCCTTGCCGAGCGCGATGGTGAGACTGGACACGCCGTCGTTGTACACCTTGGAGCTCAGGATCTCGGTCAGGCGCACGATCTGGCGCTTCGGATTGGGCAGTTCCAGCCCCATGTAATTCTTGCCGGGGATGGTTTCCACCACGCGAATCGAGGTCAGCGACAGCGCGCGCGCCAGGTCGCGTGCCAGGCCGACGATCTGGCTGCCCTTGACGCCGGTGGCGGGCTCTATTTCGTAGCGGGTGATCACCGGGCCCGGATACGCTGCGACGACTTTGACTTCGACGCCGAAGTCCGATAATTTTTTCTCGATCAGGCGGCTGGTGAACTCCAGCGTCTCGATGCTGACGGTTTCCTGCGCTTGCGGCGCTTCATCGAGCAAGGACAACGGCGGCAGGTTGGTATCGGGCAGATCGGTAAACAATGCAACCTGTCTTTCCTTCTCGATGCGCTCCGATTTTGGCACGGCAACGTATTGCTGCTCGATCCGGACCGGCGGCGCATCGACAGTTTTCGCGCGCTCCTGCACCACTATCCCTTCCCGTTTCACGGCCGCTACATGGCCCGCTTTCCGGTCCTGGCGCGCCGCGTACAGATTCCTGATCCAGATGACGGTGCCCTCGATCGCGCCGCCGACGCGTTCGGCTACGGCCAGCCACGACACCTGGAAAAACAGGCTGAAGCCGAGGCCGAACAGCAGCAGCAAAAACAGGGTGGCGCCGGTAAAGCCCACCGTATTCTGCGCCGCGCTGCCGATCAGTTCTCCGATCACGCCTCCCGGCACGCGCGGCAACTCCGCCGGCAGCGTGTACATCCGCATGTATTCGAGACCGACGCTGCCGATGAACAGCAGCAGGAAGCCCGCACCGCGAATCAATCCTTCGTGACGATGCTCCGGCTCGGGTTCCTGCTTCAGCAGAAATTTCTGCGACAGCCGCCGGTAACCGACCCATACCGACCGCATCAGCATCACGCACCACCACCATGCCGAAAAACCGAAAATGAACAGCATCAGATCCGCCACCCATGCACCGACCCGGCCGCCCCAGTTATTGAGCGTCAGCACCTGGTTGGCATGCGTCCAGCCCGGATCGTCCTTGGAGTAGGTCGACAAGATCAGAATCAAGTACACCATCGTTACCGCGAGCGCCAGCCAGCGTGCTTCCGACAGCAGGCGCACCAGCCGGTTCGGCAGCGGCGCCGGGGGAGCGGTATTGCGGGTATAGGTTTGCGATGTTTTAGCCATAAATCCTGTTGAAATTGTGCCAAGCCGCACATGTTGCGCCGCTCGAAGCTGTCCTTATGCCATCATTCATGCTCGGGGACATGTTCGTCTATAATCTTAACCAGTTTTCAAGGGTAATACTGCATAAATCGGGCGACGGTTGAAATTTCGCCGGACGACGTTATATGTAACCTGTCTGTAGCGTATCTGTAACGTATCGATCGACCCGTTTTGTCATTTTTTAACGCATTTTCCTTCATCAGCAGCTTTTACTTCAAAAGATTCCTATGTCTTCGCCCACACATGCTCGTGTCCTGATTCTCGGCTCCGGCCCTGCCGGTTACAGCGCAGCGATCTACGCCGCGCGCGCCAATTTGCAGCCGGTCCTGATTACCGGCGTTGAACAAGGCGGTCAACTGATGACCACGACCGATGTCGAAAACTGGCCGGGCGATCCGATGGGCGTGCAAGGACCGGAGTTGATGATGCGTATGTTGCAGCATGCGGAACGCTTCAAGACCCAGATTATTTTCGATCAGA
>DASYKE010000122.1:0-12565 GCA_035995725.1 Burkholderiaceae bacterium | reverse complement strand
GCGCCTCGTTCGCGAGGCGCTTTTTTTCGGTCGACTGTAGGCTGACATTGCTTGCTATCCTCTCTATTATTTTGATCTCGTCCGGTAAAAATACAGAGTCTTCCCTTGCTTGATATATTCGACAGATAACATGCGCGAAGTGCGGCGCATCGTTTTTATGGAACGGAATGCCATGACTGCCCGAATTCTGGATGTAACCCCTAAAAATTGGGCCGTCATTTCATTGACGGCCTGCTTGAGTATTTCTTATTTACTGCCTTTTAATTTTTTTCCTTTCTTTTCCTTTTACAACGATCTGCTGGTGATATTCGGGGTTGCAATTGCAGTTGCATTGATCGGCAAGGGAAAAATAACGTCCGTTCATATTCCATGGATAGCAGGATTGCCGCTTGGACTGGCGGCGGTGATTGTCTTGCAAGCGGTGTCCGGCATGCTGACCGTAAATTGGGATGCTGTTTTCCCTGTCGCTTATTTCATTGTTGCGACGATAGCGGTGGTACTGGGCGCAAGCATTGCTGCCGGAAACAATGGCTCGTCCAGGCTCTGTACGGCTCTGGCATATGCCTATTTGTTTGCCGGAATGATATCGGTGGTTCTCGCAACGGCTCAATTCCGCGGCGTCGAAGAGGCGCTCATGCCGTTTGTCATGCTGATGATTCATAGCCCTAATAGCATCGTCCGCCCTTTTGCCAATATCGCACAACCTAACCATCTTGCCTTGATCCTGTGTATTGCAATGGTATCGGTCTGGTGGCTGCATCAGGTTGACCGGCTACGCACGATGGTGGCAATCGGGGCCGTGCTGAGCCTGTTGTGGGGACTGGCGCTGACACAATCGAGAATTGGATGGATCATCGTGCCCGCTTTTTCAGTTCTATTCCTGCTTTGGCGGGGAAAGCCGGGTTTCAGGCGAGTTTCGGGCTGGGCTATTGCAGGTTTCGTTTTGATCTATGCGATCTTGGTGATTGCCTTGCCCTTTATTTCACTGTCGCTGCTAAGCGTGTCCTCTGCGTCCGCTGATCAACGTATCGGAACCCATACGGGTTCCGAGCGATTGGTATTGTTTCAGCAAGCCCTCCAGATCAGCTTGTCAAATCCTTGGTTTGGTGCAGGATGGTATGAGTTTGGCACGCAGCAATTAAAGATCGGGTCTGATTTTGCGCCAAGCATTTATTCAGACCATGCTCATAATATCGTACTGAATTTTGCCGCCGAATTGGGATGGCCCGTAACGATAATAGTCTTTGGGGCAATCGCTTATTGGTTTTATGCAGGCTTCTTTCGCCGGACAATAAGTAAGGAAGCAGGATTTGCAATCTTTTTTTTCACGGCAGTATCGGTTCACAGCTTGGTGGAGTACCCGTTATGGTATGCGTATTTCTTGCTGCCTACGGCCTTTTTGATTGGTATGGTGCATCAAGAGCGGTTGGGGGCGAAAGAAATCAGGCTGCCACGTCTTTATTTGATCGCTCTGTTCCTCTTGATGACCTTCGGCATGGTCAGTGTCGCGCAGGATTATCGGCGTGTCGTAAAAGGGGTCTGGGCGGGCGAAATGGGAGTCAGGGGATTCGCATTCAGCGATTTCTCCACTGAAAAGCCCGCTTTCACGCTTTTTCCGCATTACTATGATTACATACGATTTTCCAGAATAGATATACGCCCAGGAATGCCACCGGAAGAAATTGCTTTTGGAGAGCGTGTCGCCCAGCGTTTCGCTTCCTTTCCGATACTGGCGAACATGTCTTTAATTTATGCGTTAAATGATCGACCGGATAATGCCTTAAAGACGCTCTTGACAATCAAGAGCTTGCATCGTTGCAATTATTCAGAAATCTATTCACATTGGGAAAAAAACTCGAGCACGATGCCGGAAAAATTCACCAAGATTTTCATGCGCTTACCCAAGCCCAATCGCAACGAATGCTAATAGCGCACACGCGATACTTTATACCTCCGAATTCCAGCAGGCCAACAGAACGCATGTACCAGCGGCAGACCACCAACGTTATGCGGTCCAGTCCCCCGACTTGCCGCCGTGCTTTTCCAGCACTCGCACGTCCGTTATCACCATCCCCCGGTCCACTGCCTTGCACATATCGTAAATTGTCAATAACCCAATCTGCACGGCAGTGAGTGCTTCCATCTCGACCCCGGTCTTGCCATGGGTTTCGACGCGCGCGGTACATTTGACGCATGACTGCGCGGCGTCGATGCTGAAATCGACCGCTATGCGCGTGAGCGGCAGCGGATGGCATAGCGGGATCAAGTCGCTGGTGCGTTTGGCTGCCATAATTGCGGCGATACGGGCGATGCCCAGGACATCCCCTTTTTTCGCGGTACCGGCCTGGATAATGGCCAGCGTCTCCGGCTTCATGCGTATGGCGCCGACGGCGATTGCGATTCGATGCGTTTCTTCCTTGGCGCCGACATCGACCATGTGAGCTTGACCGGTCTCATCGAAATGGGTGAGTCCCTCGTGTGCGGGGTTTCGATTATCGGGATTTTTTTTTGTGTCCATTGGTAACAAGGGTAACAAGAGTAACAAGGTAGCGGGGGTTCTTGAAGGATTCGCCTGTGCGGGTATCATAGCACCGTGAAACAAAAATTCTTGTCCTGCTTACAATCACTTGACCGCCTGGCGCCAAAGCGGCGTTCATCCATGGTGCCGACACTGCCGCGCCTGTCGATTCTGGCTGCAGCCGCATTCAGTTGCATTTTATCGGTGGCAACTGCGCCATCTCCCAGTGTCGCGCAGAATTTGCCCAGCCTGGGCGGCACCGAGGGCGAAGAACTGTCGCCGCTGATGGAACGCAAGCTGGGTGAACATATCATGCGCGATATCCGCCACGACCGCGATTATCTGGATGATGCACCGCTGCTCGAATATCTTAACAATTTCGGTTCCAGCCTGGTAGCGGCCGGTCCCGAGCTGCGCGGCGAAGCGGGATATGACTTTTTCTTTTTCGCGGTACGCGATCCGAATCTGAATGCCTTCGCGCTGCCGGGCGGATTCATTGCGGTGCATTCTGCGCTGATGCTGGCGGCGCAGACCGAGTCGGAACTGGCGTCGGTGATGGCGCACGAGATCGGCCATGTGTCGCAACGGCACATCGCGCGCATGCTGGGCAATCAGCGCCAGGACGCGCTGATCCCGCTGGCAGGCATGATACTGGGGGTGCTGGCGGCACGCTCGAGTCCGGACGTTGCGGCGGCAGCCATGCTGGGCGGCCAAGGGCTCGCGATGCAGCGGCAACTCAGTTTCAGCCGTGACGCCGAACGCGAGGCCGATCGCGTCGGTTTGCAGATTTTGCGCGATCGCGGGTTCGACACCTCGGGCATGGTTGCATTTTTCGGACGCTTGCAGACGGCTACCCGTGCCTATAACGATTCCGCACCGGCCTATCTGCGCTCTCATCCAATGACGACGGAACGCATTGCCGATATACAAGCGCGTACCCGCGATCAACGTTATCGCCAGCATGTCGACAGCCTCGATTTTCAATTGATCCGTGCGCGCGTGCGCGTATTGCAGGATAGTTCCGCGCAAGGCCTGCAAGATGCCGCAGCGGTGTTCGACAGCCAGTTGCAGCAAAAGAACCGGACGCAAACAATTGCAGCCAAATACGGGCTTGCATTCATTGCACTCAAGCAGGGAGCACCCGCCAAGGCACAAGCCTTGTTGCAAGAGGCGAATGCCATTGCGCAAAGTCCGCCTGCCATCGCCGCGCCATTGGCCAGCCTTGCCATCGATATCAGGCTGGCTGCCAATCAGGCCGCCGACGCGCTCAAGGAAGCGGAATCGGCGCGCGCGCAATTTCCATTATCGCGCGGTATTGCGCATCAATACGCCGATGCGCTGATTGCGGCAGGACGCCATGAGGATGCGATACGCTACTTGCGCGATCAGGCACAGCTGTACCGGCAGGAGCCGCAGTTGCAGGACAGGCTGGCCAAGGCATATGCCGCTCAAGGCAAGCAGGCGCTGCAGCACTTGGCCCTGGCCGAGTCTTACGCGCTGTCGGGCAGCTTGCCTGCGGCGCTGGATCAATTGCTGATTGCGCGGCGCGCGCCGGATGCATCGTTTTACAATCAATCGGTAATCGATGCGCGCGAGCGGGAGTTTCAGTCGCGCCGCCGCGAAGAGTTGAATGAAGAAAAGAAGGGACGCTAGGGGAATGAGTGCCTGTCCCGGCGGTGTCCTCATAAAGTCCCGAATGGCGACAGGCGTGGAAAACGGACCTGCGCAGGGCAAACGGTAATTTCATTACTTCAATCGACATACACCTTGTCATACAGCCACCCTGATCTTCATTTTCATATCCGTTCTGGTGTCTCCATCGACGGGCATGGCTAATCAAAGGTTCCCTGAGTATTTCAGAGCGCGCGGTTCAAGCGTTATCCGGTCGCGGACGCCGCACAAAGCCGAAGTATGCGGCGATTGCATCCTGCTCGATGCGCTGCAGGGGTAGTTGCCTGTCCGCCAGGCATAAGCTCAAGCGGCCCGAGTCCGCCGCCTGGTTTGCCAGCCATCCCAACAGTCGTTCATCGCCGACCGCGCTGCCATCCATGCGCAATTGCGCGACGCATTGCGCCATGTCGCGGTCGTTCACGAGCGCGACTTTGTCCGTGCCTTGCAATACCAGCTGGCCGGAGCCGGTCAGCCATGCGGCATCGATTGTCGGCAGCGGTTCGCCGGTATGCAATACAAAACCCCGGGTCGGTTCGGTTCGGGCAATGTAAGGAGTTGCTTCCAGATCGACGTATACACGCTGCGGACCGTTCTGGAAATACCAGCGGCCGTGCTCGTCATGCGTGTAATTGCGATTGATGAAGCCCAATAGCGCCGCATGGGCGATCTTGTCTCCGGGCAGGTCCAGTGCCTGCGCGCGTTCATCGCGCATGCGCCACGCCCCGCGCGCATCGAGTGCCAGCCAGCCATAACAGTGGGGCACATTCGGCCACTTTGCCATTGCCTGTTTGACGATCTCATCCATATTGAACGGTTTTCGAATCGGAAGGGGAAGGTAAATTGAATATGCGCCGCCTGCAAAGTGGCAGCCGGAACGGTTTCTTCAATTCACTGAAAAAAGCCGACAGCTCGCGTTATTTTCTTCCATTTCAGGATGGCGGAGTTCTCATACTAACCGGAATCCGGCTTGATCTGTTTGCGGAGCGTCACCGTTAAGGAATCGGATTATCCGCTGTGGAAGCCAGTTGAGGGAGCCCGGTAGCGGTCCGATTGCAAAGCCGACATGGCCTCCTTCGATCGGATAGTCCAGCGTGACCGAGCGTGACGCGATGCGTGGCAAGTGATGCGACGGCAGAAAGGGATCATTGCGTGCATTCAATACCAGCGTCGGGACGGTAATATCCTCGAGAACATGTTTGGCACTGGCGCGATTCCAGTAGTCGTCGGTGTCGCGATAGCCATGCAGCGGTGCGGTTACGATATTGTCGAATTCATACAGATTGCGAGCGCGCAGCATCGCTTCGCGTTCGAACAGCCCGGGGAATTGCTGCAGCTTTTGCAGGCATTTCGGCTTCAATGTCTGCAGGAATACCCTGGTATAAATCACGTTGAGACCGCGGGATAATGCCGAGCCGCCGCCCGCCAGATCGAGCGGCGCGGAAATCGCGCAGGCGGCGTCGACGATGTCGGCCTGATGCTGTGATTCACCCAGCCAGCGCAACAGCGCATTGCCGCCCAGTGATGCGCCGACTGCATAAAATTTGCCGGCCCGGCGGTCATCGCGGCAACTCGCCAGGCGCCGCAGGATCCAGTCCACTTCCTGTGCGTCGCCTGAGTGATAGAAGCGCGGAGCATGATTCATCTCGCCGGAACAACCGCGAAAGTGCGGCACAGCACCGGACCAGCCGAGCGCGGCGATATGCGACATCAGTGCGCGCGCATAGTGACTGTCGGAAGAGCCTTCCAATCCATGAAACAAGACGATGAAAGGCCGGCCGGGATCGCCATCGACAAAATCGATGTCGACGAAATCCCCATCCGGTGCATTCCAGCGCTCACGGCGATAGGCAACGCGCGGCTTGACGATGCATGTCGCAGGGTAGATGGTTTGCAAATGGCCGCCAGGCAGCCAGCGAGGAGCGGGATAAGTCATCGATATGGAATGGCCTTCTTCCGCGGCGGCGCGTATGAAAGGATTTTGGATGCGCTACTCAGGGCGAACGGTATCAGTGCAGCATTGCCGCTACTGATTCATGGCTCAGCGCTTTACCGGGTGCGACCGACGCATGGTGAGCCACCATGCGCCAGCCGAGTGGCGTTTTCATATACACATTGGTTGCAATGATATGCATGTCTTGCCCGTCGGCTTCAACGTTGCGGATGTCTTCGACGATGTTATGGACTGCCGTCATCAGGTTTTGGGTGGCATGCAATCGCAACGGGGAAATATGCACGCCGCCACGGTCGAAAATCGATTCCCAGGAGGCGCGAATCGATGCATGGCCGACCAGCCGCGGCGCGCCGGGATGGATGCAAACGATGTCTTCGTCATCCGCCCACACTGCCATCAGCGCATTGATATCCGCGCGGCTGAGTGCGTCGTAAAATGCAGCTTCCGTTTCATTGGCCGTACCTAGCAGCAGTTTTTGCTGTGCCATGCCGTCTCCCGCTTTTCAGAACATCAAAAATACCTGAGCAGAACCCAGCCTGTCTTGCTTGCAGCCTACGCAAGTCCGATCTTAATGTCGCTTAATGCTTTCCCGCGACCACACCGGGTTTCAATCGATACACTGTACCGCAATAAGGACATTTCGCTTCCCCGTTTGCCGCAAAATCGAGGTACACGCGCGGATGCGACGACCATATCGGCATGTTCGGGTTGGGACAGTATGCCGACAGGTAGCTCGCGTCGTCCAGTTCTACCGCTACCATCACTTCTTTTGTTTCATTCATCTGATTCTCCAGATTTTTTTAAACCAGTGTCAGCCAATGCCGATATTGCGGTGCCTTGCCTGCGACCACATCGAAGAATAGCGACTGCAATTTTTCAGTGATCGGACCGCGCTTGCCGGTACCGATCTGCCGGTTGTCGAGCTCCCGGATCGGCGTGATTTCAGCCGCGGTCCCGGTGAAGAATGCTTCGTCGCTACAATACATTTCATCGCGGGTGATGCGTTTTTCAATAACCTCGATGCCCAGGTCGCGTGCCATCGTCAGCGCCGCGTCGCGCGTGATGCCGTCCAGGCAGGAAGCCAGATCCGGCGTATAGATTTTGCCGTTCCGGACGATAAATACATTTTCTCCCGAGCCCTCCGACACGTAGCCCTCGGTGTCGAGCAGCAATGCCTCGTCATAGCCATCGGTCAGCGCTTCCTGGTTGGCCAGGATCGAATTGATGTAGTAGCCGCATGCTTTGGCGCGTACCAGTGACGCATTGACATGGTGCCGGGTAAAGGACGAAGTTTTGACGCGAATGCCTTTGGTCAGTCCGTCTTCCCCGAGGTACGCGCCCCACGGCCAAGCCGCAATCGCAACGTGGATGGTATTGCCCTTGGCGGAGATGCCCAGTTTCTCGGAACCGATCCATACCAGCGGGCGCAGATAACACGATTCGAGCTGGTTCTCACGCACCACTTGGCGCTGCGCCTGCATGATGGTTTCCATGTCGAACGGAATCGTCAGCTGGAAAATCTTGGCTGAATTAAACAGGCGCTGGGTGTGTTCCTTCAAGCGGAAAATCGCAGTGCCTTGCGGCGTCTTGTATGCGCGTACTCCCTCGAACACACCCATGCCGTAGTGCAAAGTGTGAGTCAGCACATGGACAGTCGCATCGCGCCAGTCGATCAGTTTGCCGTCTTTCCAAATTTTTCCGTCGCGGTCGGCCATGGACATCTTAAGGTCTCCAGTAATTATTGCAAAACCTCGATTTTAACGGATTCAGGCGAGCGCGAAGCTTCGTCGGTAGAATACGGTTTGACCAATTTCTTGCGGCGATGTCAACAATGCAATTCGAGCACCGGAACTTGGTGCTCCGGACTACATAGTCGCAAAGCACACTCGATTGAACCGCGGCAGTCCGGCAGACGCGTGAATGCGTGTTTGTCCTTATGCCGCGGTTCAATTTTTTCAGGTTTCAGGAATTAGTACAAAAGTACAAAATTGAACACATCGCATTCTGCTTCTTTGGCAATTAAAAAACAGGCTTTTCGGGAAGGCTTCAAGGTTAGTGCGGCGACCATGCCGGGCATCTTTGCGTGGGGTCTGGTTACCGGCATGGCAATGATGAAATCGGGGTTGACGATATGGCAAGCACTGGGGATGACCTTCCTGGTATTTGCAGGATCGGCGCAACTCGCTTCGCTTCCGCTGATGACAGCCAACGCGCCGGTTTGGGTGGTGTTCGTGACCGCATTGGTGGTCAATTTGCGCTTCCTTATTTTTGCGGCGGCAGTCGGCCCGCATTTCGCGCATTTGCCGTGGTTCAAGCGAATCTGGTACGGCTATCTGAATGCTGACATCACGATGGGGTTTTTTCCGCAGCGCTTTCCGATGCAGAGCGTGTATCGGCCCGAAGAGAAGATCGGCTTTTTCACCGGGGTCGGTTATCCCAACTGGTGCGCATGGCAATCGGGATCCGTTGCGGGCATTCTACTGGCAAGCCAGATACCGGAAAGCTGGAGCGTCGGTTTTGCCGGCACACTCGCCTTGCTGACCATTCTGATCCCGCTGATTGTCAATGCTGCCGCACTGGCCGGCGTCGTGGTTGCCGGCATCGTTGCCGTGATGGCGGCCGGCCTGCCGTATCAACTGGGTTTGGTGCTCGGAGTTATCGCCGGCATAGCGATGGCCATGATCGTCGATATCGCGATCGACAGGAAAAAGCAAAAGGACAACCGATGACCGCGATCGATACGTGGCTTACCATTTTTTTATTGATCATTGCGACGGTGTTGACGCGCAGCTCTTTTTTTCTGCTTGGCAACGCGGTCAAACTGCCTCCCGCAGTACAGCATGCGCTGCGCTATGCCCCGGCGGCGGCGTTGGCGGCGATCGTAGTGCCTGACCTGGTGCTGTCGGGCGGTGCCGTTAACGTGGCCTGGACCAACCCCAAGTTATTGGCGGGTATCGGTGCCACGCTGTTTTTCGTTGCAACACGACATTTGCTGGGTACAATTCTGGCCGGGATGGCCTTATATAGCGCATTGCGGCTGGTTTTATAAAGCCATCGGATTTGATCCCGGTCGAGCAAAAACGGGTCTTCAAGGTAACACGGTGCGGTAAAATAGCAATTTTACTTTTGTTACACTTAATTGGCGACCATGCAATTCAATCGATTGAGCGATTTTGTCGCGCAACGCAAACTGCAAGGCAAGCGCGTCTTCATCCGCGCCGATCTCAATGTTCCGCAGGACGATGCCGGCAATATCACCGAAGATACCCGCATTCGGGCATCGGTGCCGGCGATCCGGCAGGCGCTCGAGGCCGGCGCCGCGGTAATGGTCACATCGCATCTTGGGCGTCCGACCGAAGGCGAATTCAAGCCGCAGGATTCATTGGCGCCGATTGCAAAACGTTTGTCCGAATTATTGGGCCAGCCGGTTGCGTTGAAACAGAACTGGGTCGATGGCGTCGATGTCGCGCCGGGCCGGGTGGTATTGCTGGAGAATTGCCGCGTCAATAAAGGCGAAAAGAAAAACAGCGATGAGCTCGCGCAAAAAATGGCTAAACTGTGCGACGTGTATGTCAACGATGCGTTCGGTACCGCGCACCGTGCCGAGGCGACCACTCATGGCATCGCGAAATTCGCGCCAGTCGCTTGTGCCGGTCCCTTGCTCGCGGCCGAACTCGATGCGCTCGGCAAGGCGCTGGGCCAACCCGCGCGGCCGCTGGTGGCCATTGTCGCCGGCTCCAAGGTATCTACCAAACTGACGATTCTGAAAACGCTGGCCGACAAGGTCGATAACCTGATTGTCGGCGGCGGCATTGCCAATACATTCATGCTGGCCGCAGGCTTGAAGATCGGCAAATCGCTGGCAGAGGCGGAATTGGTGAACGATGCCAAAGCCATTATCGACATGATGGCCAAGCGCGGTGCGTCGGTACCGATCCCGGTCGACGTGGTGTGCGCGAAAGAATTTTCAGCAAAGGCTGCCGCGACCGTCAAGGATGTCAATCAGGTGGCGGACGATGACATGATCCTCGATATCGGTCCCCGGACGGCGGCGCTGCTGGCCCAGCAGATCGCCCAGGCAGGTACCATCGTCTGGAACGGTCCGGTCGGGGTATTTGAATTCGACCAGTTCGGCAATGGCACCAAAACCCTGGCGCTGGCGATTGCCGGGTCGAACGCGTTTTCGATTGCAGGCGGCGGCGATACGCTGGCCGCGATCGCAAAGTACGACATTGCCGACAAGGTCGGCTATATCTCGACCGGCGGTGGCGCTTTCCTGGAATTTCTGGAAGGCAAGACCCTGCCGGCAGTGGATATTCTGCTGCAGCGGGCATGTTGACTATATACATATGCGGTTAATAAGGATCTCATGATGCAAAGAGCTACCAAGATCGTTGCCACAATCGGCCCGGCTTCGAGTGACAAGGAAACGCTCACGCGGATGATCCATGCAGGGGTCGATGTCGTGCGGCTGAACTTCTCGCATGGCAGGGCGCAAGACCATATCGACCGTGCCAACCTGGTGCGCCAGGTGGCGGCATCCTGCGGCAAGGAAGTGGCGATCATGGCGGATCTGCAAGGGCCGAAAATCAGGGTCGGAAAATTCGAGAATGGCAAAATCCAGTTGCAGAAGGGCGCCAAATTCATTCTCGACGCCGCATGCGAGCTCGGCAACCAGCAGCAGGTCGGCCTCGACTACAAGGAGTTGCCGCGCGATCTGAAGGTTGCCGATGTGTTGCTGCTCAATGATGGATTGATTGTACTGGTGGTCGACAAAGTGATCGGCAGCCAGATCCATACCACCGTCAGGAGCGGTGGCGAACTGTCGAACAACAAGGGCATCAATCGCCAGGGCGGCGGTTTGACGGCGCCGGCATTGACTGCCAAGGATATGGAAGACATCAAGACGGCGATGAGCTTTCAGGCCGATTATGTTGCAGTGTCTTTTCCGAAAAGCGCAACGGATATGATAATGGCGCGGCAACTGGCCAATATCGCCGGCGAAGAATACCAGCACAAGCCCTTGATGATCGCCAAGATCGAGCGCGCCGAAGCGATACCGGCGTTACAGGAAATCCTGGATGCATCCGACGGCATCATGGTCGCGCGCGGCGACTTGGCGGTGGAAGTAGGCAACCCTGCGGTGCCGGCATTGCAAAAGCGCATGATCAGGATGGCGCGCGCCTCCAACAAGCTCACGATTACTGCAACGCAGATGATGGAGTCGATGATCGTCAATGCGGTACCGACCCGTGCCGAAGTGTCCGATGTCGCAAACGCCGTACTCGACGGCACCGACGCCGTGATGACGTCGGCTGAAACGGCTTCCGGCAGATATCCAGTCGAAACCGTGGAAGCGATGGCGGCAATCTGCGTTGAAGCAGAAAAATCCGAGGATTTCAGGCTCGACGCGGATTTCCTCAACGTCACATTTACCCGCATCGACCAGTCGATCGCGTATGGCGCGTTATTTACCGCTTACCATCTGCGCGTCAAGGCGATTGCAGCGCTGACCGAATCGGGTTCGACCGCGCTGTGGATGAGCCGTCACAATATCGATATTCCGATTTTCGCGATGACACCAAGCGTGGCGACCCAGCGCAAAGCCGCGCTTTATCGCAATGTCAGTACACTCAAACTGATGCAGTCGACCGGCAGCGACGAAGTACTGAAAGCAGCACAGGATTTGTTATTGGCTAAAGGCGTTGTGCAAAAAGGTGACATGATTGTCGTCACTTGGGGCGAACCGATGGGTCAGGCCGGTGGCACCAACGCGCTCAAGATCATGAAAATCGGCGAGCACTGATTTGCTGGGACAGCGTGCTGCCTCAGGGGTGTTCAGGCCGCTGCGTTAATTTTGTCCCGCAATTTTCTGATTAGTTGGAGACAGAGTAATTCGGCGCGCTACGGCGCCTCACAAACTCTGTCCCGCAATATGTTGGTTTTTTTTGGAGAAACATTATGCCTCTCGTATCCATGCGTCAATTGTTGGACCACGCTGCAGAAAACGGCTACGGTCTGCCCGCATTCAACGTCAATAATCTGGAACAGGTGACTGCCATCATGCAAGCCGCCGATGAAGTCGGCGCGCCGGTTATCATGCAGGCATCGGCAGGCGCGCGCAAGTTTGCCGGAGAAGCATTTCTGCGTCATCTGATTGAAGCCGCGGTTGAAGCTTATCCCCATATTCCGGTCGTCATGCATCAGGATCACGGCCAGTCTCCCGCAGTCTGCATGGCGGCGATCAAATCCGGCTTCACGTCGGTGATGATGGACGGTTCGCTGAAGGAAGACGGCAAGTCGGTCGCCGACTACCAATACAACGTCGAAGTGTCGCGCAAAGTGGTCGAGTTTTCGCATACGATCGGCGTGACTGTCGAAGCGGAACTGGGCGTGCTCGGCTCGCTGGAAACCATGAAGGGCGA
>DASYKE010000121.1:0-5578 GCA_035995725.1 Burkholderiaceae bacterium | reverse complement strand
CTGGCTTTTCTCGGCATGATTCTGACGGCGTCGACCGAGCCGATGTTTCCCGCAGTGATGCGGCTTTTGCTGGATCGGGGATTCGTCGGCAAGCCGTCATTTGATCTTTGGATGGTCCCGGCGGGCGTGATCGGAATTTTTGTGTTGCGCGGGTTCTCGACATTCATGACCAGTTACATGATGACCTGGATTTCCACGCTATTGCTCAATGAATTGCGGCAGCAGATGTTTGGCCGGATCCTGCATGTGCCGCTCGGCTTTTATGCAGCCACTTCAGTCGGCCGGGTAATCAATTCTATGATGTTTGAGGCCCAGCAAATCATCGACATGATCAGGAATGTTCTGACTTCGCTGATTCGCGATACGTTGACGGTCATTGTGCTGCTTGGCTTTTTGCTATGGCTCAACTGGCGTTTGACAATCGTGGCGCTTGTACTGCTGCCGCTAACCGCCATCGTGGTGCGCTTGACCGGAAAACGCGTGAGAAAACTCACTGATAATTATTTGGGAATCAATGCGGAATTGACTCAGGTGATTGAAGAGACGACGAGAGCGCACCAGGTTATCAAGATTTTCAATGGCCATCAGTACGAGAAGAAGCGCTTTGATCAGCGTGCCGCAAATCTGCGCCGTTATGCGATGCGCATGGCCGTCGCCCAGGCTGCAACAGTACCGATCACGCAAATCATGGCGGCCTGTGCAGTGGCGATCGTGATCGTTGTCGCATTGATCCAATCCAGCCATGGCGAGGCGACGGTGGGTGGCTTCGTGTCGTTTATCACGGCGATGCTGATGCTGCTTACACCGTTGAAGCACCTGGCCGAAGTCAATGGCCCTCTGCAGCGCGGACTGGCGGCGGCAGCGGCCGTATTCAGCCTGATCGATGCTGCGCCGGAGCGCACCAACGGCAAGATGCTTCAGAAGCGTGCATCCGGCAGGCTTGATTTCGTCAATGTCGGTTTCTCTTATCCCGGCCAGAGTCAATTGGCATTATCGGACATCAATCTGACCGTGATGCCCGGAGAGACGGTGGCGTTCGTCGGCATGTCGGGCGGCGGGAAATCGACCCTGGTCAATCTGGTGCCGAATTTTTATTCTGTCGGCAAAGGCGAAATCAAGCTGGATGGCGAGCCGATTGAACAGATATCATTGGAAAGCCTCCGCATCCAAATGGCGATGGTGAGTCAGAATGTCGTGCTGTTCGATGACACGGTCGCGGCCAATATTGCCTATGGCGACGCAGCGCCGGATCGTGCGCGCATCGAAGCCGCGGCCAAGGCCGCTCATTTGACCGATGTAATTGCACACCTGCCGTACGGTCTCGACACCATGGTAGGTAACAATGGAAACCGCCTGTCCGGTGGCCAACGCCAGCGCCTGGCAATTGCGCGCGCAATCTACAAGGATGCACCGATTCTGATTCTGGACGAAGCGACTTCCGCACTCGATACCGAATCGGAGCGCGCAGTGCAGGCCGCGCTGGATCAACTGATGAAAGGCAGAACGACGCTGGTGATCGCGCATCGCTTGTCCACTATCGAGCGTGCAAACCGTATTGCGGTGGTAGTGGGCGGTCACATTGTCGAAATCGGTTCGCATGCGGAGCTCTTGGCCACGAATGGTGTCTATGCCAATTTATATCGACTGCAATTCGCGAAGGAAATCGCATGATGTCGGGTTGCCATCCATTTCTTCATTTCCTGGCGCTGGAATCGAGAGGATTGTCGGGCGATATTCGGCAAGCCTTCCTGGCGATGCAGAAATGGGTCAGGTATCGGCCCGGAAAATTGCGTGCATCAACGCCGGCGAGTAGCCTGTTTTCCGCGATCGGGCCCGTTGCGCGTACATGACAGCTTCCATTCCATATCAATGCCGCCACGCATACTGATCATCTCGCCGAACTGGATCGGTGACGCGGTAATGGCGCAACCGCTGTTGCGATTGCTGCGCGAACGTTATCCGCAGTATCCGATCGACGTGCTCGCGCCGGGCTGGGTTGCGCCTGTGTGGCGTGCGATGCGCGAAATCGATGCGGTGCTGGAGGCGCCATTCAGGCATGGCTCATTGCAATTGCGCGAGCGCTGGCGTTTTGGCAAGCGCTTGCAGCAGCGCGGCTATGCGCATGCTTATGTATTGCCCAATACGCTGAAATTCGCATTGATTCCCTGGCTGGCAGGCATCTCGCACCGGGTGGGGTACCGCGGCGAGATGCGCTACGGTTTGCTTAACGAGATGCATCACGATGATCGTCACGCGCCGCGGCCGATGGTTTCATTTTATGCCGCACTGGCAGCGCCACCGACGGCTGATGTGCCGGCACCTCCCGCATTGCCGCGCCCGAGGTTGTTTGTGTCGGACCAACAATTGATCGAAACGATGTCGCGGATCGGATTGCAATCTGATTGCCCGCTGATCGTATTCGCGCCAAGTGCTGAATTCGGTTCAGCCAAACGCTGGCCGCCAGCGCACTTTGCACAACTTGCCGAAACCATTTTGCAGGCCCATGCTGACGCGCAAATCATATTGCTCGGCTCGGGCAAGGATAACCCGGTTTGCGAAGAAATTGTCGCAAGCGCGCCGCAAGTACGCAATCTTGCCGGGGCAACATCGCTTGATCAGGCCATTGCATTACTTGCAAAAGCGGATGCGGTGGTCAGTAACGATTCCGGTCTGCTGCATATTGCTTCCGCGTTAAATCGGCCGATCGTTGCGATTTACGGACCGACCGATCCCGACCATGCGCCACCGTTTTCCGATATGGCCCAAGCACTGTCCTTGCGTCTGGATTGTGCGCCGTGCCGGCAGCGCGAATGTCCGCTCGGTCATCACAATTGCATGCGAAACCTTACGCCCGGAATGGTATGGGAGCCGTTGAAGCCGATGCTTGAAGCACAAGCGTCTCGCCGTTGATGGTGTTGATTCCATTGGAGAGAGCCTGAAACTTCAATTGTCTGACGGAAACGCCGGGCGACTTTCTAGCAGGAATGTCGCAGTGGAAATTGCTATATTCCACTAACCGGGTGCGGCCGTCGTCCCACTAGTCTGGACCAAAAGCAGGTATTCAATCGGTGGCAATTGGTCCGATCATGATATTTAGGTGGGAGCTCATGTCCTGCGGTAACAGCGTCGAGAGGAGATACCGCAGCGTGCAACTAAATGCGTATCTACATCAAAATAATTCAGAAGTTCATCGGTAAATTTGAATATGTAATAAAAAATATTACATCAAAATAACGTCGTACTGTTCCTGATGATAAACCGTCTCCACCTGCAGCGAGATCGGCTTGCCGATGAAGTCCCCCAGCATTGCAAGATGCTGTGATTCCTCTTCCAGGAACATGTCGATCACCACTTGCGAAGCAAGGATGCGAAACTCGCGCGGGTTGAATTGCTTTGCTTCGCGCAGCAGTTCACGCAGGATTTCATAGCACACAGTGCGCGCGGTTTTGACTTGGCCTTTCCCGCTGCAGGCCGGGCACGGTTCGCACAAGATATGCGCTAGCGATTCGCGCGTGCGTTTGCGCGTCATCTCGACCAAACCCAATGTGGAGAAATCCGATACCGAAATTTTGGTACGGTCGCGCGCAAGTGCCTTGTTGAGTTCGGCCAGCACGGCGGTTTTGTGCTCGGCATTTTCCATATCGATGAAATCGAGGATGATGATGCCGCCCAGATTGCGCAGCCGCAACTGACGCGCGATCGCCTGCGCCGCTTCCAGGTTGGTCTTGAAAATCGTATCGTCGAAATTGCGTCCGGTGACATAACTGCCGGTGTTGACATCGATCGTGGTCATTGCTTCGGTCTGATCGATAATCAGATAGCCGCCCGACTTCAGATCGACGCGCCGTCCCAGCGCGCGCTGGATTTCCTCTTCAACGCCATACAAATCGAATAGTGGCCGTTCGCCGGTGTAGTGCGCCAGTTTTGGCACTACCGAGGGCGTATAGACAGTGCCGAATTGTTGCAATTTCAGGAAATTTTCGCGTGAGTCGACCTGGATGCTGGATGTCTCGTCGCAAACGAAATCGCGCAGCACGCGCTGTGCCAGATTCAGATCCTGATACAGCAGCATCGGTGCAGGCTTGGTCCTGGCTTGCTGGCTGATGGTGGCCCACGTCTTGCGCAAATATTCGATGTCCATTTGCAAATCGTTGTCGGATGCATCCTCGGCCATTGTGCGGATGATGAAGCCGCCTTTTTCATCGGGGGGCAACAGCCGCTGCACGTTCTGGCGCAGCAATTCACGTTCGGCTTCATTTTCAATGCGTTGTGAAATGCCGATATGGGGATCCTGCGGCAGGTAAACCAGCATGCGACCCGCGATCGAAATCTGTGTCGACAGCCGGGCACCCTTGGTACCGATCGGATCCTTGATCACCTGCACCGTGATCACCTGTCCGTCGAACAGCAGTTTTTCGATTGGAAGCGGCGCTAGCGATGCGCCATCGCGCGAGCGCGCTTCCCAGATATCGGCTACGTGCAGGAAGGCGGCACGTTCCAGCCCGATGTCGATAAAGGCCGATTGCATGCCCGGCAACACCCGTGCCACTTTGCCTAGATAAATATTGCCTGCGCGGCCGCGCGACGCCGTGCGCTCGATATGGAGTTCCTGCACCGCGCCTTGCAGAACGAGAGCGACACGGGTTTCTTGCGGAGTGATATTGATGAGGATATCTTCATTCATAGAATGCGGATGCCCGCTTGCCGCAGCAGTTGCGCGGTTTCGAACAGCGGCAGCCCCATGATGCCGGAATAGCTGCCGACAATTTCCTGGACGAAGACGGCAGCCTGTCCTTGTATCGCGTAACCACCCGCTTTGTCATAAGGTTCCGGCAATGCACAATAAGTACGGATCATCTCGTCCGACAATTTGGTGAAGGTGACATCCGAGCGTTGGGTGCTCTGCCATGTATCATCGTGATGATGGACTGCGATACTGGTCAACACCTGATGGGTGCGTCCGGACAAGGACTTCAGCATATCGACCGCTTCTGCGATGTCGGCCGGCTTGCTGAGTATGCGTCCATCCACGCTAACCGTGGTATCGGCCGCCAGCACCGGACGAATCGGCAACTTGCGCAGAAACATGGTTTGGTGCGCGCATTCCGCTTTTTCGCGGGCAACGCGCGCGACATAATCGTCCGGTACTTCTCCAGGGCGCACGATTTCATCGACTTCCGGTCCTCTGGATGTATTGTCACGCAACATCAGCAGTTCAAACTCGACGCCGATCTGACGCAGAAGCTCCCGTCTGCGCGGACTTTTTGAGGCCAAATAAATCTTCTGGTCAGCAGGTTTCATTTATGTTTTACGCTCAGAAAGAAGTCCCTTTGAGGGATGCCCGATGATAAGGATGATTCTGCGTTATTGACCAGGCACGATACAACTGTTCGGCGAGCAGTACGCGCACCAACCCATGCGGCAAGGTCAAACTGGACATACGAATCAGCATATCGGCGCGCTTCTTGAATGCAGCATCCAAACCGTCCGCACCGCCTATTACAAATGTAACATCACTGCCGTTTTGTTGCCACTGTAATAGATGTTGCGACAGGTGCACTGTGGTGACATCTTTGCC
>DASYKE010000120.1:0-5535 GCA_035995725.1 Burkholderiaceae bacterium | reverse complement strand
ATATTGTCGTTGATACGCGAAAAATAATCCGGCTCATAGCCGTATCGGTTGCTGCGCTGCGCCACCGAAACACCGCGAATGCCCTGTGGCGGATAACGGGTAGCGGCGACCGCAGCCTGTGCCTGCTCTGCCGACTCGATGAATGGAACCAGGAAATTATAAAATCCGATATCGAGCAATCGCTTTATCTGGACCGGGTCATTCCACTGGGGACGCACCACCGGTGCGCTCGGACTATCCTTGAGCGATTGCAGCTGGCTGAGCAGCGAATGAATATCGTTTGGCGAATGTTCGGCATCCAGCAGCAGCCAGTCGAAGCCGGCGTAGCCGACTATCTCGCTGGCCACATTGCTGCCCAGCGATAGCCAGCAGCCGATCACCGGCTCGCCAGCCAGCACGCGACGACGGAAGCTGTTGGGCAGGCGTGAATAAGGTGTTGGCGGTGCACTCTCTTTGGTCGTCATTTGCTTTTTCCTCGGATTTGGTTTGCTCCGGCTTGCCGGCAGTCTGGATCGCACGCATTAAATACCAACGATCAGGTCCGGCATCTTGCGGCTCATCTCTGCAGCGCATCGCCGGACTTTGGGCACAGCGCTGGCTAGGTGTGCGCCGATGATGATGCATTCCAGTGTCATATGCGTCTCTTGTCTTCGCCTGCGATGGAGCGAGGAAATCAGGTGCCCGGCAACCTGTGCAGCTCCGAGAAAAAGAAGTCTTTCCAGTCGTTCGGACGCGGCTTGACGTAGCCTGAGCGCGCCATGAAATCGGCGATCTTCATCGTTTGCATCGGTGTGGTCGAATAAACGATGGCAGGCGGCGCCAACATCTGCACCAATTCGGCGGCCGGCGTTTTATCCTTGGTTGCGCGCTGATAGATTTCCACCGCGGCCTGTTTGTCCCTGGCGATCAATGCTATCGCTTCATCGAGTGCGGCAAGGAATGCGGCAATCACCTTGGGATTTGCATCGTGAAATTTGACCAGGCCGAACACGACCGCATTCGACACCGGTCCGCCCATCACGTCGTTCGAGTTCAATACTTCGCGCACTCCCGGCATTTTCAGTTCGGCTGCCTGGTAAGGAGGAAGTGAAAAATGACTGGTGATCTGCTCGTTGCTGTTTTGCAGCGCGATCATTGCATCCGGGTGGCCCATGGCCACCGTCATCGCATTGACCCTGTCGAGCCCGGCGGGACCGAATTGCTTTTCAGCGGCGATTTGCAATACGGTTGCCTGCATCGAAACCTTGACGGTCGGCACCGCAATCTTGTCTTGCCCGGTGAAATCAGACAGCGTCTTGATATTGGGATTGCGAGTAACCAGCATCATCGATGCGGAACCTACACCGGAAATGCCTTTCACGGCGCCGTTCGTCTTCCCCCACAACAGCAGCAAATTGGTCACGCCGCTTACCACCATATCGACGTTACCCGAGAGAAGCGCATCGGTACTCGCGCCGCCGCTGGTAAATGCCAGCCACGACATTTTGAAGTCTTTCAGGCCCATCGCAGCTGCGTGTTTTTCGATCAGCTTGTTTTCCTCCATGACGATGGTCGGCAGGTACAGCAGGCCGGGTTGCTTGGCAATCCGGAGTTCGTTTGTTTCGGCATGCAGTGAGGCGCTTACCGCGAATGCAAAGAACAGCACGGCAGGACGTAGCGGAAATCGTTTCATCATCAGTCTCCTGTTGCGCTTGGTGCGCATTGTTATGATTTTGCTTCCAATCAGTGCTGCATGCCCCATTTGCGCAGCGTGCGGGATTCGACGGTACGGAAGATCAGGTTCTCCACCAGCAGGCCGATCAGAATCACCGAGAACAACCCGGCAAACACATTCTGGATTTCAAGCAGGTTCTTGTTTTCATAAATGAACCAGCCCAAACCGCCTTGCCCGGAACTGACGCCAAAGATGAGTTCTGCCGCAATCAGCGTGCGCCAGGCAAACGCCCAGCCTACTTTCAGCCCGGTGAGGATGCTGGGAAAAGCCGCCGGAATCAGTATTTTTGCCACATATGAAAATCCGGTAAGGCCATAATTGCGGCCTACCATGCGCAGCGTGTTGCTGACCGACAGGAAGCCGGAATGGGTATTGAGCGCCACGGCCCACAGCACCGAATGAATCAGCACAAAGACCAGGCTTTGCAGGCCGAGGCCGAACCAGATCATCGCCAGCGGCAGGATAGCGATCGCCGGCAGCGGATTGAACATCGCTGTCAGCGTTTCCAGAAAATCGGTGCCGACGCGCGAACTGATGGCGATCATGGTAAACAATCCGGCCAGCGCGATGCCTGCCGCATAGCCGATCAACAGTACCTTGATCGACGTCCACGCCTTGAGCAACAGGCTGCCTCCCATGATGCCGTTAACGAAGGCCTCCAAGGTGGCGCTGAAAGTCGGAAACAGCAGCGCATTATCGAGCGAGCGCGCATAGACTTCCCAGATAATCGCCAGCACAACCAGAATCACGGCCTTGCGCAACGCGCCGATCTGGTACACGGTCTCCCATGTCGACAGCTTCTTTTGCACGACGCCGAACTGCGCTGCGGACACCGGCTCCCGATAGATCTCCGCGCGGGAGATGTCTTCTTCCTGTTTCTGCTGTTCAGGCATGGGCCACCTCCGCAGCGCTTTGCGGCACGAACAGCATGTCGTGGATTTTCTGTTCCAGCACGCGCGCCGCGTCGGTTTGCATGCGGCTGCGCGGCACGCTGTTGAGTTCGGCGAGCACTTGGCCGGGATGCGGAGACAGCAACAGAATCCGGTTGCCGATCTTGATGGCCTCTTCGATCGAGTGCGTCACGAACAGCACGGTAAAGCGGGTGTCGTCCCACAATTCAAGCAGCTCATCCTGCATCTTGCGGCGCGTCAGCGCGTCGAGCGCAGCGAACGGTTCGTCCATCAGCAGGATATCTGGTTCCATCGCCATGCCGCGCGCAATCGCGACCCGCTGTTTCATGCCACCGGACAGCGTATGCGGGTAACTGTCGGCGAACGCGGTCAGATTGACTTTTTCGATGTATTGCATGGCCTTGTCTTCGGCCGCACGGCCCTTCTGCCTGCCCGATGCCTCGAGCGCAAACATCACGTTCTGCCTGACGGTTTTCCAGGGCAGCAGTTGATCGAATTCCTGGAACACCATCATGCGATCCGGGCCCGGGCCCTGCACCGGCTTGTCCTTGAGCCGGATCTCGCCTTCGGTCGGCAACAGATAGCCGCCGACGGCCTTGAGCAGCGTGGATTTGCCGCAGCCGGACGGACCGAGCAGGATGAAACGATCCGATTTCAGAACCTGGAAATCGACCCGGTAAGTCGCCGTTACCAGATGCTCGCGTGTTTTGTACTGCAGCGTGACCCCGCGCACATCCAGCAGCGGGGTCGTCTTGTCTCTCTCCATTAATGCCCCTCAGATTTATCATGCATTTCTATTACCATCGCGCCATACATGATTTTATTAAGTTACTGATTTATATATATTATTTTTTATGACAGCGCTGTCATTATTTTACGATTGCAAGGCACACTCTAAAGCACCGGTGAAAAAATTGTCAAGCTTTCTATTTATAAACCGGAAAGTTCTAACTTGGTGCCGTAATGGCGGCTCTCGCTCCCCAGCGTTGTCTGAGCAACCTGATAAACGATGCGGCGGCGATCGAATCCTGCTTGTTTTTTGGACGAACTATACAGATCTGACGCGAAAGCGCCGTCTGCGCGACAGGTATCCTCACCAGATTGGGCCGTTGAAACTGAAACAATGCCACTGCCGGAACGATGGCGATACCGATTTCGCAGGCAACCAGGCCGGCTGCAGTGGCCATGTTGGTGACTTCCATCACGGTTTTCAAACGCAACGGGTACATCACCGCATCGATCTGCTGGCGAACGCTGCTGGAGCGGTCCTGTTGTACGAATACGCAGTCGAGCAGGTCGGCGGGCTGCACCAGTTTTGCCTTCGCGAGCGGGTGCTTTTTCGAGCACACGACATAGAAACTATCGGCCAATACCGGCTCGATATCCAGGTCGGCAGACTCCGCGATTGCGGTCAACGCGAAATCTGTCCGGCCGCGTCGCACCAGGTCCAGGCAATCATCCGACGTCACATCCCGCAGAATGACTTCCACGCCGGGATTTTTCTTGTGGAACTCCGCGATCACCGGCGGCAATCGCTGTGCCGACAGAGACGGCAATGCCGCGATCGTGACACGCCCTTTGCGCAAATCGGCGTAATCATTGATTTCGGAAAATACATTCTCGAATTCGGCCAGCAAGCGTTCAGCCGCGCTTTCGAATACCCGACCTTCGACGGTAAGTTCCACCCTGCGTGTTCCGCGGTCGAACAGTCGGACACCGACGCTTTCCTCGAGGCTCTGGATCAGCATGCTGAATGCCGGCTGTGACAAAAAGGAAATTTCAGCCGCACGCGTGAAATTTTTCTGCGCCGCGAGCGCGAGGAATGCCTTCAGGTGCCTCGTTGAAATATTCATTCGTTTTTCTTATGAATTAATTTAAATAATAAATTTTCCATTTTTCCCATGTTGCCCAATAATATGCTGCTGCGTCAAGCACTCCCGGAAATGGCGCTCAACGCACGGGCATAAGAATCGATGTAGTCGGGTGCTTCGGTCTTTCCGGCCTTTGGTGGCTTCATCGCATTTTTTTCACATCTAACTCATTGTTTGCCATGATAGAAATCTCGCAGAAACGGTTTATCGGCCCTGTCATCCGGTTGCACCCCGCCGACAACGTCGTTGTGGCGCGTACGGATGTCGCGATCGGCACCGAAGTTCCGGCTGAAAATTTCGTCAGCCGCAGCCAGGTGCCGGCCGGCTACAAAATTGCGACCACCCGGATCCGCAAGAACGATCCGATCCGCAAGTACAACGTGGTGATCGGCTTTGCTTCGATCGACATTCCGGCCGGGACGATGGTTCATAGCCACAACACCGAGTTCCGCGAGTTCCAGCGCGATTACGCGCATGCATCGGAATATTCCCCGGTCGACCTGCTGCCGGCTGCCGAGCGGGCGACCTTCCAAGGCATCGTCCGCGACGACGGGCGAGTGGCAACACGCAATTACATCGGCATTTTGTCCACGGTGAACTGTTCCGCCACCGCAGTCCAGAAAATCGCGAACTGGTTTACCGAAGAACGTCTGGCGGAATTTCCAAATGTCGACGGCGTCGTCGCCTTCAGCCACTCGCTAGGCTGCGGCATGGAAATGACGGGAGAACCGATGGCGGTGCTGCGGCGGACGATGGCCGGCTATGCGCGCCATGCCAACCTTGCCGCGGTGCTGGTGGTCGGCCTCGGTTGCGAACGCAATCAGCTGAAGGGTTTGCTGACCGATGAAGAGCTTGAAGCCGGTCCGCTGCTGCGTACCTTTGTCATGCAGGATACCGGCGGTACGCGCAAAACCATCGAGGCCGGCGTCGCGGCCGTGCGTGAACTGCTGCCGCTTGCGAATCGGGTCAGCAGGCAGACGGTTTCCGCCAGCCACCTGTGCGTCGGCCTCCAATGCGGCGGGTCCGACGGATTTTCATC
>DASYKE010000119.1:0-24176 GCA_035995725.1 Burkholderiaceae bacterium | reverse complement strand
TTATCCATTTCATACCAGCATCCGGCACAAGACTGAATTGACTGACGACACTCGTTGACCCGCATGAAACCCGGATTGTTGATTGCTTGAAAAAATTTCATTTCAGCAGGAAAAGCTTTCAGCCCAAATTGCCCGGGAATCAACCTACGCAATACGTCTTTTAGCTACACTATGCATACCAGAAACCGTGTGTGGCCAGCGCCGGCCGACTGAATCACGCTTTCTTCCAAAAGAAATGAAATCAGGATAGATCATGAATACCTCTGCAGATATGCCATTTACCGTTTTGCGCCAGCACAACGTGGCTGCGGCATTGCGCGCGATATTGCCCGATCACTGTGTATTGTTCAACGAAGAGGACACGCGGCCTTACGAATGTGACGGACTGGCCGCTTATCGCCAGTTGCCGATGGTGGTTGTGCTGCCCGAAACCGAAGCGCAAGTGGTCGATATATTGAAAACCTGCCGTGAACTCGACGTGCAGATTGTGCCGCGCGGGGCCGGGACCGGCCTGTCCGGCGGCGCGATGCCGATCGCCGACGGGGTGGTGCTGTCGACTGCGCGGCTCAATAAAATCATCGAGCTTGACCCCTACTCCCGTACTGCGGTGGTACAGCCTGGTGTGCGCAACCTTGCCATTTCCGAGGCGGCTGCAAAGCATGGCATGTATTACGCGCCCGATCCGTCGTCGCAAATCGCCTGCACCATAGGAGGCAACGTCGCAGAAAATTCCGGAGGCGTGCATTGCCTGAAGTACGGCTTGACCGTACATAACGTGCTGCGGGTGAGGATGGTGACGATAGAAGGTGAAGTCGTAGAACTGGGCAGTGAAGGACTCGATGCGCCTGGCCTCGATTTGCTGGCGGTGTTTATCGGCTCCGAAGGGATGCTGGGCGTGGTCACCGAGGTGACCGTTAAATTGATACCGAAGCCGCAACTGGCGCGCGTGATCATGGCATCATTCGACGATGTGGTTAAGGGCGGCAACGCAGTAGCCAGCATCATTGCGGCAGGCATCATCCCGGCCGGACTGGAGATGATGGACAAGACCAGTTCGCGGATGGTCGAACCATTCGTGCAAGCCGGTTACGACATCGATGCGGAGGCGATTCTACTGTGCGAATCGGACGGCATACCCGAGGAAGTCGAGGAAGAAATCGCGCGCATGACCGAAGTGCTGAAGCACTCAGGCGCGACCGCAATTGCAGTGTCGCGGAACGAAGCCGAGCGCCTGAAATTTTGGTCCGGCCGCAAGAATGCATTTCCTGCCGCCGGCCGTATTTCACCGGATTACTATTGCATGGACGGTACGATCCCGCGCAAGAATCTGGCGCAGGTGCTGCAGCGTATCGCGCAGATGGAAGTCAAGCACGGTTTGCGCTGCGCCAACGTGTTCCATGCAGGCGACGGCAACTTGCATCCGCTGATCTTATTCGATGCGAATCAGCCCGGCGAATTCCATCATGCCGAATTGTTCGGGGCAGAAATCCTGGAATTGTGCGTGGAAGTTGGCGGCACCATCACCGGCGAACACGGTGTCGGCATAGAAAAAATCAATTCGATGTGCGTGCAGTTTTCAAAAACAGAGCTCGAAGCATTCATGGCGGTCAAACGTGCATTCGATACCGCTTTCCTGCTTAATCCGGACAAGGCGATCCCAACGCTGCGGCGTTGTGCCGAGTACGGCAAGATGCATGTGAAACGGGGACAACTGAAGTTCGCGGACTTGCCGCGCTTTTAACGGATATTTTCAAGCCAATATGGAACAGGCATTGCAACAATTCAGCGAACGCATCGTCGCAGCAGGCGCCGACAGAACTGCCTTGCGCCTGCGCGGCGGGGGAACCAAGGATTGGTACGGCCAGGAATCGCGGGGCGAGTTGTTCGATACCCGTCGTTACGGCGGCATCGTCGCATACGATCCGACGGAACTGGTGATCACGGCGCGCTGCGGCACGCCAGTAGAAGAAATCGAGACGGCATTGGCCGAGCAAAATCAAATGCTGGCATTCGAACCGCCTCATTTTGGCAGGGGTGCAACGGTTGGCGGTATGGTTGCGTCCGGTCTGTCCGGCCCGCGGCGGCAGGCGGTCGGCGCGCTACGCGATTTTGTGCTCGGTGCGGTGCTGATGGATGGCAAAGGCGAAGTTCTGCATTTTGGAGGACAAGTAATGAAGAATGTCGCCGGTTACGATGTGTCGCGACTGTTGGCCGGTTCGATGGGTACGCTTGGATTGATTCTGGAAGCGTCGCTGAAAGTGCTACCCAGACCATTCGCCGAAACCAGCTTGCGTTTGGGGCTGAACCAGGCCGAGGCAATCCGGCGATTGAACGAATGGGGCGGCCAGCCGCTGCCGATTTCGGCAAGTGCGTGGCATGGCGGCATGCTCATGGTGCGCTTGTCGGGCGCGCAGGCCGCAATCAAGGCGGCACGGCAAAAAATGGGTGGTGACGAATTGCCCGACCCGCACGCATACTGGATTGCAGTGCGTGAGCAGACCAGCGAGTTTTTTAGCCTCGGCACCGGTACTGCGGGTAGCATCTGGCGTTTGTCGGTGCCATCGACTGCTCCGCCGCTTGCTTTGCGCGGAGAGCAACTGATCGAATGGGGTGGTGCACAGCGCTGGCTCAAAACGGACGCAGATGCGGCAACCATTCGCGCTGCGGCAGAAAAAGCCGGTGGCCATGCAAGCCTGTTCAGAGGCGGCGACAAGCAGGTCGGCGTGTTCCATCCGCTCGCACCTGCAGTTGCGAAAATCCATCGCAATCTCAAGACAGCATTCGACCCGTCCGGCATATTCAATCCGGGCAGGATGTATACGGAGTTTTAACCATTGCGGGACAGAGTTAAGCGAAGCGATACTCTGTCCTCAACAAATCAAGGCGGGATAGAGTTAAGCGAAGCGGTACTCTGTCTCACAAAAAATTGTAGAAATTCATGCAAACCAATCTCGCTGACTTCATCAAACACACACGCGAAGGCGAAGAGGCCGATTCAATTCTTCGCAAATGCGTGCATTGCGGTTTTTGCACCGCGACCTGCCCGACTTATCAATTGTTGGGCGATGAACTCGATGGGCCTCGCGGCCGCATCTATCTGATAAAACAGGTATTGGAAGGCAAACAAGCGACTGCCAAAACGCAGATGCATCTGGATCGCTGCCTGACTTGCCGCAATTGCGAAACCACATGCCCCTCCGGCGTGCAATATGGCCACCTGGTCGATATCGGCCGCAAGATCGTTGAAGACCAGGTGCCGCGCCCATTGTCGCAGCGCCTCATGCGTACGGCACTGAAAGAGACATTGCCACGCAAATGGTTGTTTACCCCTGCTATGAAAATGGGCCAATTGGTGCGCCCGCTGTTGCCCAGGGCGCTGAAAAACAAGGTGCCTCCCATGCAAGATGCGGGCAATTGGCCGACACGCCGGCATGCGCGCAAAATGCTGCTGCTCGATGGTTGCGTGCAACCGTCGATGGCGCCCAACATCAACGCTGCCACCGCACGCGTTTTCGATGCGCTCGGCGTGCAGCTTGTGATCGCATCGAAGGCCGGTTGTTGCGGTGCGATTCGTTACCATTTGAACGATCACGAAGGCGGCCTTGATGATATGCGCCGCAACATCGATGCATGGTGGCCGCTGGTGGAGGCGGGCGCGGAAGCGATCGTGATGACCGCGTCCGGTTGCGGCGTGATGGTCAAGGAATACGGACATTTGCTCGCGCATGACGCAGCTTATGCAGTGAAGGCGAAGCGGATTGCGGAATTGACCATGGACGTGAGCGAGATTCTGCCGGACTTCGAAGCCGTGTTGCAAAACAAGTTGAATGGAAAAATCGTCAAACGTGTCGCTTATCACCCGCCGTGCACCTTGCAGCACGGCCAGCAAATCCGTGGCAAGGTCGAGGGCGTGCTACGCGCAGTCGGCGTCGATGTGCAGCTGTGTGCAGACAGCCACTTGTGCTGCGGGTCGGCGGGCACGTATTCGGTGCTGCAGCCGGAACTGGCATATCAGTTGCGTGACAACAAGCTGGCAAATTTGCAAGCGACCAAACCGGAGATGATCGTATCGGCCAACATCGGTTGCCTGACGCATTTGCAGTCGGGGACGGAAACGCCGGTCAAGCACTGGATCGAGTTGATCGACAGTGCGCTATCGACGAACAATTAGAATTAGCCGTTTTTTATATAGGAACACGGCGCAGGCCATATCAAAGGGTTATTCGTCCCAAGAGATCCTTCGATATGGCCTGCGGCTTACTCAGGCGAACGGTACTAATGTTGTAGCTTCTCATTGGCAGCAGCCCGTAACGCGAACGTAATCAGTAGAATGGTATTGCGACGCAACGAAAATTCAACAGCCAGACAAAAACAACAGCGATGATCAATACCTTAACGACTTTATTGGTGTTCCAGACCATCGGCGAAGGTCTGGCCTATGCGCTGTCCTTGCCCGTTCCCGGTCCGGTCATCGGCATGGTGCTGCTGTTTCTGTACTTGCTGATCAAGGCTGACGCAGCGAAAAAGCTGGCGCCGGTAGCACAGGAGCTGCTCAAGCATCTGTCGTTGCTGTTCATACCGGCCGGTGTCGGAATCATGGTCCACGCACACCGGGTTGCCGACGAATGGCTGCCGATTGCAGTCGCACTGGTGGTCAGCACGGCGGTATCGATTATAGTGACGGCGGCGGTAATGCGCTGGCTGCAGAAATGACCTCCAGATTCACCGATATCTGGGTGTACCTTTCGGCATCCCCGCTGCTGGGCTTGACCGCCACGCTGCTGGCTTATCAGTTCGCTTATGCAATATATGCACGCGCCAGGTTCAATCCGTTGGCCAATCCGGTTGCGATCGCGGTCGCCATTCTGGTGTTGATCCTGACCGTTACCAAAACACCTTATCAGACATATTTTGACGGTGCGCAGTTTGTCCATTTCCTGCTGGGGCCCGCGACAGTTGCCTTGGCGATTCCGCTCTATCAGCAAGTCGAAAAACTGAAACGCGACTGGTTTGCGTTGCTGGCCAGCGCAGTGCTGGGTAGCGCGGCGGCGATCGCAACGGCAATGGGCGTTGCCTGGGCGTTGGGCGCATCACGTGTAACCATACTGTCGATCGCACCCAAATCGGTAACGATGCCGATCGCAATGGGCATCGCGGAAAAAATCGGCGGCCTGCCATCGTTGACCGCGGTGATGGTGATGGCTACCGGCATCCTGGGCGCGACGCTGGCGCGCGGCATTTTGAATTTGATGCACGTAGATGATCACAGCATTCGCGGCTTTGCGGTCGGTATCACCGCGCACGGCATAGGCACTGCGAGAGCATTCCAGGTCAGCGAGGAAATGGGTGCGTTTGCCGGGTTGGCGATGGGGATATCAGCCGTACTGACTGCGTTGTTGCTGCCGTTGGCGCTCAAGTTGCTGGGATTGTTTTAGGGCTGCGAATGGCGAGGGGAAAGCAATAACTGCGGATTTTGGAAGCGATTAGCTAGGGGCAGTAGGCGTTCAATTGGATTCTGAACCGGAACCAAAAAATACGTGGCTTGTCATAAAAGATATCGAAGCAGTGGCGCTTCGATACAACAATCGGCTAGTTGGTGTAGCGTATTTTTCGATGCATCATGTGATGTCATGCTTGACCGCATGCATCACTATTTGGAGATAATCATGAAAAAAGTGATCATGCTTGCGATAGCAGGATATGTCTGGCGGAAATTTCAGTCCCGTAAAACGACCAGAGAGCATGCTAGTCAGAGGGTGTAAGGGCAGCGCAGCGCTGGCATAATGCCGATATTGGCGCACGCTTCCCTGATGCGGGGCGTCGACCGGAAAACCGGGATTTGATCGGCGCGCGGTCAAGCGGTCTTCGTTGGCGCCATAAAATGGGTCATACGATTCCAAGATGCGCGGTGCCCGCCGACAGATCGCGGTCTTTCGCTTCTTTGCCTTTCAGTTTGATCGCCAGGCGCAAGTCGTTGACCGAGTCGGCGTTGCGCAGTGCGTCTTCGTATGAGATTTTGTCAGCCTCGTACAAGTCGAACAATGCCTGGTCGAAGGTCTGCATGCCGAGCTCGCGCGACTTCTTCATGATTTCCTTGATCTCGTGGACATCGCCTTTGAAAATCAGGTCGGAAATGAGCGGCGAATTGAGCATGACTTCAACGGCTACGCAACGTCCTTTGGTGTCGCGCAGAGGAATCAGGCGTTGCGAGATCATGCCTTTCAAGTTGAGCGACAAATCCATCAGCAGTTGTTGCCGGCGTTCTTCCGGGAAGAAGTTGATGATGCGGTCCAGCGCCTGATTGGAACTGTTGGCGTGCATGGTCGCAAGGCACAAATGGCCGGTTTCCGCAAACGCGATCGCATAATCCATCGATTCGCGATCGCGGATTTCGCCGATCAAAATCACATCGGGCGCCTGGCGTAGTGTATTTTTCAGTGCCGTGCTCCAGTCCGCCGTATCGACGCCGATTTCGCGTTGCGTAATGATGCAGTTCCTGTGCGGGTGGACATATTCGACCGGGTCTTCCACGGTAATGATGTGACCGTAACTGTTTTCGTTGCGATAGCCGACCATTGCTGCGAGCGTCGTTGATTTGCCAGACCCGGTTGCGCCGACCATGATGACCAATCCGCGCTTGGTCATGGAGACTTCCTTCAGAATTTCCGGTACGCCTATTTCCTCGATTTTCGGAATGGCGGTGGTGATGGTTCGCAGCACCATGCCTACGCGGCCCTGCTGTATGAATGCCGATACCCGAAAACGCCCCAGGTTGCCGGGACTGATCGCAAAATTGCATTCCTTGGATGCCTCGAACTCGGCTGACTGCTTGTCGTTCATGATGGCGCGCGCCAGTTCAACCGTATGCGCCGATGTCAGCGGCTGGTTCGATACCGGAGTCATCTTGCCGTCGATCTTGAAAGCCGGCGGGAAGTCGGTCGTAATAAAAAGATCGGAGCCGTTCTTGTTCACCATCAGCCGCAGCAAGTCGTGCATGAATTTCGTTGCTTGTTCGCGTTCCATTTCGATTCCTTAATCTGGGAAACCCGACGGATTATCCCTTGCACGAATTGCGTTAGCCAGGAAAGTTTTCCGGCGTTTTGGCAGCCGCACGGGCTGCTGCCGGTGTGATGATGTTGCGTTTGAGTAAGTCGGTCAAGTTGCCATCCAGTGTTTGCATGCCCATGCCGCTGCCGGTCTGAATCGCGGAATACATTTGCGCGATTTTGGCTTCGCGAATCAGGTTGCGGATGGCGGGCGTGCCAAGCATGATCTCATGCGCGGCAACCCGGCCCGAACCATCCTTGGTCTTCAGCAGAGTTTGTGAAACCACCGCTTGCAGTGATTCGGACAGCATCGCACGCACCATTTCTTTCTCGTCGCCGGGAAACACGTCGATGATACGGTCGATCGTCTTGGCCGCCGACGAGGTATGCAAGGTGCCGAATACCAAGTGACCGGTTTCCGCCGCCGACAGCGCCAGGCGGATCGTCTCCAGATCGCGCAACTCGCCGACCAGGATCGCATCGGGGTCTTCGCGCAGCGCAGAACGCAGCGCGGCATTAAACGACAGCGTATGCGGTCCGACTTCGCGCTGGTTGATCAGGCATTTCTTGGATTCATGCACGAACTCGATCGGATCTTCCACCGTCAGGATATGCCCGTATTCGGTCTCGTTGAGATGGTTGACCATGGCGGCCAGCGTAGTCGATTTGCCGGAGCCGGTTGGCCCCGTCACCAGCACCATCCCGCGCGGTTTGAGCGCCAGGTCGCCAAAGATCTTGGGAGCATTGAGCTGTTCGAGGCTGAGAATTTTCGATGGAATGGTACGCATCACCGCCGCCGCGCCGCGATCCTGGTTGAACGCATTGACGCGGAAACGCGCCAGGCCGGGAATCGCGAATGAAAAGTCGCATTCGAGATTTTCTTCGTACGCCTTGCGCTGGCCATCGTTCATGATGTCATAAATCATGCCATGCACGTCCTTGTGCTCCAGCGGCGGCAGGTTGATGCGGCGCACGTCGCCATGAACCCGGATCATCGGCGGCAAGCCGGACGATAAATGGAGATCAGAGGCTTTATTCTTGACCGAGAATGCGAGTAGTTCGGAAATGTCCATTTATAATCCCTGAGCCTGCACCGTAAAAATGATTTGCAACACTATCTGCGATGTTGCTATTTATGTAATGGATCTATTATTGCCTTGAGGCATTTGATTATGTCCTTAATCCCCGACAACTTGCAAGCCGTGCATCACAGTATCGTTGCTGCTGCGCGCGGCGTGTCACGTGACCCGTCCGGCATCAGCCTGCTGGCGGTATCGAAAACCTTCGGGCCGAACGATGTGCTGGAAGCGGTACAGGCCGGACAAAAGGCATTCGGCGAGAATTATCTGCAGGAAGCGCTGGACAAGATGACAGCGCTGCGTACCGCGCAACCCGAACTGCGGCTGGAGTGGCATTTCATCGGCCCGATCCAGAGCAACAAGACCCGGCCGATCGCGGAACATTTCGATTGGGTGCATTCGATCGAGCGTGAAAAAATCGCGCAGCGGCTTTCCGAACAACGGCCTGCGCATCTGCCGCCGCTGAATGTTTGCCTGCAAATCAATATCAGCGGCGAGGTCAGCAAGAGCGGCACGGTGCCGGAGCAGGCTGAAGAACTGGCGCACGCCATTGCCCGCATGCCGCGTTTGAAGCTGCGCGGACTGATGGCGATACCGGAACCAGGCGACACATTTGAACAGCAGCGCGTGCCGTTTCGGCAACTGCACCAGTTGTTCGACCGGTTGCGCGAACAGGGGCTCGCACTGGACACCCTGTCGATGGGAATGTCGGCCGACATGGCGGCGGCGATTGCCGAAGGCGCTACTATGGTTCGGGTGGGAACTGCAATTTTTGGAAAACGGGATTATGCAAAAGGTCATGGACACTAACTTGAAAATCAGTTTTATCGGCGGCGGCAATATGGCCACTGCATTGATCGGCGGCCTGGCCGGCAAGCTCACCGCAGGTGCCAATATCCATGTGGTCGATATCAATGCCGATGCACTGCAAAAGCTGAAGCGGCAATTCGGCGTGGCAACTGCGCAACAGATCGATGCCGCCATCGGACGCAGCGATGTGATCGTGCTCGCCGTGAAGCCGCAGCAGATGCGGGAAGTTGCCGCGCAACTGCAGGCTTATGTGTCCTCGCAACTAGTGCTGTCGATCGCCGCCGGCATTCGCGCGGTCGATCTGTCGCGCTGGCTGGGAGGCCACACGGCAATCGTGCGCACCATGCCGAATACGCCCGCGCTGATCGGCAAAGGCATCACCGGAATGGTCGCGATGGCGGGCGTATCCGACCAGCAGCGCGCCGCGGCAGACGCGATCATGGGCGCGGTCGGCGCGACGGTATGGCTCAGCAATGAGGCACTGATCGATCCCGTAACTGCGTTATCGGGCAGCGGCCCGGCCTATGTGTTTTATTTCATTGAAGCGATGCAGCAGGCGGCACAGGAAATGGGATTGAGCGTGGAGCAAGGCACCGAGCTTGCGATCGCCACCTTCGTCGGCGCATCGCAACTGGCCGCGCAATCGCCGGATCCGGTATCGATGCTGCGGGAAAGGGTGACGTCCAAGGGCGGAACCACTTATGCGGCGCTGACCAGCATGGAGGGAAGCGGTGTAAAGGACGCGATTGTCCGTGCGATGAAAGCGGCTGCGGAACGGGGCAGGCAGCTGGGTGAGGAGTTTGGGCGGGATTGAAATGCGTACATCGGAAAAGCGCAGCGCTTTTCCGACCGGTTTGCTTTGGGGGAGGTCATATAGGAGGGGTTAGGCACCATGAGTATCGATGCCACCGGCATTGCTCAATGTTTGACATGAGCGAAGCCACCGGCCCGCCGCCGGCGGCTTTCGGTTAGATGGAAGAGCTGGGTGTCATTGGCGGCGTTGCATGTTGTTCGCAGCTGACAGTGGTTGCAAGGGATCGAAGTGCGGCAAGCAAGACGGCTTTGATTTCCGGATGGCGGACGATTCCTTCTTCGTTCAGACCCGAACCGATGATGGGAATGGTGACCGACGCTTCATCAATAATGCGGGCCGACATCGTAGAGATAGTTTCGCGCAACGCTGCCTGTGCGTGCATGGCACGCGGAGAAGCGTTGAGAAGAGCAACCGGCTTGTGCACAAAGGATTCATTTCCGACCATCCAATCGAGCGCGTTCTTGATCACTCCCGTGACGCCGTGAGCATACTCCGGGCTGGCGATAAGCAATGCATCCGAGGCGATGATCTGTGCGCGAAGATCTGCCACAGGCGCGGGGCTGGTGTGTTCGATGTCGGGATTGAAAAGCGGGAGGTCGCCAATACCGCGATACAGAACGATCTCCAACTCCGGCGGAGCAATACGCGCGACTGCGCGAAGTAGTGCTGTGTTCAGCGATGCAGCCCGAAGGCTCCCGGAAATGGCGAGGATTCTCATGATGCCCAACTAGATTTATATCTCAAAAATTGTCCGTATAACCTTCCGGTTGACATATAACCCGGAAAACACGTCACAAATATAGTCAAACCAATCATGAGCTTATCCGGCTTCCGTGATTATTTTGGAAACAAATTTCCGGCAAATACGCACTCGCGTAAGACAATAAAACCTGGTCTGGATGGCGGCGCTTTAGCCTATCGCAGCGCATAATCCAGCGCAATCCCGCCAAACACCGCCGCACCCAGCCAATTGTTATGCCGGAATGCCGCAAAGCAGCCGATGCGATCGCGTTCGTTGATCAGCGTGTAGTGATACATCGCGCAACCGCCGGCAACCAGCAATCCTGCAATGAACCAGTCGCGCAGGCCATGCTGCCAGCCTACCAGCAGCACGATAGCCAGCGCGAATGCATAACACAACATGACCGCCAGCACGTCGAACCGGCCGAAAGTAATCGCCGAAGTCCTGATACCGATTTTCAAATCGTCTTCGCGATCAACCATCGCATACTCGGTATCGTATGCCACTGCCCAGAAAATATTCGCCGCCAGCAGCAGCCAAGCTTCCGCCGGTACCGTGCCTTGCACGGCAGCGTATGCCATTGGAATGCCGAAGCCGAACGCAATCCCCAGATAGGCTTGCGGTATCGCGAAAAATCGCTTGAAGTATGGATAACTCGCCGCGATCAGTACCGCCGCCACCGACAATTGCTTGGTCAGCATGTTGAGCGGCAGGATCAGCGCAAACGACGCCAGCGCGAGCACTGCCGCCACCATCGCCGCTTCCCACGGCGCGATCTTGCCGCTGGTGAGCGGACGCTCGGCAGTGCGTTGGACATACCTGTCGAAATCGCGGTCGGCGAAATCGTTGATCGCGCAACCGGCCGAGCGCATCAGTACGGTGCCGATGCAGAAAATGACTGCCAGCCGCCAATCCGGCTTGCCGTCGGAGGCGAACCATAACGCGGCAAGCGTCGGCCACAGCAGCAGCAGGATGCCGATCGGTTTATCGAGGCGAACCAGGCGGATGTAGAGCCGGAGCCGGTTCATGAAGTCAGGCCGCAGGCCTTCAGGCTGCTGCGATTTCGGCGTCGCGCAACATCGTCACGCCGTGCAGATCGCACGCCAGCACCGCTTCGCGCACCGCCTCGATCGCCGCGCCGCGCGTAAAGCTCTTGCGCCACGCGATGACGACGCGGCGCGACGGTGCAGGCTGAGCAAACGGCACATAGCGCAGCATGCCGTCCTTGGCTTGCATGTCCGGTACCGATGCCTGCGGCAGCACGGTAATGCCAATGCCGGAAGCGACCATATGCCGGATCGTTTCCAGCGATGAGCCTTCGAAAGTGCGTGCAATGCCGTCGCCCGTGGTGGAGAAGCGCGACATCTCCGGACAGACTTCGAGCACCTGGTCGCGGAAGCAGTGACCGGTGCCGAGCAACAGCATGGTTTCCGATTTCAAGTCTTGCGTGGTGATGTCGGAGCGGTTGGCCCATGCATGCTGCTTGGGCAATGCGACGACGAACGGTTCGTCATACAGCGGCTGCACCATCAGTCCGTGTTCCGCAAAAGGCAGCGCCATGATTGCCGCGTCCAGATCTCCTTGCCGCAGCATTTCAATCAGCCGTACGGTAAAGTTTTCCTGCAATATCAACGGCATTTGCGGTACCCGCTCGATCATGGTTTTGACCAGTTGCGGCAGCAGGTAGGGCGCTATCGTGTAAATGATGCCCAGGCGGAACTGGCCGGCCAAAGGATCCTTGTTTTGTTTTGCGATTTCCTTGATCGAAGCGGTTTGCTCCAGCACGCGCTCGGCTTGCGCAACGATTTGCGCGCCGAGCGGCGTCATCGAGATTTCCGTGCCGCCGCGCTCGAAAATGACGACGCCGAGTTCGTCTTCGAGTTTTTTGATCGCCACCGATAATGTCGGTTGCGCGACGAAGCAGGCTTCCGCCGCATGGCCAAAATGTTTTTGGCGTGCGACGGCAACAATGTATTTGAGTTCAGTTAAAGTCATGTCGGTATCTTCGCATATGCAAAAAAGATTGTCTGCGGTCGCCTGAGACTTGTTAAATTCTTAAGCTTTCAAGTGATTGCTCAATCCACAACGACGAGCTAGATTTTTCGCCCACAACAGGCATTCAGAATAACTAAAATTTCCCTTGGCGGGACAAAATAATTACACTTTTAAAAAATCCTCGCGTGCGCCCAGCCAGCGAGCCAGATGCGCTTCCACCGTAGCCGGGTCATCGCGCAACAAGGTTTGCGCCACATTGCGTGCCCTTTCCACCAGCCATTGATCGGTTTCGAGATCTGCGAAGCGCAGCATCGCCTGCCCTGATTGGCGAGCTCCCAGAAATTCGCCGGGGCCCCGAATTTCGAGGTCTTTACGCGCGATTTCAAATCCGTCGGTAGTCTCTCTCAGCGTTTTCAGGCGCTGTTTTGCAATCGGGCCGAGCGGGCTTTGGTAAAGCAGCACGCAGACGCTCGCCGCAGAACCGCGCCCGACGCGGCCGCGCAACTGATGCAATTGCGACAAGCCGAAACGTTCCGCGTGCTCGATCACCATCAGCGATGCGTTCGGCACGTCGACGCCGACCTCGATCACCGTTGTGGCGACCAGCAGATGAATATCGCCGCGCGTGAAGGCATCCATTATTTCCTGCTTTTCGGCAGGCTTGAGCCGGCCGTGCACCAGCCCTACTTGCAAGTCCGGTAACGCCTGCACCAGCGTCGCATGAGTATCGGTCGCAGTTTGCAGCTGCAACGCTTCCGATTCCTCGATCAACGGACACACCCAATATGCCTGGCGTCCTTCCAGTGCCGCGGCATGGACCCGCTCGATGACTTCATCGCGCCGGTTCTGGTCGATGATACGCGTAATAACCGGCGTGCGGCCCGGTGGCAACTCGTCGATTACCGATATTTCCAGATCGGCATAGTAAGTCATCGCCAGAGTACGCGGAATCGGCGTGGCCGACATCATCAACTGGTGCGGCACTGTTTGACTCTGCACTTGCCCGGGTGTCGTGGTCGACATGGCAAGGCGGTGCACTTCCTGCGGTCGGATCGCCGGCGCGGCGGGGTCGCTTCCGGACAATCCCTTGTTACGCAATGTCAGGCGCTGGCCGACGCCGAACCGGTGTTGCTCATCGACAATCACCAGGCCCAGCTTCGCAAACCGCACCGCTTCCTGAATCAGCGCGTGGGTGCCGATCACCAGTTGCGCCTGGCCGGATTCGATACCATCCTGCGCGTCGGTCTTTTCCTTCTTTTTCAGACTGCCGGTCAGCCATGCGACGTTCACGCCCAGCGGCTCCATCCATGCTGCGATTTTGCGGAAATGCTGGTCCGCCAGAATTTCGGTCGGCGCCATCAGTGCTGCCTGAAAGCCGCTGTCGATCGCCTGCGCGGCAGCCAGCGCCGCAACCACGGTCTTGCCGCTGCCGACATCGCCTTGCAGCAGGCGCTGCATCGGGAACGATGCGCGCAGGTCAGCGCGGATTTCCGCCAATACGCGTTGCTGCGCACCGGTCAACTGGAACGGCAGTGTTTTCAAAAATGCGTCGGACAGCGTTCCGATTACCGACAATGCGGCGGCGTCCTTGGCGCGGCGCGCGACTTGCGCGCGTTTCAATGACAATTGCTGTGCCAGCAATTCGTCGAATTTCATGCGGACCCACGCCGGGTGCGAGCGATCCGCCAGTGCGCTTTCATCGACATCAGGCGGCGGATTATGCAGCAGCCTGACCGCAGGCTCGAACGCCGATAATCCGAGCGACGTCAGCAACGGTTCCGCCAGCGTATCGCGCCAGTCGACACGACTCATCGCACCGGCGATCGCTTTGCGCAAAAGCGCCTGCGACAGGCCTTCGCCGGCCGGATATACCGGCGTCAATGCCATCGGCAACGGCGCGCCCTCCAGTATGACCTTGTAGGCCGGGTGTACCATTTCTTCGCCGAAAAAGCCGTGCCGTACTTCGCCGCGCGCCCGCACCCGGGTGCCGACTGCCAATTGCTTGACTTGACTGCCGTAAAAATTCAGAAAACGCATCACCAACTGGCTGGATTCGTCTTCGATCGTGACGACCAGTTGCCGTCGCGGGCGGAACTGGATATCGCATGCGGTGACGACACCTTCGACTTGCGCCGGATAGCCCGTCATGAAGCCGGCTTGGCTGATCGACACTACCTGCGTTTCATCCTCATAGCGCAACGGTAGATGCAGCACCAGATCCATATCGGAGCGCAAGCCGAGCCGCACGAGCTTGTCCTCGAGCTTGTTTGCGCGCGCCGGGGTGGCTTTGGCTGCTGTCGCGGGCTTTCGCTTCGGTGCGGGCATATCAGGACGTAAAGTGGTCGGCAAAGCGTAGAATAGCGGGTTTGCTAGAACTCATTTCACAAATAGCCGTTCACACAAACGGCTATTTTTGAAATGAGTTCCAATCATAGACGACCAACGGAAGTCCCGCTGGGACGGACATGCGCAAGCGTGCCTGCCATATTTGTATGGATCGGGTTAGCCCTTTCTGGCAAGGGAAGAGGCAGTCTGATGCATGGTTTTGCGCCGTTCTCATAGTGGCAAACTTTGCAACGATAACAGTTTCGGCAGCGCTCCGATACCACTCCAAACTATGCTATGTATTCATTGTCAGATTTCGATTTTGACTTGCCGCAGGAACTGATCGCGCAATTGCCGCTGCCTGAGCGCAGTGCTTCCCGGCTGCTGCAGGTCGACGGCGAGATGTTGACCGATTGTACATTTTCCGACATCGTCGATCTGCTGGTGCCGGGCGATCTGTTGATATTCAATGACACCCGCGTGCTGAAAGCACGGTTTTTCGGCATCAAGGAAACCGGCGGCAAAGTCGAAGTGCTGATCGAGCGGGTGGTGGATAACCGAACCGTGCATGCTCAGATTCGCGCGTCCAAATCGCCGCCGCCGGGTACCGTGATCCGATTGGCGGACGCATTCGACGTGCTGACTTGTGAGCGCGCAGGCGAGTTTTACACGCTGCAATTTCCATCCGATGTGTTCGAGCTGATTGAAATGCACGGACGCCTGCCGCTGCCGCCTTATATCGACCATGCAGCGGATGTATTCGACGAGCAGCGCTATCAGACCGTCTATGCCAAAGAACCGGGCGCAGTCGCCGCACCGACTGCCGGCCTGCATTTCGATCAGGCGCTATTCGACAAGTTGCGCAATAGAGGCGTCCGGTTCGGATTCGTCACCTTGCATGTCGGCGCCGGCACCTTCCAGCCGGTGCGCACCGAAAATCTCGCAGAACACCAAATGCACAGCGAGTGGTACACGATTCCGCAAGCGACCGTGGATGCGGTGCGCGCGGCGCAGGCGGCTGGCCGCAGCGTGGTGGCGGTTGGCACCACCAGCCTGCGTGCGCTCGAATCCGCATCGCAGGCCGGCGAGTTGCGGGCGGGCAGTGCGGATACCCGGCTTTTCATCACACCCGGTTACACCTTCAAGACGGTTACGCGGTTGATTACCAACTTTCACCTGCCAAAATCAACGCTATTGATGCTGGTATCCGCTTTTGCCGGTTACGATGCAATTCATAAAGCTTATGCTCACGCGATTACAAAACGATATCGCTTCTTCAGTTATGGCGATGCGATGTTGTTGACCCGACTCTGATTCTATGAAGGACACGGTTCCGCACTATTTATTGATATGCTCAATTTCAAACTCCTCAAAACCGATGGTAACGCCCGCCGCGGCCGCCTGACACTCAACCATGGCGTGATCGAGACACCGATCTTCATGCCGGTCGGTACTTACGGGTCGGTCAAGGCAATGTCGCCGCTCGAACTGAACGACATCGACGCGCAAATCATTCTGGGCAATACCTTTCATCTATGGCTTCGGCCCGGTATCGACGTGCTGTCCCGATTCGGCGGACTGCACCGCTTCATGGGCTGGGACAAGCCGATCCTGACCGATTCCGGCGGCTTCCAGGTATTTTCACTCGGGGAAATGCGCAAGATCACCGAGGAGGGCGTCAAGTTCGCGTCACCGATCAATGGCGACAAGCTGTTCCTGTCGCCGGAAATTTCGATGCAGATTCAGCGTGCGCTCGATTCCGATATAGCGATGCAATTCGATGAATGTACACCGTATCAGATCGACGGCCGTCCCGCGACCGAAACCGAGGCGGCGCAATCGATGCGCATGTCGCTGCGCTGGGGCAAACGTTCCCGCAACGAGTTCGAGCGGGGAGAGAACCCGAATGCGCTGTTCGGCATCGTACAGGGCGGCATGTTCGAGCACCTGCGCGATGAATCGCTGGCCGGCCTGGAAGACATCGGTTTTGACGGCATCGCCATCGGCGGTTTGTCGGTGGGCGAGCCGAAAGAAGACATGATGCGTGTGCTGTCCCATGTCGGCCCGCGCCTGCCGGCCGACAAGCCGCATTACCTGATGGGGGTCGGCACGCCGGAAGATCTGGTGGCAGGCGTGGCGAATGGCATCGACATGTTCGATTGCGTAATGCCGACGCGCAATGCGCGCAACGGCTGGCTGTTTACCCGCTTCGGCGATATCAAGATCAAGAATGCGCGTTACAGGGACGATGCCGAGCCGCTGGACGAGACTTGCGATTGTTATGCATGCCGCAACTTTTCCCGGGCCTACCTGCATCATTTGCACCGCACCGGAGAGATACTTGGGGCGCGGCTCAATACCGTCCACAATCTTCATTACTATCTGCAATTGATGGGCAGCATGCGTGCGGCGATCGATGCCGGCCAGTTTCAGGTGTTTGTCGCGCGATTCCATGCCGATCGCGCACGTGGCGCATAGGCATTCCCGTATCCGATAGTCCATATCGATAGGAATCGCTGCGTCCGGTGCTAAAATGCCGGGTTATTCATCACTACAACTTGGAGCACAACATGTTCATTTCCAGCGCATACGCACAAGCCCCTGCGGGTGGCATTGAGGGCAGTCTGACCAGCTTTTTGCCCATCATCCTGATGTTCGTGGTGCTGTACTTCCTGATGATCCGCCCGCAGATGAAGCGCCAGAAAGAGCAAAAGGCGATGATGGAAGCGCTGGCCAAGGGCGATGAAGTCGTCACCGCCGGCGGTATTCTCGGTAAAATCAATAAAGTCACCGAGGCTCATGTCTTGCTGGAGATAGCAGACAATACCGAAGTCATCGTACAGAAGGTTGCCGTGAGCATGCTGTTGCCAAAAGGTACAATCAAGTCGCTGCGATAGGTGCATGTCGAGTGTCCGCCATGACGCGGACCTCGTTTCGCACGATGCCTGATGTCTCACACTGAACACTGATCAATATGAATCGCTACTCCCTCTGGAAATACATACTCATCGTGATGGCCTTGCTGTTCGGCGTGCTGTATACATTGCCGAACTTCTTTGGCGAGTCGCCTGCAGTGCAAGTCAGCAGTGCAAAAGCCACCGTTAAAGTCGGCCCTTCCGTGATGACGCTGGTTGAGGAGGCGCTGGCAAAAGCCAATATCAAGCCGCAGGGCGTGTTTTTCGAGACGACCGGCACACAAGGCTCCGTCCGCGCTCGCTTCGCCGATACCGATACCCAGTTCAATGCGAAGGGCGTGCTTGAACGGGAATTGAACAAGGATCCAGCTGATCCGACATACCTGGTGGCTTTCAATTTGCTGCCGAACACGCCGCAATGGCTGCAGCGGCTGCATGCAGCCCCGATGTATCTGGGTCTCGATTTGCGCGGCGGCGTGCATTTTTTGATGCAGGTCGATACCAAAGCCGTGATGAACAAACGTCTGCAAGGTTTGCAGACCGGCATGCGAAGCATGTTGGTTGACAAGAAAATTCGCTATGCCGGGATCGCCCGTAACGGCGATGCGATCGAAATCAAATTTCGCGATCCGGAAACACGCGCTGCAGCACGGGAAATTCTCCTGTCGCAACTGCCCGAACTGGTGTTGCAGGATACTGCCGATGGCACCGACTTGAAGCTGGTCGCGACGCTGCAGCCGCAAGCACTGAAGCAGACGGTGGAAGATGCGGTGCAGCAGAACATCACCACGCTCTCCAAGCGCGTCAATGAACTGGGTGTGGCCGAACCGCTGATCCAGCGCCAGGGTGCCGATCGGATCGTGGTGCAATTGCCGGGCGTGCAGGACGTATCGCGTGCGAAAGACATCATCGGACGCACTGCTACGCTGGAAGTAAGGCTGGTCGATGAATCGGTCACGCGCGGCACCGAAGGGAGTGCTGCGGTTCCGTTCGGCTCCGAACTGTTCAAGGTCGGCAAAGGCGCGCCCGTCGTGCTGTACAAGGACCCGATCATCACCGGCGAATACATTTCCAGCGCGTCGGCCAGTTTTGATCAGCACCAGCAGCCTTCTGTCAGTATCGATCTGAACGGCGATGGCGGGCGCAGGATGCGCGAAGCGACACGCAACAGGATCGGCAAGTTGATGGCGATCGTGTTGTTTGAAAAGAATAAAGGCGAAGTATTGACGGTTGCAACCATTCAGGATGAGCTGGGTTCGCGCTTCCAGATTACCGGCATGGGCACGACCGAAGCCGCCAATGACCTGGCCCTGTTGCTGCGTGCCGGTTCGCTCGCGGCGCCGATGGAAATCATCGAGGAACGGACAATCGGCCCGCAGCTCGGCGCCGAAAACATCATCAAGGGTTTCAATTCGACGCTGTACGGCTTTGCCGCGATTGCCGTTTTCATGCTGATTTATTACCACTTGTTCGGGCTTTTCAGTGTATTCGCACTGGCGGTGAATCTGATGTTATTGATCGCGCTGTTGTCGGTAATGCAGGCGACGCTGACCTTGCCCGGCATGGCCGCAATCGCATTCACGCTCGGTATGGCAATCGATGCCAACGTGCTGATCAACGAACGGATCCGGGAAGAGCTGCGTGGGGGCAAATCGCCGCAATTGGCGATCGCCACCGGTTTCGATCGCGCATGGGCAACGATTCTGGATTCGAACGTGACCACGCTGATTGCCGGTGTGGCGTTGTTGATTTTCGGCTCCGGGCCTATCCGCGGTTTTGCCGTGGTGCATTGCCTGGGTATATTGACGTCGATTTTCTCCGCGGTATTCGTGTCGCGCGGTGTTGCCAACCTGTGGTATGGCCGCAAGAAGAAGCTGAGTAGCGTGTCGATTGGGCAAATCTGGAAGCCGAATACGTAATTCAACTGTTTTTGCAGGCGCCTGCCAGCACGCAGGTGCGCTGCGCAGTGAAGGTTTCAGTGAAAATGTCCGAATGAAAGGAAAGTGATGGAGTTTTTCCGTATTAAAAAAGATATTCCGTTCATGCGCTATGCGTTGATTTTCAACGTGATCTCGGCGCTGACATTTGTCGCGGCGGTATTTTTCCTGAGCACCAAGGGATTGCACCTGTCGATTGAATTTACCGGCGGCACGGTGATGGAGGTGGCATACTCGAAGCCGGCAAATCTCGAGGGTATCCGCAAAACCATCGCGGACCTGGGGACTGCCGATAGCCAGGTGCAAAGCTTCGGCACCGCGCAGGATGTGCTGATTCGGCTGCCGGTGCAAAAGGGCGTCGACTCCGCACAGCTGAGCAACAAGGTGATGGCTGCGTTGAAGGCGCAGGACGACAGCGTCAGGCTGCAGCGGGTGGAATTTGTCGGTCCCCAGGTTGGCGACGAACTGGCGCACGACGGTTTGATGGCGCTGGCGATGGTCGTCGTCGGCATCATGATTTATCTTGCCTTCCGCTTTGAATGGAAGTTTGCGGTCGCGGCGATCATCGCCAACTTGCATGACGTCGTCATCATTCTTGGATTCTTTGCATTCTTCCAGTGGGAGTTTTCCCTGACGGTGCTGGCCGCAGTGCTTGCGGTACTGGGTTATTCGGTCAACGAGTCGGTGGTGATATTCGATCGGGTGCGCGAGACCTTCCTCGACCGCCGTTTCGGCAAACTGTCCACTGCCGATGTGATGAATCATGCGATTACCAGCACGATTTCGCGCACCATCATCACGCACGGTTCGACCCAGATGATGGTGCTGTCGATGCTGCTGTTCGGTGGCCAGACGCTGCATTATTTTGCTGTCGCGTTGACCATCGGCATTCTGTTCGGCATCTATTCATCGGTGTTTGTCGCTGCCGCCGTTGCAATGTGGCTTGGCGTCAAGCGCGAGGATTTGATCAAGCCGATCAAAGAAAAGGACAAAACCGACGGTGCTGTCGTCTGATAATGGATCTCAAGGGAAAGGCCGGCTTTCGAGCCGGCTTTTTTTTCGGCTAAACTACTCGCTCAAACGTACCTGAAGGAAAGGCATGGCAAAAATACGAGTATGGGATCTGCCGATTCGTTTGTTTCATTGGGCTCTGGCAATACTGATCGCGACGTCGATCATCACGCAGAAAATCGGCGGCAATGCAATGGAATGGCATTTTCTTTCCGGCTATGCAGTATTGGCCTTGGTTGCATTCCGCATTGTATGGGGCCTGGTCGGCACCAGATACGCAAGGTTTTCAGACTTTATTTATGCGCCTTCAACCATCGCCGCTTATTTGCTGGGTGCGAAAAATTCTCTAAAAGGAAAGTATCACGGCCATAACCCGTTGGGCAGCCTGTCGGTGTTCGCATTGCTCGGCGTGATCCTGGCGCAGGCGCTTTCCGGTCTGTTTGCCAATGACGATATCGCCAGCGAAGGGCCGCTGGTCAAATTCATCAGCAAGGAGTTTTCCGACAGGATCACATGGTTTCATGTCGAAGTCAGCGCCAACCTGATCTACGCATTGGTCGGACTGCACATCGCCGCGGTTGCCTACTACTATTTCAGGAAAAAGCAGAATCTGGTCAAACCGATGATCACCGGCGACAAGGATATCGGCGGCGATGCGCCGGCAGCCAATGACTCATGGGCAATCCGGTTGCTGGCGGCAGCGATTTTCGCCGCGTGCGCGGTATCCGTATATTGCCTGGTTAATCTGAAACCCTGATGTAACCCGATACCGGGTTTTTGTCTGTCCATCCTCGCCCGCTTGCATTGCGATTGCAGATCAGGTCCAGCCTTGTAAAAGAAACCGGACGACACAGGATCGCGTATCTGTTCGAGCCATTGCATATATGGGATATATCAATGCAAAAGAATGGAGGATGGGATATATCAGAAGAATCAGAAGAGCAGGCTGGGGAAAATCGGAGCCTGATATGGCATGCGGCGGGAAGTGGGAGGAACATCAATGGAAAACATGAAACTTATTCAGTCTTCACTCAAGCTGGCCATGGCGTCAGCGCAAAAATATGCTTCAGACGCTCCTATAGGGGGTGATCGTGGCGCGCAAGCGCTGCTAACTGCGTTTAATGAACTTCAGAAAGCCATTTCCTATCTGGCGCAGGATCTGCAGGGTATTGATACGAAGGTCAGCAATCTGAAAAAACCAACATGAGTTCCGCTGTCGCGGGATGGGTGAAGCGCCCGGCAAAATCGCAATGATTTTGAAACAAATTTCAAATGAATGATTTAACGGCCCAGATGATCAAGCCGGCGCTCGCCGCTGCAGACGCCGCCATGCACAGCACGGCTTGAAGCTTGTTGAAATTGAAGCGCGGGGCTTTTTCTTCGGCGTGAAACGCGGCTGCCTTATCGATTGTATTCTGCATGACGGCCCTCGTTGAGTAACTGCAAGCTGTTGACATAAGTCATTATATTGAGGGATTTCGCATGGTCAATAGCCAGATAGCAATTTTCAACGTTTCAATTGATTAATTTTTATTGTGTATCGATAGTTGCCGCGTGCGGGCCGACAGAAGTTGCTTATGGTTAAGCAAGACGGATCTGGCCGAAGAAATTGCATAAGAAATATACTACCGCCGCAGTAGCACGCCAAATTCCTTATCCGGAATATGAAGGGGCTGGTTTTGAGATGACATAAATAAGGTGACGTAAAAGACGCTCGCGCGGTGTCTTTTACGTCACGATCTCGCTGGAGGCAATTATTTTTTTCTGAAATCGTCGTGGCACGCTTTGCAGGATTGGGCTGTTGCACTGAATGCCGTTTTGATCGCGCCCAAGTCGCCGGATTTGGCGGCAGTCGACAATTTGCTGGCTTCAGCCTGCATTTTTTCCGATGCAGCCTTGAACTTGTCCTGCTCTTTCCAGATTTCCGGTTTTGCCTTGGAGTTTGCGGTATCAGAGCCGGGCGGGAAAGCTGACCATGGCAGCCTGGATATCATTTCCACGAGCGCCGCACCGGACTCGACCGCCACCTTGTCGTAGGGCTGCTCACCTTTGACTACCGTACCGATACGGCCGAAATGGGTGCCCATCACCGTGAGCGCAGACTGACGATATTTGACGGCGTCTTCCACTTTGGCGAATTGCGCTTGCGCCGCCAAAGGAACGGCAATCAGTGCGGCTAAAGCAAGGCTGGTCAGCATGCGTTTCATATGAGCTCCTTTACACACTTGGGCAACGGAAATGCAATCATAATCTTTTTTATAATTATTTGCTTTTTTATAATTATTTACCTGCATGCTAAATTTTGCGGGCGAGCAAGGCTGCGTATCCAATGTAATTGGAGGGACTCATCATCAATAATCGGTCTTTTGCCTGCTGCGGGATCGAGAGTCCCATAATGAATTCGCGCAATGCTTCCCTGGAAATTTCTTTGCCGCGGGTCAGTTCCTTCAGCTGTTCATATGGGTTTTCAACGCCGTAACGGCGCATCACGGTTTGCACCGGTTCGGCCAGCACTTCCCAAGTCGCGCCGAGATCTTCCGCCATGCGCGCCGGATTGACTTCCAGCTTGTTCAAGCCACGCAGGCAACTGTCGTAGGCCAGTACACAATAGCCGAAGCCGACGCCGATATTGCGCAACACCGTGGAGTCGGTCAAATCGCGCTGCCAGCGCGAGACCGGCAGTTTTTCCGCCATGTGCCTGAGTACCGCGTTAGCCATGCCCAGGTTGCCTTCGGAGTTTTCGAAATCGATCGGATTGACCTTGTGCGGCATGGTGGACGAGCCGATTTCCCCCGCCTTGGTGCGCTGCTTGAAGTAGCCGAGCGAGATATAGCCCCAGATGTCGCGGTTCAAGTCGAGCAGAATCGTGTTGACGCGCGCGACCGCGTCGAATAATTCCGCCATGTAGTCGTGCGGCTCAATCTGTGTCGTGTACGGATTGAAAGTGAGCCCTAACCGCTGCTCGACCACCTTGGTGGCAAAGGCTTCCCAGTCGAAGTCGGGATATGCCGACAGGTGCGCGTTGTAGTTACCGACCGCGCCGTTCATCTTGCCCAGGATCTCGACTGCCGCGATGCGCTGTCCGGCGCGCCTCAGACGGGCGACGACGTTAGCGATTTCCTTGCCAAGCGTGGTCGGGCTGGCCGGCTGGCCGTGGGTCCGCGACATCATCGCGACATCGGCGTTCGCATGCGCCAGTTCCGTCAGCTTGGCGATTATGCCTTGCAGTGCCGGCAGCAGCACGGTATCGCGTGCGGCTTTCAGCATCATGCCGTGCGAGGTGTTGTTGATGTCTTCCGACGTGCAGGCGAAATGGATGAATTCAGTCGCGGCGACCAGTTCCGGCACATCCTTGACCTGCTCCTTGAGCCAGTATTCGACAGCTTTCACGTCGTGGTTGGTGACCGCTTCGATGGACTTGATCTTTTCCGCATCGGCTTCGGTAAAGTCGGCTGCCAGTTTGTCGAGCAATCCATTGGCGGCAACCGAAAAAGGCTTGATT
>DASYKE010000118.1:0-16111 GCA_035995725.1 Burkholderiaceae bacterium | reverse complement strand
CTCGACGATCCTGCCTTAATAATCATGAGGGCATTCCCTTCGATCGAGGCTGTGGACATTTACCAACTTGCTGGCTCACTATCTTTTTTATGGTCACCGACATACCGGTTCCACTTGGGCGGCCCGTTATGCCGCTTCGATAACCCTGAACACTTGACCATTATTGCCTGAATCACCAACGCGGCGATAAATCCACCAGCTTTTAATCTATCCCGTTCCTTTTCTCAAATCTGCAAACAACGAACGGGCGGCTGGCAGCGAAGCTGGCAGACGTCCCGTTGAGGTCTTGTTGAACAAAATGTTAGGATGCCGAAAATCGAAAGGAAGTTTTGCATGAATTTCATTCATCCATAAGACTTAGGCGCAACGGAATCATTGTGGATTTCACAAATCCATGTCGTTGGTAGAAGCGATGAGCTGCCTCGTTTGAGGCATCAGCGAGCAATGTGATTCTCTTGCAGCCTCGATTGTGTGCTTCGGCGATAGCTTGCTCTATGAGTGCAGCACCAATCCCAGAACTACGAGAAGAGGTAGAAACCACCATGTCTTCCAAAATAGCTACGCGTTCTCCAAGTGCCGTTGATATGGTGAACAGGATGTTGACCATTCCTGCAGCTCGACCATTAACTTTTCCCACGAGGATAAAGCCAACATGCGGGTTGTGAATGATGCTATGTAATCCCTTCCGCTGCGCCTCTATGTTTGGAGAAAACTCAAGTTCCTGAGAAAACAACAATTCCAGCAATGTACAAAGCGCTGGAATGTCCTCCTCTTTGGCAATTGATATTTCTACACTCTGGCTCATCGGTTTCTTTTCCAGGGATCTAACGATGCTGTGCAAAAAGTCCAAATTTCATGGAAATCCAATTCTTGCTCCAATAAAATCAATGACTTGCATGGAGCATTTTTCAGAAAAGGACTTTTCGCACAGCCTCAACATGTCACTTCAGCGACGCGCTGCAAGCGAGGGTTAGAGCGCACCTCACACGATAGCCCGCACCACTCCGCCATCGACTCGAAGCGCCGCTCCTGTCGTCGCGGACGCCTGCACGCTACATACAAACGTGATCATCGCTGCTACCTCGTCCGGCGTGGCGAATCGCTTAAGCACGGAGGAGGGACGCGCGGTTTCGAAGAATTGCCGTTCCACCGTAGCGGCGTCTATCCCACGCGCCGCTGCCATCTGTGAAACGAATTCGCCGACACCTTCGGAAGCGGTCGGTCCCGGAAGCACGCTGTTGACGGTGACGCCGGTGCCCGTGAGGGTTTCGGCGAGCCCGCGCGAGACAGCCAGCTGCGCGGTCTTGGTCATGCCGTAGTGAATCATTTCTGTAGGAATCTGGAGTGCCGATTCGCTTGAGACGAAAACGATGCGCCCCCAGTTGCGCGATCGCATGCCGGGCACATAGTGGCGCGCCAGCCGGATTCCGCTGAGCACATTGGTCTCGAAGAAGCGGATCCAGTCTTCATCAGGAATCTGCTCGAACGGTTTCGGTTCGAAGATGCCAAGATTGTTGACAAGCACATCTACATCCGGCAGCTGACCGATCAATGCCTGGCAGCCGTTGGCCTTGCTGAGATCTGCTGCGATACCGTCGACAGTCGCACCGGGCAGTTCAGCTCTTAACCGTTCCACCGCGCTGCTGACCCGCGCTTCCGTCCGACCATTCACCGTAACGTACGCGCCCTCCCTCGCCAGCGCGCGTGCGGTTGCAAACCCGATGCCGGCCGTTGATCCTGTCACCAATGCCCGCTTCCCTTTCAGTCCAAGTTCCATAATCGTTCTCCATTCAAATCATCGTGCGTCGGTCTAACATTAGAAGTAACCGACTCTTGCCGAAGTCCGCAAGTAGGAGGGAATCCAAAAGCGCAGTCTTTGGGCAGTCCGGTTGACTGAAGTGCCAGCGCTTTGTTTCATTACATTTTCAAGCTTGGTTTATCGCGCTTGGCTCCATGTAAATCAGCTCCTAACGTGGCCATCCAAATCCTGAAAGCCGTGTCCATATATGAAACCGTGGTCTTGCGGCTCTTTGTAATTTGTACCGCTGGCGGCGACTGCCTTGCGAGCAATTTCATTGACCTTCCCTGGCTTTCAGAAGACAAACGCACAAGCACTTCTATGTATTTCTTTGAATCACAAATTTCCCTAGGAGTGAAAGTCTTGAATTTTTCTTCAGTTATCAAGAAGTATAGTGCTAAACGCAATAGCACGGACGCGCACTGACCAGGATGCGGACTGTACAGGCCAGCATATGGGCGTCATGTTGCCGCGGCTCCTGAAAGAAAATATCCGCGAGCTACAAACCAATGAGGTTGGTTTTGGGTGTTTCCATCAATAGATTGCCATGACGGCTGCATTACCCGCGCGGATGATGTTGCGCATGCAGCTTCTTCAGTCGCTCGCGCGCAACATGCGTATAGATTTGGGTGGTCGAAATATCTGAATGGCCCAGCAATAGTTGCACAACGCGTAAATCCGCGCCGTGGTTCAGCAGATGCGTTGCAAATGCATGGCGCAGGGTGTGCGGCGAAAGCGGTGCGTGGATGTCGGCTTTCAACGTGTATTTCTTGATGAGTGTCCAGAACATCTGCCGCGTCATCGCGCTGCCACGTGCAGTGACGAACAGCGCGTCGTCGATCTGACCGCCCAGAATGGAGGGACGCGCTTGTTTCAGGTAGCGCTCGATCCACGCGCGCGCTTCCTCGCCGAACGGTACCAGGCGCGTCTTGCTGCCCTTGCCGGTAATGCGCAGCACGCCTTCGTTCATGCCGACCTCGACCGACTTCAGCAACACCAGTTCCGACACGCGCAAGCCGCTCGCATACATCAGTTCCAGCATCGTGCGGTCCCGCAGACCCAGCGGCGTGGTCACATCCGGTGCAGCCAACAAGGCTTCCACCTGCGCCTCGGATAATGTTTTCGGAAAGCGCTGCGGCTGCCTGGCCGATTTCATTCTCAAGCACGGGTCGACGCTGATTTTATTCTGGCGCAGCGCGAGCTGGTAAAAGCGCTTCAGTACAGCAAGGCGCCGGTTGGCTGACGTCGCCTTGGTGCTGGCATGCCGGGCCGCGAAATAGGCATTGAGGTCGTCGGCTTGCGCCGCGTATAAGGTTTTTTTGCGTTCGGCTTGCAGCCAGGTTGCAAACAAGGTCACGTCGCGTCGATAAGCATCCAGGGAATTTTTCGCCAGACCGTCTTCCAGCCATAAAGTATCGCAAAACTCGTCGATCGTCGCCTGGCTTGGCAATCCGTTTTCATTCATCAGTAGCCTTCGACACCTTCATACGCAAGCAACCAGCGCTTAACGCCGACATGAAAGCCGGTCTCATCGTCGTGATTGGAGAATCCGCCGAGCCCGCCCGCTGCCGTCACGCGATGACATGGGACGATGAGCGGGAACCAATTCGCACCGCACGCCTGCCCCACCGCACGCGGTGCCGATTGAATCATGCGGGCCACGTCGCCGTAGGTCAGCACCTGACCACGTGGAATGGCTGCGATTACGGACCATACTTTTTGCTGGAACACGGTGCCAACTTTGGCAAGCGGAAGATCGAAACGAAAATCAGGCTCGCTGAAGTATCGTTCGACCTGTTTTGCGGTGCGTTCAGAAAGCTTGCTTGTTGGGGATTTTTCCGTGAAGTGCGCAGGCAGATAGACCAGTTCCCGCACCTCGTCCGGTTCGGTACGAATACCGATCGCGCCGAACGGAGCTGCCACGATCGCGGAAAACAATGTGCTTTGCTGATTGTGCATGGCAATAACATAACCAAAAGCATCTTACGACCGGATGGCGAAGCGCACGGCACCTCGCCATCATTTTTAGCCGGTCACGGCTGTTGCTTGTTTATCAGTCAGTCGGCGTAAATGCCGGCTTTTTTGATGATCGGCCCCCATTTTTCGATTTCCGCTTTCAAATGTACGCGTAGTGCTTCCGGCGTGGCACGATTTTCAGCAACCGGTTCGGTACCGAGTTCGGCAAAACGCTGTTTGACCATCGGATCCTTCAGAGCAACCTGGAGTGCGGAAGCCAACTTGTCAACAATTGGCTTCGGCGTATTCTTCGGTGCATACAAGCCATGCCATACCGCGACCTCAAAACCGCGCAGCCCTGCTTCATCCAGCGTCGGCACATTAGGCAGCGAGGAAACTCGTGTTTTCGTAGTCACGCCGTATACCTTGACTGTCCCGCCCTTGATTTGGCTGGTGGTGTTGGTCGTCTGGTCGCACATGAAATCAACCTGGCCACCGAGCAGGTCTTGCATCGCTGGCGCTGTTCCCTTGTAGGGGACGGTGAGCATTTCGGTTTCGATCGCGCTCATGAACAACATGCCACACAGGTGGGAAGCCGAACCTACTCCCGCATTGGCATATGAGATCTTGTCCTTGTTGGCCTTGATGTAGGATATAAATTCCTTGAAGTCGTTCGCCGGAAAATTTTTGCGTGCAATCAAGGTCATTGGCACATCGGTAACGAGACCGATCGGCTCAAAACTATCGATCGCGTTATAACTTAATTTACGATATAGCGTCGGCGCGGTAGAGTGGCCGATGTGATGCAGGAAAAGCGTATAACCGTCCGGCGCGGCTCTTGCTACCCGTGCGGCAGCGATGGTGCCGCCGGCACCGGCGGTATTTTCCACAATCACCTGCTGCTTGAGTGTGGTGCTCATCGACTGCGCGATCAACCGGCCGACCACGTCGGTCGGACCACCGGCGGCGAACGGCACTACGATTGAGATCACTCTGGATGGATAATTGGATTGAGCATGAGCGAACGCGCTGCCAGCAAGTAACGCGAGGCAAACTATCGTTTTTATAAATTTATTCATGTCCAGATCTCCTATTTATAATTGAAGGTATATTCATTAAAAGACTACGATTATCACGACGCCCGGTATTGTGCCACAACAGCAGGGAAAAACGTGTGCAGCGCATCGTTGTAACTTGCTGTCAGTCATCAAAAGTCATTTACCACTTGCGATCGTTACCGTGTAAGCCCGAATCGATGACTGCGGGTGCTGCAATCATCAATCAGAATGCCGCTTTCTTTTTTTCTATCATACCAATTAATTTTGGTGTATCGACTGATGGCTGACTTTCAGTGCGCTAACAAATCAGCAGGTTAAGCGCGCACTGCATCGAAGCTTTCATATAATCGTTAAGTTCACATAGCCTTGACGTAAAAATTTTTCATAGTTGCATCACCCGGCAAGTCACTGCATCAAGATACAACGCCGTCACGGCGTGGAAAGTTTACCGCGCCTTGCGTATTTTGCATGGCAGTACCATGAAAAGGCAGGTCAAGCGAGACGTCCATCGGCACGCAGTATTTTTCACCGGCGATTGCCCGCGAAAAAAGCCGCTACCTTTGCTGCATGCGAATTTATTCCCTATGGGCATTACTTAATCAGCGTCCATAAACCAGGTCCGGCAGCCACAGCGAAATTTGCGGAATATAAGTTACCACGAGCAGAAACCCTAGCATCGTCAACAGCCACGGCAGCACGGCAATGGTCAACTCCGATATCCCCATCTTGGTAATGCCCGACGCCACGTACAGGTTTAACCCTACCGGCGGGTGACACATGCCGACTTCCATGTTAACTACCATCATGATTCCGAAGTGGACCGGGTCGATGCCCAAAGTCATCGCAACCGGGAACAGGATCGGGGCCATGATCAACACGATTGACGATGGTTCCATCACGTTGCCCGCCAATAGCAGCAATACGTTGACCACCAGAAGGAATGTAACGACCCCGAAACCCTTGTCGAGAATCCATCCGGCCATCGCCTGCGGAATATTTTCACTAGTCATCAAAAAAGAGAACAACACCGCATTCGTGATGATGTACAACAGCATTGCCGACATCGACGCCGAATCGAGCAGCACCTTTGGCACCTGCTTCAAACCCATGTCTTTATAAATAAAGACCGCGACGATAAATGCATACACCGCCGACATCGCCGCCGCCTCGGTAGGCGTAAAGACACCGGTATAGATCCCACCCATCACGATCACGATCAGCAGCAATCCCCATGCGCTATCGCGGAAACGTGTCAAGCGCTCGCTCCAGCTTGCCTTCGGCAGCCTTGGGTAATTGTGCTTGCGTGCCAGGAGCCAGGTCGTCAAGCCCAGCAACAAGGCCAGCAGCAAGCCGGGAACCACGCCGGCCATGAACAGCTTGCCGACCGAGGTATTGGTCGACACCGAATACATCACCATTACGATCGACGGCGGAATCAGGATACCCAATGCACCGGATGTGGTAATCACGCCGGCACCGAAACGCTTCGGATAGCCTTGCCTGACCATCGCCGGCAGGATGATCGATCCGATCGCCACCACTGTTGCCGGCGACGAGCCGGACACCGCCGCAAACAGCGCACAAGCCATCACGCCGCCCAGCGCCAACCCGCCATGCCAGTGACCGACCATCGACGTGGCGAAGTTGATCATGCGCCGGGCCACGCCGCCGTGCGTCAGGAAGTTGCCGGCCAGGATAAAGAACGGGATCGCCATGATTTCGAACTTCTCGATACCGGTAAACAGTTTCAGCGCGACCGATTCGATCGGTACCGTGGTCATCGTGAACAGGAAGGCCAGTACGGTCAGGCCGAGCGAAATCGAAACCGGCATGCCCGTCAGCATCAGGACGAACAACAGAACGAAGATGATCAACGCATTCATACTTTGGCTCCATGAATATCTTCTTCGATACCTTCGACATGCGCATGATCATGCTTGGGCAGTTCACCGGTTTTAATGAAGGCCCATGTCACCTGCAGGAAGCGGAAACACATCAGGTATGAGCCGAGCGGAACGGCCAGATAGACGATCCACATCGGAATTTCAAGCACTTCCGATGTGCTGCTGGTATGGCTTAGCGCATAGACGAATTTTGTACCCAGCGTACCGACGATGCCGGTAAACGCCGCGCCCGCCAGCAGGCCGAAGATGATGAATTTATTGCGCCACGGTGTATTCAGCCGATTGACCAGCACGTCGACACCGACGTGGATGCCGGTACGTACGCCGTAAGCGGCGCCGAACTTTGCCATCCAGACGAACATGTAGACGGTTATCTCCTGCGCCCAACTGGTATTGAGCTTGATCAGCACATCCTGCACGCCGGGGATCGGCCAGCCTGACAAATAGCGATGCACCACGGCGATGAAAACGACAATGGTCGCTGCCGCCATCAGGAATGCAATCAGCCACTCTTCCAGATGATCCAGGAATTTCATAGAACCTCCCAACTTCGGAAAGACGGGAATCGCCCTCCTGAAAAAGCCAATGACATTTAGCCCGTCCGGCAGGCACTGTCAAGTCCGCAGACCGAATATTTATCGAGTCACTCGATTATTATTTAACATGATCAATAAAGGAAGTAAGATTTACGCAATATCGATTTTTACCGCCATACCCGCCGATTTCACCATGGCCGGCTCCGATCAATCAATGACTGACGGCCGTTCTTCCCCACAAAATCACAACCATGTCCATCGCCGCCATTCTGTTACCCGACTTCATCCTGATCATGATCGGCTTCGTGCTGATGCGCGTCACCGATTGGGGTACCGCTTTCTGGACCGGGCTGGAAAAACTGGTTTATTACGTCCTGTTCCCCGCCCTGCTGTTCTATGCCACGTCGCGCGCGCCTCTCGATTTCAAGACCACCGGCAAATTGCTGCAAGTGGCGCTAGGCGCCCTCTTATGCGGCATCGTACTGGGCTGGCTGGCCAAACCATTGTTCCGTCCCGGTCCGATGATTTTCGAGTCCGGCGTGCAAACTGCATTTCGCTTCAACTCGTACATCGCACTGGCGGTCGCATCGCGGCTCGGAGGCGACCAGGGAACATCCCTGATGGCGCTGATCATCGGATTCGCGGTACCGATTTGCAACATGGCCGCAGTGCATGCGCTGGTGCACAAAAGCGGCGGGCTGCTGAAAGAGCTCGCCAAGAACCCGCTGCTGATTGCAACCGTCTGCGGCATACTGTTTAATGTGGCAGGCCTGCGTGTACCGGAAGTAATCGGGGCGACATTGTCGCGGATGGGAAATGCGTCGCTTGCGCCTGGACTCATCTTGGTCGGCGCCGGATTGCGCCTGTCGGGCCAGCACGAAGCCAAAGGTATCGTCGCATATTTTTTGACGGTCAAACTGCTGCTGCTGCCTGCGATAGCGTATGGCCTGGGACGCTGGGCTGGATTACCGACCTTGCAGCTGCAAATCGCCGTGATGTTTTGCGCACTGCCGACCGCCTCCAGCGCATATGTTCTGGCCGCTCGCATGGGCGGCAATGGGCCGCTGGTCGCATTTCTGATTTCAGCGAGCACGGTGCTGTCGGTCGCAACGCTATCGTTCTGGCTGCTGTTGACGAGCTAAAATTTCAAAAATTGGTGCCTGCCTTCGATCAATGCATAGAAAATTGACCGTCCGAACCGGGCCGGATGCCGGAGATGCGTCGCATTGGCCGGAACAACGGGTTAGCCGTCATGCCGGGCGAGTGCCCAGGCGACATGCTCGCGTACCAGTGCCGACGGATGATCGGCCCGAGCCCGCAGCGCGGCGACCGCATCCGGTACCGGCACAGCATCGCGCGCAGCATTGCCCAGCCCGACCGCGATATTGCGCAGCCAGCGCTCATGGCCGATGCGCCGGATCGCGCTGCCTTCCATGTTGTGATTGAATTGATCTTCGCTCCAGCAAAACAAGTCGACCAGCGTTGCGCTGTCCAATCCGTTGCGCACATCAAAATCGGCCAGCGTCGCACGCTGCGCGAATTTGTTCCACGGGCATGCCAGCTGACAATCGTCGCAGCCCAGCACCCGATTGCCGATCAGGGGCCGCAATTCGAGCGGAATGCTGCCTTTCAGCTCGATCGTCAGATACGATATGCAGCGCCGCGCATCCAGCCGGTACGGCCCCAGAATGGCCTGGGTCGGGCAGACATCGATACACGCACTGCACTGGCCGCAATGCCCTGCAACCGGCGCATCGACCGGCAACGGCAGATCGGTATACATCTCGCCGAGAAAGAACATCGAACCCGCATCGCGATTGAGCAGCAAGGTGTGTTTGCCGCGCCAGCCCAGGCCCGATTTCTGCGCCAACGCGACTTCCATTACCGGTGCGGAGTCGGTAAAAACCCGGTAACCGAACGGACCGGCCTCGCCTGCCATCCGATCAGCCAGCTGCTGCAAGCGTGCGCGCAGCACCTTGTGATAATCGCGGCCGCGCGCATAGAGCGAAATGACTGCGGCCGCCGGATCGTTAATGCGCTGCTCTTCGCCGGCACGCCAGTCGTCGCCGGCGTTCTGTGGCAGATAATCCATCCGCGCCGTGATCACGCGCAATGTGCCAGGCACCAGTTCCGCCGGGCGGGCGCGCCTTGTTCCGTGCGCTGCCATATAATCCATCTCACCGTGATGGCCGGCATCGAGCCATGTCTGCAAACCGGCTTCCGCCTGCGACAGATCGGTATCGGCAATGCGAATATCGGCGAAACCAAGCTCGCGGCCCCACGCCTTGATGGTAACGGCGAGTGCGGTCAGATCGATGGCGGTATTATCTTGCACGGTAGTCTGTTTGATAGAAGTAAGGAAATTGCGATCCCGGAGGATTTCAATTTTACTTAATGGAACTTTGTACGGTCGGCACACAGCAAAAACGCAGTCAGTTATCCTAATACTACTACCCGTTCGCCCTGAGTGGCGCAACCTGGCGAAGGACTGGTCATATCCGGAGACCTTTTCGACAGACCCAGGGCAGGCTTCGACATGCTGCGCCACTCAGGCGGACGGTTTAGGTTAATTGTGAGCCGACGTACGCCGTTGCTGGCTGAATGGTCACGGAAATTCTTTGCATAGCCGAATCTGCGACAAAAATCAGAACCACAAACTATTTGGACAAGCAGTCATTTTACGAGATGCGGCATTTTAAAGCTCACCTGAACGATGAAGCCGGCACCGCTGCCCTGGGTGCCGCGCTGGCGCGCGTGCTGGTGCCAGGCCTGGTAATTTATCTGCACGGCGATCTCGGCACCGGAAAAACCGCGCTGACGCGCGCGCTGCTGCATGCGGCCGGCCATGGCGGCCATGTCAAAAGCCCAACATATACGCTGGTCGAACCCTACACCGCTGTCATCGCAGGCCGCCGTCTAGACGTTATGCATTTTGATCTGTATCGAATGGCGAGCCCGGAAGAATTCCTCGATGCCGGATTTCGCGAGCATTTCAATCGCAATAACGTCTGCATCATCGAATGGCCGGAAAAAGCCGGCCCCGTGTTGCCGCCACCGGACATCAAGGTATTCCTGGCCGTTTCCGGGCTAGGGCGTGATGTAGAATGTCAAGCGTTGTCTGACCAGGGTTCTCAATGTCTCGATCGACTGCACTTCGCACCAAACCTTTGACCTCCGGAACGCGCCGCACTATCATCAAAGCCGGCGGCACGCTACTTCTCTCCGTATTTGTCCCTGGTACGTCACATGCCGCGCAAATCCTGGCAGTGCGCGTCTGGCCGGCGGAAGATTACACGCGCGTGACACTTGAAAACGACACCAGCCTCAAGACTTCGCACTTTATCATCAAGAATCCCGAGCGGCTGGTAGTCGACATCGAAGGTATCGACCTCAATCCTGAACTCACCGGACTGGTCGCCAAAATCCAGTCGAACGATCCGTACATCAAACAGGTACGCGTCGGCCAGAATCGTCCGAAAGTGGTGCGGCTGGTATTCGACCTGAAAGAACAGATCAAGCCGCAAGTCTTCATGCTCCCACCGGTCGGCAACTATCAGCACCGCCTGATATTCGACCTGTATCCGGTCAACCCGCCGGACCCGATCGCGTTGCTGATCGAAAAAGGACAATGGTTGAAGGACCCGCCAGCCGAACCCGGGCCTCCCGCAGTCGCCGGGACCGCTCCGGATGCCAAGTCCGGACAGTCCGATCCGCAAACCGCCAAAGTCGCGCCCAAAGACGAAAAAACGCCGCAACTTACGCGCATGCTCACCATCGCGCTCGATCCCGGCCACGGCGGCGAAGATCCGGGCGCGATCGGCCGCTCCGGAAGCCGCGAAAAAGATGTGGTGCTGTCGATTGCCAAACGGCTCAAAGCCAAGATCGAAGAACAGCCGAATATGCGCGTAATGCTGACGCGCGACGCCGACTATTTCGTGCCGCTGCAGGTACGTGTGGAAAAGGCGCGCAAGGTACAGGCCGATTTGTTCGTATCGATCCACGCCGATGCATTCATCGAGCCGACTGCGCGCGGCTCGTCGGTGTTCGCGCTATCCGAAAAAGGTGCCAGTTCGACTGCCGCACGCTGGCTCGCAAACAAGGAAAACTCCGCCGACCTGATCGGCGGCGTCAACATCAAAACCAAGGACCGGCAGCTCGCCAGCATACTGCTCGATCTGTCCACTACCGCGCAGATCAACGACAGCATGAAGCTCGCCAAAGCGGTGCTGGGTGAAATCGGCGGCATCAATCGCCTGCACAGGAACGCTGTTGAACAAGCCGGATTCGCCGTATTGAAGGCGCCCGATATTCCCAGCATCCTGGTTGAAACCGCATTCATTTCGAACCCGGACGAGGAAGCCAAGCTGACCGACAATAGTTATCAGGATCGAATGGCCGATGCGGTACTGAAGGGCATCAAGAAATATTTTTCAAAGAATCCGCCGCTGGCGAAGAACAGGATGACTTAGAGCTTCCACTGAAATGAAAGCGTGGGCGGATGAACGAAGCGTTATCCCCCCAGTGCAAGCGGCAGGAACAGCGTATCGGCGCCGCGCCTGATCAACAATGCAGCGGTTTTCCCGGCATTCTTTGCAAGCTGCGCTTCGAAGTCGGATGCGCTTTTGACCGGCATGTCGTTGATTGCGAGGATCACATCGCCGGGCTGAATACCGGCGCGCTGTGCCGGGCCGGCGACCCCACGCACCAGCAAACCATAATCGGTTTGCAAGCTCCTGCGCTGCTGCGGCGTCAATTCGCTTAACGCCAGACCGACCCGATTCCTGGGCGTCTCATCCGATTGGCTGCTCGCGGTGGCAGGCACGCGTTCCGGCAGTTCGCCTACCGTCACCTTGACTGTCCGGCGTTCGCCTTTGCGCCATACGTCAACATTTACCGTGGTGCCTGGCTTGGTGCTGCCGACCAGACGCGCCAGGTCCGCGGAAGTCTGCACCGGCTTGCCGTCAAACGCCAGGATCACATCGCCGGGAACGATGCCGGCCTTGTCCGCAGGACCGCCTTTTTCAACCGTCGCAACCAGCGCCCCGGCGACATCTTTCAGGCCGAACGATGCTGCAAGGTCGGCCGTCAGTTCCTGCGCCTGCACGCCGATCCGGCCGCGCGTGACCTTTCCGCTGGTGCGCAGCTGATTGCCGATATCCATTGCGATGTCCATCGGAATGGCAAACGACAATCCCATGTAGCCACCGGTCTGGCTGTAAATCTGCGAATTGATGCCAACCACTTCACCGCGCATATTGAATAACGGTCCGCCCGAATTGCCGGGATTTAACGCAACATCGGTTTGAATGAATGGAACATAGGTTTCTTCGGGAAGCGAACGTCCCTTCGCACTAACTATTCCCGCCGTAACACTGTTTTCAAATCCGAATGGCGCACCGATTGCCGCCACCCATTCACCGACTTCAAGCTTGTTCGGATCGCCGATATTAACCATCGGCAAACCAGTGGCATCGATCTTGACGACCGCCACGTCGGTGGTCGTATCTGTGCCGATCACTTTGGCCTTGTATTCGCGCTTGGTCGTGAGCCGGACAATCACTTCATCGGTTTCGGCAACTACATGGGCGTTAGTCAGGATGTAACCGTCCTGACTGATGATGAAACCCGATCCCAGACTGCGCACCTGAAATTCCTTGGGACCGGCCTGCGGCATAAAACGCCGGAAGAACTCGAACGCCGGATCGCCTTCGGGGACGCCCGGAGCAGCTTGAGGACTTTGCCGTACGATCCGCGTGGTACTGACATTGACCACCGCGGGTCCTTCCCGCTTGACTAACGAGACAAAGCTCGGCAACTCGATGGTCGGCACCGGGGAGGCCTGGCTTGATTGCTGTGCGCCCGCTTGCGGCTTCTTTGACTGCTCGCGATCCGGCGGAGAACAGGCGACCAGCAGCATCGCTACGATAGCCAAAACAACTGTCCTGCAGGGGAAAAATGCAAGCTGCATGTCTCATGACTTGCCGAAGCGGCAATTGAAATTGAATTCGAATATCATGCGACCCCGGTGTTTTGTACCGGACTTGAAGCCGACCAAAATCAGGACGCCAGGTAATGATGTTCAGGCAATCAAGAAAATGGACGCATTGATGGCGGTAAGCTGCCAGCGGTCGATACCAGCAGTATAGGAAGAGAAAACTGCCGCTGCTTGATACCACTCAAGCTACGGCCGAATTACAATACAAAGAAATCCTGAAATCAGGTGCCCGATACTTTTTTATAAAATTTCCACAGTCCGCCTATTGCGAGCGGAACCACTGCCGCGCCGATACCGATTAATACAATGGTATTGAGATGATCGCGGATGAACGGAATATTGCCGAAAAAATAGCCTGCGGCAACCAATCCGACTACCCAGATGACAGCGCCCGTGACGTTATAGAGCTGAAACTTTGCGAACGTCATTCCGGACACGCCGGCGACAAACGGTGCGAAGGTGCGCACGATCGGGACAAAGCGCGCCAGGATGATGGTCTTGCCGCCATGGTTTTCATAGAATGCATGTGTTTTTTGCAGCGCATCCTTATCCAGCCACTTGTAATCATGGGTAAATACCTTGTGGCCGATTGCGCTGCCAATCCAGTAATTGACGGTATTGCCGGTTACAGCGGCGATAATCAGCAATGCAATCAGGATCCAGATATTCATCGCGCCCGATGCGCAAAACGCACCGCCGACAAACAATAACGTATCGCCAGGCAGGAAAGGAACCACGACCAATCCGGTTTCCGCAAAAACAATGCTAAACAGCACAGCATAAACCATCGTGCCATACTCGGCGATGACGGTGCCGAGGGACTTATCGACATGCAAGATCATGTCGAGGAATTGCATGAAAGTCATAATTTTCCTTGAGTGATACATTTTCTCGGTTGCGGCGGAATCATACCAGCCGGCTAGTGCCCTGTCCCGTAAACAGCTTGATAAATGAAATTGTTCCCATGGCAGCCAAATGGGCGACTTCATCAAGTTTATTTACGGGACAGGAAACCAAATTAATAAAGTGGACAAAGCGATATCACGCTTCGGCGTGCCGGCAGGCACAATCGCAAACGCCCCTCGGCGGTATAATCGTGGCATGAATGCCCCTTTAATTCCCGTGCGGCCGATTCAGCCGCTACCCGATCAACTGATCTCCCAAATCGCGGCAGGCGAAGTCATCGAGCGGCCGGCAGCAGTGGTAAAGGAGTTACTCGAAAATGCACTGGACGCAGGCGCAACGCAAATTACCGTGCGGCTGGAGCAAGGCGGCGTCAAGCGCATCGCGATCACCGACAACGGCCGCGGCATTGCGCACGAACAGTTGCCGCTCGCATTGGCCAGGCACGCGACATCGAAGATCGCATCGCTGTCCGATCTGGAAAACGTGGTCACGCTGGGCTTTCGCGGCGAGGCGCTGGCGTCGATTGCATCCGTCGCTCAACTGACACTGACTTCGCGCACTGCCGACGCATCGCACGCATGGGAAATCAACGGTTCTCCGACCGGGGCCTCGACCGGCAGCGTGACTCCTTCTTCGGGAGCACCGGGCACTACGGTCGATGTACAGGACTTGTACTTCAACACGCCGGCGCGCCGCAAATTCCTGAAATCCGAACAAACCGAATTTGGCCATTGCGCCGAAGTCGTGCGCCGCATTGCGCTGGCTCGGCCGGATGTGGCATTTTCGTTATCCCATAACGGCAAAACGATCGATCACTGGAACATCAGTGAAGTCGCCAAGCGCAGCGCATATATTCTGGGCGATGAGTTCGCCAGCGCACGGCTTGCGCTCGAAGAAATTGCGGGTCCGTTGCGCCTGCACGGCTTTGTCGGCTTGCCGACTGCGGCCAGAGCGCGCGCCGATGCGCAATATTTTTATGTCAATAGCCGCTTTGTACGCGACAAGCTGTTGACGCACGCAGTACGCGCGGCGTATGAGGATGTATTGCACGGTGACCGTTATCCATCCTATGTGCTTGGGCTCGACCTCGACCCGGCATTGGTCGATGTCAATGTGCATCCGTCGAAGATCGAAGTACGTTTTCGCGACAGCCGCGCAGTACACCAGTTCGTATTCCATGCAGTCAGCCGGGCCCTGGCCCAGACTTCTGCCACTGCATTCGGCGCGGCCCCTGCGCCGGTGCCCTCGCCTTCAGGCGCGCTGCCGTGGATACGCGAACAGCAGCAGGCATCGTTCGGCGCGCAACTGTCGACCGGTACCGGCGTGACGCAAACTACCGCGAACTACGGCGCGTTGTTCAGCAGTCAGGCTGCCGCTACCGTATCCGAAGCGCGCAGCCCGGCAGCGCAACAGGACGACTACCCGTTGGGCTTCGCGCTGGCGCAACTGCATGGCGTCTTCATACTGGCGCAAAATGCCAAAGGCCTGGTGCTGGTCGACATGCATGCCGCACACGAGCGCATCCTGTACGAACAGCTGAAAAATTCGCTGGACGACAATGCCATGCAAGTGCAGCCGCTGCTGATTCCCGTTACGTTCCATGCCGATGCGGTGGAAGTCGGTACCGCAGAAGAAAATCAGGTAACCTTGCGCGCCCTTGGTTTCGACATCGGCACACTATCGCCAACCGCGCTGGCGGTACGCGCAATTCCCGCCTTGCTCAGGAACGCCGATGCGCAGACATTGGCACGCGATGTATTGCGCGACGTGCGCGAATTCGGCGGTTCGCGCGTGCTGGTCGAACGCCGCAACGAGTTGCTCGGCACGCTGGCCTGCCATACCGCGGTGCGCGCCAACCGCGCATTGACTGTACCCGAAATGAACGCGCTGTTGCGCCAGATGGAAGCGACCGAGCGCGCCGACCAGTGCAATCATGGACGCCCGACCTGGGTGCAGTT
>DASYKE010000117.1:0-14140 GCA_035995725.1 Burkholderiaceae bacterium | reverse complement strand
GCACAGAATTCATCGATCAGGCCGAGACGCCCTTCGGTATCGCGAAACGCGATCAGCCGTTCCGACAGCAGCTTCACGCGCACCGGCGGGCAATCCGGTTCCGGCAATTCCTCTGAAATCAGCGCGGGTATCCAGTAGCGCCGGAACAAATCGCCCATCGGGGTGCCCGGGCCGGTTTGCGTCAACAGATCATTTTGTTCGCGCGTCAGCATGTAAATTGTCTCCTGGAATCTTGATGGCAAGGGGCCGATAGGGTGGCCGGTGTATTTATTTGCCAAGTGTTCCGATATATGAAACGACGTTCTTTCGTATGGCTTGACACTATCATTGCCATATTGTTACTGTCAACCGATATGCTGCGGCCGGACGGTTGCGCCTACGGCCCTGCCGTTACACGGTCGGAACTGCGGGACAACTTATTTTGTTTAAGTGCAGGAGCATTACTGACAATTCCTTGCATTTTAAAATACACTCTTGGTAAAAATAAAAGAGTGCGATGGATTGCAAAAACGCCATTCACGTCGAACAAGGAGGCAGATTCAAATGAACGCTCAGGTCCGTCTTCCCCAAAAAACGCCTCTCGGACCGCTACTGGCTGGTTGTGTAGCCGCAGCGGTATTGTCAGTGGTTGCGGCACAGACCGATGCCTTTGCCCAAATGGCGCCGGTACGCATCGCTACCGCCAATGTGAGCAGCGACATCGGGTTTTTCATTGCGGATAAAAAAGGCTATTTTCGCGACGAAGGAATCAGCGTGACTTTTACCTCTTTCAATTCCGCCGCGAAAATGATCGCGCCGCTTGGATCGGGACAGCTCGATGTCGGTGGCGGGACCGCTTCTGCCGGACTTTACAATGCGGTGGCGCGCGGTATCAACGTGAAGATCGTCGCCGATAAAGGGTCGATTGCGCCCGGATACGGATTCTCTTCGCTGCTGGTTCGCAAAGACCATGTAACCAGCGGTCGCTACAAGTCTTATGCCGATCTGAAAGGCATGAAAGTTGCCATCGGCGCCGCAGGTACCGGTACTGCATCTGCGCTGAACGAGGCGATGAAAAAAGGCGGACTGAAGTATGCCGATGCGGAAGTGCTTGAAATCGCTTTCCCGCAGCATGTGCTCGCCTATTCGAACAAGGCGATCGATGCCAGCATTACCAATGAGCCGACCACCACGCGTGCATTGCAAAGCGGCGTCGCGGTGCGCGTGGCGGGCAACGATACGATCTATCCCAATCAGCAGACTGCGGTAGTGCTGTATTCGGGAGAGTTCATCAAGAAATCTCCCGATGTCGCGCGTAAATTCATGCGCGCATACATCCGCGCGATCCGCGAATACAACGATTCCCTGATAGATGGAAAAATCGTCGGACCCAACGCAGAAGAAATCATATCGATTCTGACTGAATATACTGCGATCAAGGACTCCAATGTATACCGCGAAATTGTTCCCAATGCATGCGATCCGAACGGGAAGGTCAACGCGGCAAGTCTCAGCAAAGACCTCGAGTTTTTCAGGGAGCAAAACCTGATACACGGCGACGTCACCACGGCGCAGGTAATCGACAACAGTTTTGCCGAAATGGCGGTGCGGGATCTGGGGCCGTACCTCCGGAAAAAAGCCTCGCGATAGATGCAGAAATATTCTTGAATGACAGAAAAGCAGCGTGATCAGGTTTTACGGAGAATAGCGTGACGACCAAGGAACAAAACGAGACATTGACACGAACCGGATCAGGCACGCCGATGGGCGATTTATTCCGGCGCTATTGGATACCCGCGCTGATTTCAGAGGAATTGCCGGAACCGGATTGCCCGCCGGTGCGCGTCAAGCTGCTGTCCGAGCGGCTGATCGCGTTTCGCGATACCGAAGGGCGTCTCGGCCTGATCGATGAATTCTGCGCGCACCGCGGCGTGTCGCTGTGGTTTGGCCGCAATGAAGAAAGCGGCCTGCGCTGTCCGTACCACGGCTGGAAATACGACATCACCGGCCAGTGTGTCGACGTGCCGTCCGAACCCAGGGAAAGCGGCTACTGCAACAAGATCAAGCTCAAATCCTATCCATGTATCGAACGCGGCGGCGTGATCTGGACTTACATGGGCCCGCCCGAGCATCGACCGGCGCTGCCTGAATTGGAATGGGCGACGGTGCCCGAATCGCATCGCTACGTATCCAAACGATTGCAGGAATCCAACTGCCTGCAGGCGATGGAAGGCGGCATCGATTCGAGCCATGTATCGTTCCTGCATCGATTCAATCTGCATACCGACAGCTGGCTGGGCAATGCCGCAAGCGCCCGCTATCTGGCCGACCTGAGTCCGAAGTTCGAGGTCGCGGAATCGGACGGCGGCTTGCTGATCGGCGCGCGCCGCAATGCCGACGAAGAAAATTATTACTGGCGCATTACGCAGTGGATCATGCCGTGGTACACCATCATTCCGCCGTTCGGCACTGCATCGATGGGCGGTCATGCGTGGGTGCCGATCGACGATGAAAACTGCTGGGCATTCAGCATGAACTGGCATCCCGCGCGTCCGCTGACCGAAGAAGAACTGGCGCCGATGAAAGCCGGCAAAGGCATACACGCGGAAGTCATTCCCGGCACCTATCGTCCGGTTCAGAACAAGGACAACGATTACCTGATCGACCGACGCGCGCAGAAGGACAGGAAGACTTTCAGCGGCGTCGACGGAATCGGTCTGCAGGACGCGTCGATCCAGGAAAGCATGGGCCAGATCCAGGACCGGACCAAAGAACACCTGGTGGGAACCGATGACGGGATCATCAAGGCGCGCAAACGTTTAATGAAGGCTGCGCTGAATCTGCAAAAAGGCATTGAACCGCCGGGGCTTGAGCCCGGCTCCCAGCGTGTTCGGTCCGCGTCGCTGCTGCTGCCGCACGGCGTGGCTTTCAAGGAAGGGGCGAAGGAAGCGCTGCTAGCCCGGCCGGACAAGGCAATCGCCAGCATTTAATTATATTGCTCGACTTAATTGGAAAAGGATCATATGCGCACTTTTGAAAGCCATGTCGTAAGCCAATTCATGTCACGTTCATTCGGGGCGATCCTGTTAACAATGGTTTTAGCGGCCACTGCCGCCATGGCCGTTACGGTCCGTGTGGGCACCACGAATAGCTCGAGCGATGCGCCATTCTTCATCGCCGACAAGAAAGGCTATTTCAAGCAGGAAGGAATCGACGTGGAATTCGCGGCGTTCGATTCGGCCGCCAAGATGATTGCTCCGTTGGGGGTAGGACAACTCGAGGTAGGTGCCGGCTCGCCGGCAGCAGGTTTTTATAACGCAGCTGCACGCAGCATCAATATCAAGATCGTTGCCGATAAAGGATCGATGCCGGCCGGTTACGGCTATTTGCCGCTGATGATACGCAAGGATCTGGTGACTGGTGGCAAATTCAAGGACTATAAAGACCTGAAAGGATTGACGATTGCCCTGCCGGCCCCCGGTACCACGACGGATTCCACGCTGAACGAAGCTTTGAAGAAAGGCGGTCTCAAATGGGATGATATCAAGCCTGTCTATATGGGATTTCCGCAACATGTGCTGGCACTGCAAAATGGCGCGATCGATGGCAGCGTGACGACTGAACCGTCGGCAACCAAGGCGGTTGAAATGGGCGTCGCGGTGCGTTATGCGGGCGGCGATGTGGTTTATCCCGATCAGCAGGTCGCTGTCGTGCTATATAGCGACAAATTCATCAAAGAGAATCCGGATGTCGCGAAGAAATTCATGCGTGCCTATATCAAGGCTGTGCGCGACTATAACGATGCCCTCAAGGATGGCAAGCTGGCCGGCCGGAATGCAGATGAGATCATCGCGATTCTTAATGAAAAGACAGCGATCAAGGACCCCGGCGTATACAAGTCGATTACACCGAACGGCGTCAACCCGAACGGGAAAGTTTTTGAAGCCAGCCTGAACAAGGATCTGCAATTTTTCAAGGACCGGCAGCTGGTCAAGGGTGACATCAGCGTTGAGCAAGTGCTCGACAACTCATTCGTCGACGCGGTGATAAAGGAGCTCGGACCCTATAAGCCGAGAATGTAACAGCTATCCATGACACGGTCAGGATGCAGGACGCGCTAGATGGCACATTTGAAACAGTTTAAAGCCTGACTTGCGAAGCTCACGCTGCCGGCCGGGCAGCGTGCATGAAACAATTACTTGATGGAGGGGAGCAAAAATCGAATTAAATAAGCAGTTTCAAACAGAGCTCTTGGCTTTCCATTAACAGGGAATACTAACAAAGACCGTATTCAACAGGTCAACTATAAGTAGTATAAGGAGGAGACATTGTCGAATTCCAGCTGGATCATCAATCAGCCCGAGTCATGCAATTTTCAGGTTAATCGCAAGACGCTTGTCAGCCCTGAAGTGCTGCAGCAGGAAATGCAAAAGATTTTCGACAAATGCTGGATTTATGTCGGCCATGCATCGGAACTGAATGCCCCGGGCGACTTTAAAACACGCACGGTTTGCGGCCGGCCCGTGATTTTCTGCCGCGACAGCAAGAACCAGATCCGGGTTTATCTGAATTCATGCCGCCATCGCGGCGCGGTCGTATGCCGCGAAGCTGAAGGAAATGCGAAGTCGTTCCTGTGTTTCTATCACGGCTGGTCTTATAACCGTGACGGCGAACTTGACGGCGTTCCCGGCCAGTCCGCCTACCCCAAAACATTTTCCAAGGGCGACTACAATCTGGCACAACCGCCGCGCGTTGAAACCTATCGCGACTTTGTATTCCTCAGTTTTAATCCCGATATCATGCCGCTCGACGATTACCTGGCGGGTGCCAAGGAATACATCGATCTGGTGATCGATCAGTCGCCCACAGGCCAGATGCAAGTGATCCAGGGGGCGCAGGAATACACCATCAAAGCCAACTGGAAACTGATGGTCGAAAACAGTTTCGACGATTACCATCTGGTATCTACGCATTCGACCTGGCTTAATTATCTGAAGAATTCCGGGGTTGAAATGCGCAAGCCGGAACGCGGCCAGTTGCTGCCCGCTCACGGCGTCGGCAAGTCGCTCGGCAATGGCCACGCCGTGATTGACAATATGAATTTTCGCGGCCGTCCGGTGGCGCGCTGGATTCCCATCTATGGTGAAGCGGCCAGGCCGGAAATCGAGCGCATTCGCGAAGAACTGGTGCGGCGCCTGGGCGAACAGCGCGCCGCGCGGGTAGCGGATACCAATCGCAACCTGGTGGTATTCCCCAACCTGGTGATCAACGACGGTTCATCCGTCACAATACGCACCTTCCATCCGCTTGCGCCCGATCGCATGGCAGTGCATGCGGTTGCACTGGGTCCGCGCGACGAAACGCCGGCAGCGCGCGCCATTAGGCTGGACAGCTTCCTGACTTTTTACGGTCCGGGCGGTTTCGCCACACCGGACGATGTCGAAGCGCTGGAAAGCGTGCAGGCCGGCCTTGCGACCTATCGCGAAATACCGTGGTCGGTCATGACGCGCGGCATGGACAAGGAAGGCGAACAGCTCAATACCGATGAGCTGCATCTGCGCACCTTCTGGCTGCATTGGGACAAGATGATGAACGCCGCGGACGGAAAAGGTGCATGACATGATGATGACTCCAAACGCCGCCGTCACCCGCGCCGAAATCGAAGACTTCCTGTTCCACGAAGCCGCGCTGCTCGACGAATGGCGTCTCGACGAATGGCTGGCATTGCTGACGGAAGATGCGCTTTACCGGGTGCCTTCCAACGACAGGCCGAGTGCCCGTCCGGAAGATACGCTGTTTACGATTGCCGACGATATCCGGCGCATTCGCGCGCGCGTGGTCAGGCTCAACGACAGGAATGCACATGCGGAATTTCCGCGCTCGCGTACCCGCCGGCTGATTTCCAATGTGCGGATTACCGGACAGGACAAGGATACCGTCTCTGCTGCCGCCAATTTCATCGTGTTCCGTTTTCGGCGCGATGAAACCATCCGCGAGTTTGTCGGCCACTACCGATACCGGTTCCGCGTCACGCCGGATGGATTGAAAATTGCCTTCCGCGAAGCAGTCATCGATGCCCATGAACTGGGTTCACTGGGCGCAGTGAGTTTCATTCTCTAGTCGTCAACAATACCGGACCATTCAATATGACATCAAGAAAAACGTTAGTAGCGATCGTCCTGTTATGCACCGCCCTGCTGCCTTTATTATGCCGGGCGCAGGCTTATCCTTCCCGTCCGATCCAGTTCATAGTGCCGTACACCGCGGGCACCACCGCCGACGTGCTGGCACGGCTGCTCGGCACCAAAATATCGCAGCGCTGGAACGTGCCGATCGTGGTCGACAACAGGGTCGGGGCGGCCGGCATTATCGGCACCCAGGCTGTCGCCAGAGCCGAGCCTGACGGTTATACCTTTCTTTTTGCGGCAACCTCCTACGGCACGCTGGCTGCGCTCAATCCGAAACTGCCTTACGATCCGATCAAGAGCTTTGCACCTGTATCGCTGCTGGGAACGAGTGCGATGACTTTGGTCATCAATAACAAATTCCCGGCCGAGAACGTGCGCGAGTTTATAGAGCAAGTTAAAAAGCAGCCCGGCGTTCTGAACTATGCATCGCCCGGCATAGGAGGCTCGCAACACCTGGCCATGGAATTATTCAAGCAGGAAACCGGCATCAATCTAGTCCATGTCCCATACAAGGGTACTGCCGGCGCATTGAACGACATCGTCGCCGGTCATGTGCAAGCCAGCGTGGTGTCATTGCAAAGCGCGACCCCGTTGGTGCAAAGCGGAAAGATGCGCATGCTGGCCGTGATGAGCCGCGAACGTGCACCCACGTTTCCGCAAGTGCCGACCCTTACCGAAGCGGGCCTGGGCAACATGGTGATTGAAACCTGGTATGGCGTGATGGCGCCCGCCGGAACACCGCCTGCGGTGATTGCCAAAATCAATGCCGAAATCAACAACCTGCTTACGCTCCCCGATGTGAAGGAGGCAATGGCCAAACAGGGCGTGGATCCGGCTGGCGGCCAACCGGAAAAGCTCGATGCGCTGGTTCGCAGCGAACTCAAGTTATGGACCCGGGTCGTCACACGCGGCAATATCGTCGCCGAATAATCAAAAATTTTACAGGATATCCAACGTGAGCCTTTTTCAAGATTTGGTCATCGCCTACCGCATTCTGGCCGAGCACGGCATCATCGATGCGTATGGCCATATCAGCGTGCGTTCTCCCGCCAATCCCGAGCGCTTCTGGATGGCGCGCTCGGTCGCGCCGGAGCTGGTTACCGAAGCGGACCTGATGGAGTTCGACATGGATAGCGAGCCGGTCGATGCGCAGGGCCGCAGCCCGGTCAACGAACGTTTCATTCATGGCGAAGTCTACAAGGCCCGTCCCGAAGTAATGGCGGTGGTGCACAATCACTCGCCTTCGGTAATTCCGTTTTGCTGCACCAACACGTCGCTGCGGCCGATATTTCACATGTCGGCATTCATTGGTCTGGGCGTGCCGAACTGGGAAATTCGCGACGCGCAGCAAGGCAGCGATATGCTGGTGCGCAATACCTATCTGGGTGAATCACTGGCCAGGAAACTGGGCTCCCATCCGGCTGCGCTGATGCGCGGGCACGGCGCGGTCGTAGTCGGCGAAAGCCTGGCGGTTGCGGTGGGGCGCAGCGTCTATCTGGAGCAGAATGCACGGATGCAATTCCAGGCTGAAATGCTGGCCGGTCCAAATGGCTCGATTACCTTCATGGATGACCAAGAAGTCGCTGCCAACGTAGTCTGGCAGGAATACGGACGCTTCTGGAATCTGGTGCGGACCAAGATGCTGAAGCAGCTCGAAACCGAGAAGCAGCCTGGTCGGCCTTGACGGGAAGCGTCGCCGGCGTCAAAGAAGGGCTGTGCCCAATTGCAGCTTTTTTTGTGGCCTGCCCGTTCAAAATGCGACTGGTAAGTAGCAATGACGGTCTGTTAAGCACTCCGCACTGTCCTGCATCGCACCATGGAAGCTGCTGTCAAAGCTTTGCGGCAAATGGCAATATCACAGGTCAAAATAATAGAATAACAGAGGGACAATCAATGAAACCTGATAACAACGGCAAACCTGTCAATCATCCCGCTTCCTTAAAAAAAGCCGACATCATCGGAAATACCACGCCGCCTCCGGATGTGGTTCCGGCTGCGCAGCGCTGGGCTTCGGATGTCATCGTCGACCTGCTGCATCAATACAAGATGCCCTATGCCGCGCTGAATCCGGGCGCAAGCTATCGCGGCCTGCACGACTCGATCGTCAATTACGGCCAGAACTATCCTTGCATGATGCTGTGCCAGCACGAGGAGACCGCAGTTCAGATTGCGCACGGCTATGCGAAGGCGAGCGGCAAGCCGATGGTTGCGATCCTGCACAATCTGGTCGGTCTGCTGCACGCCAATATGGCGGTCTATTATGCGTACATCGACCGCGTTCCGATCTTTATCGTCGGCGCCACCGGTCCGATGGATGAAACCAAGCGCCGGCCGCGCATCGACTGGACGCATACCGCCAATGTGCAGGGACAGGCGGTACGTGATTACACCAAATGGGATTATCAGCCGACCGTGGTCGATGGCGTACCCGAGTCGTTTGCGCGTGCCTATGGCGTGATGATGACTGAGCCGCGCGGACCGATCTACATGTGCTACGACGCCTGGCTGCAGGAGGCGCCGCTCGACCACGAAGTGCCTATGCCACCGGCTTCCGCAATGCCTGTGCCGACCCTGCTGGCAGGCGATCCGACGGCGCTTGAGAAAGCCGCCGACATGCTGGTGCAGGCCGAACGTCCGGTCATCATGGCAGAATTTTCCGGGCGCGATCCGGCCGCGTTCCACTCGCTGGTGGAGCTCGCCGAAACATTGGGCGCTCCGGTATTCGATATCAACAGCCGCCTCAATTTCCCCAGCCGCCATCCGCTCAATCTGAGCATGGTCAAGGATGTATTCCGCGATGCCGATCTGATTCTTTGCCTGGATGTGCGCGACTGGGAAAAACCGACCACCGAACTGGTCAGCACCACCCGGGAAATACAGAGCCTGGTGCCTGCGGAAGCACGCTGGATCGACATCGGATTCGGCGACCTGGAACTGTCCAGCTGGGCGATGGATTATCAGCGCCTGCTGCATGCGGACCTGCGCATTTTGGCGGATACCACGCTGGCGATTCCTGCGCTTTCCAGGCTGGTCCGGACACGCATCGACGACAGTCTTCAATTGGCGCAGCGCATACGCGAACGCTTCGAAAAAAACGCGCAGAAGCATCGCGCGGCACGCGCAAAGTGGGCGGAACAGGCGCGCCAGGACTGGGACGCAAGCCCTCTCACGGCACCGCGTCTTGCGTGCGAAGTATGGGAAGCGATCCGCCACGAGGACTGGGTGCTGACGGCCGGGACACTGGAAGACTGGACGCGCAAGCTGTGGGATTTCGACAAACCGTACCGGCACCCGGGCAAGTCGCTGGGCACCGCTACCCAGATCGGCATTTCTCTCGGCGTGGCGCTGGCGCACCGCGATGCGGGCCGGCTGGTGGTGGACATCCAGCCCGACGGTGATCTGATGTTCGACGCCGGCGCGTTATGGGTGGCCGCAAAACACAAGATCCCGATGTTGATCGTGATGTACAACAATCGCGCATATTACAACGATTGGGAACATCAGATCCGCATGGCCAAGCAGCGCGGCACCGCACTCGATCGTGCGCATATCGGCATGGACCTGGACGGACCGGCGCCCGATTTTGCCGCCATGGCGCGATCCATGGGGTGGTATGCAGAGGGTCCTATCGAACACGGGGACGAGGTGGGCCCGGCGCTGAAACGCGCCATTCAACGTATCAAGGCGGGACAGCCCGCATTGCTCGATACGATCACCCAGAAGCGGTAGTGCGTGGCAGCACGCATAAAAGATGGAGGCAGGCAATAAGAACCTGTCGATGAGGGATTCGTGATAAAACAGCCCGATGAACGGGTATAAGGAGACTATCAATGAAGATTCATCCGCTACGCCGTTTCCACGCTTTATCGAGGATCGGATTCGCCTTTCTTGTCGGGTTATCCTGCGCGGCTTTTGCCCAGGAAAAATCCAGGCATTACGATCTTTACATGTACAAGGGTCCCGATCGGGAACAACGCCTGCTGGAGGGAGCACGCAAGGAAGGCACGGTCGTCATCTATACTTCGCTTAATCTGAAGGACTCGGTACCCATCACGGAGGCGTTCGAGAAAAAATACGGGATCAAGACCTCGCTATGGCGCGCAGGCAGCGAGAAGGTGCTGAACCGGTCGGTTACCGAAGCCCGGGCCGGCCGTTTTTCGCCGGACGTCATTGAAACCAACGGTCCCGAGATGGAAGCGATGTACCGCGAAAATCTGCTGTCGGAATTTTACAGCCCGGCTTTCAAGGACATTCCGTCGGTGGCATTTCCCGCGCACCGGCACTATGTCGCAACCCGCTTCAATTTCTTTGTTCTCGGGTACAACACCAATCTGGTCAAGCCGGAAGACGTGCCCAATACCTTCCAGGACTTGCTGCATCCGCGTTGGGCCGGCAAGATCGGCATCGAAGCAAGCGACAGCGACTGGTTTGCCGCGGTGGTCAAGAGCATGGGCGAAAAGGAAGGGCTGGCCTATTTCCGCAAGCTGGCCGAATCCCGGCCGCAGATGCGCACCGGCCATACATTGATGGCGGAACTGCTGTCGGCCGGAGAACTGCCCATCGCCGCCACGGTCTACAACCAGAACGTCGAACGTCTTGTCCAGAAAGGTGCGCCGGTCAAGTGGAAGCCACTGGCGCCGACTTTTGGCCGGCCCAATGCCATCAGCGTCGCCAAGAAAGCGCCGCATCCGCATGCCGCGCTGCTGTTTGCCGATTTCATGCTGTCGCGCGAGGGGCAGGAACTGATCAAGCAGCGCAACCGTGTTCCGTCCAGCAACGCGGTCGATAGCCCGCTCAACAAGTTCCCTTATCGGATGATCGACCCGGTCATCGTACTCGACGAATCGGCGAAGTGGGAAAAGCTGTGGGCTAATCTGTTTCATAACGGCGTCGCGCCCAAGAAAGAGACCGAATGATGGACGAGCCACGTTCGCTTATCGCGTGTCACGTACTTCTTGCGTCCGGACTTTCTTTCCGCCCGGTCAGGACGCCGCCGCAGTCGGTTCCGCGCCGCTCCCGGTCTGGGCTGGAATCAGGAAAATGAACAGGTTCGCAACGACAATCGCGAAGGCCAGGAAATAGAAGGTCGACATCAGCCCGTAGCGGTCTGCCAGCAAGCCGCCGACGATCGGGCCGATCGACGAACCGACCGCCTGCAAGCCGAACAGCACGCCGATGCTGGTGCCGCCCATCTTTTTGGGAGTGGCATCCAGCAGCCATGCCTGCAGCACCGGACGAATCGCATACAGAAAGAAACCCAGCACCGCAATGAACAACGCAAATGCATGAGTACGTCCGGCAAACGCCATGAATACCAGTACCACGGCGGTCATCGCCATGCTCGTCATGATGATGCGGCGACGGCCCATCCTGTCGGATAAATGGCCGGCGATCGGCGCAGCGGCGAAACCGGCCGCCTGCAGCGCGAACATGCAACCACCCACCCACAACGGCGAATAGCCCATCTCATAAGCCAGGAACACCGGCAGGAAGGTCAGCAGCGTGGTCTGCGTCATCGAGCGGAAAGCGGAACTGGTGGCCAGCAGGATCAGCACCCGGTTCTTGAACAACCCGCGCAGGCCGCGCGCATATTCCTGCACGCTCTGCCCCTCCGACTCCGCGGCTGCTTGCTTGTTTTTGGAAGCCAGCCGCAACGTGCCCATATAGGCCAAAATCAGGCAAGCCATGACGGCGCCCGGAATCGCGTTCACCACCACGATCTCGCGCCAGGAAAAGGTCACCAGTAACGCGCCGATGGCAAGCGGCGCCAGCGCATCGCCAGCGTTGCCGCCCATGCCGTGCAGCGACAGCACCAGTCCCTTGCGCTTCGGATAGCGTTGTCCGAGCGTCGGGATTGCAGTCGGATGCCACAGGTTATTGCCGACGCCGACCATCGATACACAGATCAGCAGCATCACGTAACTGTGGGTAAAGCTCATCAACAGGTAAGGAAAACCGACCCAGAATAACGACACCGCCATCAGCAAGCCTTTTTTGCCGACCGTGTCGACCAGCATTCCGCCCGGCACATTCGAAATGGCGCCGGCGATGTACTGGCACGTCATGATCAGGCCGATCTGGCCGTAGGTCAGGCCCAGCTCTTTTCCGATCAGCGGCAGCAGCAGATAGAAGGTAGCCGGATACCAATGTGTCAGCGCATGCCCGATGGTAATCAGCCAGACTTCGCGGAACGATTTTTCGGGTGGGGCTTCAGGGGTGATTGCGGCGGCGGTCATGCTTGCTCCTTGTTGGTTTTATGCATCGAATGGTCGTACATGGCATTTTATCCGGTACCGGACGCAGGTTACCGACTGTGCCTATTTACCACCCTTTTGCAGTATCACTTCGTCGTAGGCCTTGGTCCATTTTTCCATCTGGGTCAATGTAACAGCCGGATCAATCACCTTGACCTTCATGTTTTTCAGCGGCGACCCCACGGTGGCATTGGTTGGCACATAATCCATCGAGGCCAGTATTTTCTGAGCCTCGGTCGACAACATGTAATCGTAAAAGAGCAGTGCCGCATTCGCATGCGGAGCCCGCCGTGCAATTCCGATCCCGTTGGCACGGGCAATCGCCGGCTCCAGTGCAAACCAATCGATCGGAGCGCCGCGCTTCTTCGATGCTTCGGGCATATAGTTGTAGACGGTCAGCGCCAGCGGGACTTCACCGGCTGCAACCATATTGTTCAACAACGAGTGTCCCTTGCGTACGGAAATACCGTTCGTTGCGACAATGTCGCGAAACAGTTTCATGCCTTTCGCTTCGCCCATGTCGGTCACGACGGCGGCAAACCAGTCGAAATCCTCGGTTTCGATGCCGAGCTTTCCCTTCCATTTCGGGTTCAGCAAGTCCTGGTACGACTTGGGCAGATCGTCTTTTTTGAGTTGATTGGTGTTGTAGGCTTGTACGAACACGGTCAACAGCGTTGCCACCCACTCGCGATGGGCCGGAACCGTACCGGGGAGCAGTTCCTTGAAAGCGGGATTGCTGACCGGCTGCAATACCTTTTCGAGATGCAATGCCTCAAGCTCCGGAGCACTGATGTGAATAGCGTCGACTTCATAGCGTTTTCCCGAGGTCTCGGTAAGCGTTCTTTGAAGAACCTTGTCGCTGCCCGCCCGCCATATCTTCACCTTGATGCCGTATTTTTTTTCGAAAGCCGTGATCAATGGCGGTATATCTTTTTCCGCGATCGACGTGTAAAGCGTCAATGTGCCTTCCTTCTTTGCAGCCGCGAGCACCTTCTCTGCGCGATCCGGCTTGTCGTACGAAAGCAGCGACGCATCCTGTGCGGTTGCAGTCAGGCTCGCCGCCAGTACTACCAGCGATAGCCACACGCGGGGGAAAAATCTGGACCAATACATGTTGTCTCCTCAGTTGCATCTAACGGCAGAGTACGTCGCAGCCCGATGCTCGGACTGGGATGCCGCACTCTGCAATTTACAATTTCGCTCAAGCGCCATCCCGACACGCTCGCTACAGCGGCATGGCACTACCGTCGATATCATCACGCCGGTTGCTTTGCCTTCGGGTTCAGGTACTGCGCCACCATCTCCCCCGTCAGCACCACGCCCGGCCTGTATTCCGGCGCATCCTCGATCTGCTCCAGGTCGTTCAGGCCAAACTTTTCGTAGATCCGGTTGATCGCCGAGATCAGCCGCACCGGACGATCCGGATCGGCATTGAAATGCTGATGGATCGTGTTGGGCGGAATGTAGATCACGTCGCCCGCTTCCCATTCATAGCGCTTGACTTCGTCCTGCGCCTTCCAGTGATACGTATCCGTGATTTCCACGTCGCAGTCCTGGTGCAGGTCGTAGCCCCGTCCCTCCAGCACGTACACGCATTCCTCGGCCAGATGCCGGTGCTTGCCCGAGCGGCTGCCCGGCGGGATGATCTGCATGTAGGCATTGACCGATTCCATCCGGGTATTCATTTGTTCGTTGAGCAAATGTTTCAGCAATCCCTGG